>CAZJGV010000008.1:0-33742 GCA_964545615.1 uncultured Pelotomaculum sp.
GCGGTGGACCCTGCCGCCGGTCCCGGACTGGTGCGCAAGCTGGCCCAGGCCAATATCCGGGTGATAGCCCTGGAAACACTGCCGGCTAACTCACCGCTGGATGGGTATATCACATCCGACCACGCCCGGACCGGAGAGCTTATGGCCCGCTATCTCCTTGGCGCGGCTCAGGGGCGACAGTCACCGCTAAAGACTGTTATTCTCCAGGGTGACCAGAACGACCGGGTCTCGCGGGACATCACTTCTTCGGTGCTGGAGAATCTGCGGAATCAGCCGCAGGTACAGGTGGCGCTGGTAAAGGAACATGCGCGGGGGGACCCGCAGCAGGCGACGGCAACTCTTGAGCAGGCGCTGGCCGCGTCCAGCAACCAGATCGACGCTGTGCTTGCCACCGACAGCCGCATGGCCGCGGCTGCCGCCGCTATGCTGAAAAACCGGGGCCTGGACCAGCGGGTGATCACCGTGGGGGTAGGCGCCGACCAGCAGTCCAGCCGTGCTCTGGCGGCGGGCGAGCATGACGCTGAAATTGACGTGATGCCCGACTTGATTGCACAGTATGCTTTTGACGCGGCGGTGGGTATGGCCACCACGGGCCACTGGCAGTACGATAAGCAGGTTGAAAACGGGGACTTTGACGTGCCCGCCAAGGTAACTCCGGTGCGCTTGATTACCAGCAGTGAAGCTTACCTCCTGGAGCAGCGCTGGAATAAGATGGGCGGCCAGCAGGCGCAGCAGGGCCAGCAAGGCCAGCAGGCACAGCAGGGTGGCCAGGGTCAGCAGTCCGGCGGGCAGGGCGGCAGTGGCAACAACAGTGGAAGCAACAGCGGCAACAGCGGCAACAGCGGCAACAGCGGCAACAGCGGCAACAGCGGCAACAGCGGCAACAGTGCCGGCGGCAACGGGCAAGGAGGTCAGAATGGCGCGGGACGGAAAACAACGCTCAGGATTACCACCCAGGATGGAAAAACCGTGGAGATGCAGATAAACGGTGAAATCAAAAAGATTGAAACCATAGACGGCGCCGGCGGCGACAAAAGCGACGGTCAGGGCCAGGGCCAGGAAGGAGGCGCCGGCGAAGGGAGCGGCAGGTCTTGAGGCGGATCAAAAGGCCGCTAAGCCAGGGCTATATATAATTGAGTAAATTTCACCATCTGATTCTGCAGGACGCCAGGAAGCAGCCCTAAGTGGCTGCTTTCAGCTTGCTATGGCGAGATAAGGTATCACTTTAACGGTATATGAAAAGAGCCTTACGGCTCTCTCTTGAAATTCTGTGCAACTATCTTAAGTGATTCTGCAATTGACTCATGAGCTCTCATAAATCGCCACACTACTACCAACATGAAAACATACACAGCTGCTATAGGTATAACCATAAAAGCGCCACCAATTACGTCCACACAACCAACTCCCTTCACCCGTTTTTTTATTTTTCGGCAACAAGAGGAAAATTCCCTTTTAAGATAAATTATCCAGGTAATGTTTGGGTCTGCCGGATTTACCCCTGTTGGAGTTTAGGAGACATTCTCTGCAGGGGTGTGTCCATGTTCTTGTTAAAAAACAGAACATACTTTTGGTCTATGGGTGCTTATGGTATACTATTTATATACTGAAAAAAAGAGGTTAAGCCATGCGCACCTTTGAGCTGAAATCAGACTATACACCGCGCGGGGATCAGCCCGCAGCGATTGCCGCGCTGACGGAGGGACTCAACAGAGGCGACCGGGGCCAGGTCCTGCTGGGGGCGACCGGGACCGGCAAAACCTACACCATGGCCCAGGTGATCCAGGCTGTGCAGCGGCCGGCTCTGGTGCTGGCGCCGAATAAGACCCTGGCCGCTCAGCTTTGCGGGGAGTTCAAGGAATTTTTCCCGGAAAACGCGGTGGAGTATTTCGTCAGCTACTACGACTATTACCAGCCTGAGGCTTATATTCCCCATTCCGATACTTATATTGAAAAAGACTCGTCGGTAAACGACGAGATCGATAAGCTGCGCCACTCGGCCACCTGCGCCCTGTTTGAACGGAGGGACGTGATTATCGTGGCCAGTGTGTCCTGCATCTATGGTCTGGGTGACCCGGAGCAGTACAGCGCGCTGGTCCTGTCCCTGCGCCAGGGCGAACGCTACGACCGGGACGCGGTCCTGCGCAAACTGGTCAGCATCCAGTACGAGCGCAACGATATCAACTTTATCAGGGGCAAATTCCGGGTGCGGGGCGACGTGGTCGAGATTTTCCCGGCCTCAGCCTCAGAAAAAGCGATACGGGTGGACTTTAACGGCGACGAAATAGAAAGATTGCTGGAGTTTGACGTGCTGACCGGAGAAATCCTGGGGGAGCGACGGCATATCTCGATTTTTCCGGCCAGCCACTACGCCATATCCAACGAGAGAATGGAGCGGGCTGTTGTTACCATTGAGGCCGAGCTGGAGGAAACCCTGGCTCAGCTGCGCTCCGGGGAGAAGCTTTTGGAAGCGCAGCGCCTGGAGCAGCGGACCATGTTTGACCTGGAAATGATGCGCGAGATGGGGTTTTGCAGCGGGATTGAAAACTACTCCCGCCATCTTACCGGCAGGGAGCCGGGACAGCCGCCCTATACCTTGCTGGACTATTTCCCGCAAGACTTTATCATGTTTATTGACGAGTCTCATATCTCTGTACCACAGGTGGGGGCCATGTACGAGGGGGACCGCTCCCGCAAGAAGGCTCTGATTGAATACGGCTTCCGGCTGCCGTCGGCCTACGACAACCGTCCTCTCACCTTCAAGGAATTTGTGGGGCGCCTGAACCAGGTAGTCTACTTGTCGGCCACACCGGGGCCATATGAATTAAATAATTGTGAACAGGTGGTGGAACAGATTATCCGCCCCACCGGTCTGGTGGACCCGGAAATCTTTGTGCGCCCCACCAGGGGACAGATAGATGACCTGATTGGTGAAATCCGCCAGAGGGTCAAGCGCGAGGAAAGGGTGCTGGTAACCACCCTGACTAAGAAAATGGCTGAGGATTTAACAGACTATTTGCGTGAGATCGGGATCAAAGTGCGCTACCTGCACTCGGATATCAAGACCATCGAGCGTATGGAAATACTCAGGGACTTGAGGCTGGGGGTATTTGACGTGCTGGTGGGGATCAACCTTTTACGGGAGGGCCTGGACCTGCCGGAGGTAAGCCTGGTGGCCATACTTGACGCTGATAAGGAGGGCTTCCTGCGCTCCGCGCGCTCCCTGATCCAGACCACCGGGCGGGCGGCCCGCAATGTTGAGGGAAAAGTGATCATGTACGCGGACAGGGTCACAGATTCAATGAACCGGGCTATCTCAGAGACCAACCGCCGCCGCGAGGTGCAGATCGAGTACAACCAGGAGCACGGCATAACCCCGGAAACGGTGCGCAAAGCGGTGCGCGATGTAATAGAGGCCACCCGCGTCGCGGAGCCGAAGGCGCTATATGAGGCTATGCCCCAGGCGGGTAAAAAGATGACCAAGGCTCAGTTGAAGAAGACCATCGCCTCCCTGGAAAAAGAAATGGCTCAGTCGGCGCGCCAGCTGGCCTTCGAACGGGCGGCCCAGCTCAGGGACTTGATCATCGAGCTGCGCCTCCAACTGAGGGGTGAAAAAGGCATCGGCCCCGCCATCCCCGACGCCTAGCAAGTGGGGACGGTTCTCGCCTTGCCAATGCGCAAGTAGGGGACGGTTCTCCTGTCTCAAAAGGCAGCAAGCGGGGACAGTTCTAGTTTTGCTGTAGTGGCGCTGCCTTGTATTAAAAAATCAGCCTGGTTATAATATATGGTAAGGATATCTTACTATTGGAAAGGATAGATTGCCGTGGAGTACGAAATAGTGAAGTTGACAAGCAAGGGTCAGATGACATTGCCAAAGGCTATTAGGGAGAAACTCCGGTTGGAAAAGGGCAGTCACCTGGTTGTATATCTTAACGGAGAAGAGATAATTTTGAAAAAGGCAAAGAATATAGTGCCGCTGAGTGATGAGGACCCCATTTGGGAAATGATCGGGATGTTTAAGGATAATTCTGGAGCAACTGATGTGGCTGAAAACCATGATAAGTATCTGGCTGAAGGTGAGATCGAAGGATGGAGAAAGTCATGGGAAGAGAAATCTTAATCGATACCAGCGCTATTTTTTCCTTGCTTTGCCCGGATGATTCCAACCATAAAAACGCTGAAACAGTTTTAAAAAGATTAAAAAATGAACGATTAGTTCCTTTGATCACCAATTATATTGTTGCTGAAGCGTATGCTCTTTTAATGAAAAGACTTGGGGGCTATGCTGCAAGGGTTTGGTTAACGAATAACAGGTGGCCGGTGGAGCGCATTATTGATTCTGATGAGATGAGAGCTAGAAAGATTTTGTTTAAACATACCGACAAGGATTATTCATACACCGACGCGACTTCTTTCGCTGTGATGGAACGGTTGGGGATTGAAACCGCTTTTACTTTTGACCGTCATTTTGTCCAGTATGGGTTCGAGGTTTTAAAGTGAGACAGGGGGACGGTTCTCCTGTCTCACACAACAATTCAACAATTCAACAACTGGCACCATAGAAGGAGTTTTTATGCTCGATAAAATTTTAGTGAAGGGCGCACGTGCCCACAACCTGAAAAACATAGACGTTGAAATCCCGCGGGATAAGTTTGTGGTGATCACTGGGATTTCCGGTTCTGGCAAATCCTCGCTGGCTTTTGACACTATTTACGCCGAGGGGCAGAGGCGGTACGTGGAGTCGCTTTCCGCTTATGCCCGCCAGTTTCTCGGGCAGATGGACAAGCCGGACCTGGACTATATCGAGGGGCTTTCCCCGGCTATTTCCATCGATCAGAAGACAACCAGCCACAACCCGCGCTCAACTGTAGGCACCGTCACGGAGATTTACGACTACCTGCGACTGCTTTTCGCCAGGGTGGGGCGTCCCCACTGCCCGCGCTGCGGCAGGCTGATCACCAGGCAGGCGGTGGAGCAGATGGTAGATCACTTAGCCTCCCTGGCCGAAGGCACGCGGCTGCAAATCCTGTCTCCGGTAATTCAGGGCAAAAAGGGTGAGCACACCAAAATCTTTGAGGACATCCGCCGCAGCGGTTTTGTCCGGGTGAGAATAGACGGCGAGGTGCTGGACGCCTCCGAAGAGTTCAAGCTTGACAAAAATAAAAAACACACCATTGAAGTGGTGGTGGACCGGATCATTGTACGGCCCGGCGCTGAGCGGAGGCTGGCTGACTCCCTGGAGACGGCGCTGAAGCAAGGCGGCGGCGTGGCGGTGGCGGCCGTGACTGATGGGGAAGAAATCACCTTCAGCCAGAACTTTGCCTGTGTTGAATGCGGCATCAGCATCACCGAGATTTCGCCGCGCCTTTTTTCGTTTAACAGCCCCTACGGGGCCTGCCCTGATTGTACCGGCCTGGGCATAAAGAGGGAAATAGACCCCGACCTGGTCATCCCGGACCGCAGCAGGTCCATCGCCGAGGGAGCTATTGACGGGTGGCACAAGGGAAGTTATTCCTACCAGTTTTTAGAGGGAATGGCCGGCCACTATGGCTTCAGCCTGGAAACGCCGGTCAGAGAGCTGGCCCCGGAGCACCTGGACGTGGTCCTGTACGGCACGCGCGGCAAGCGCTTTCACTTTGTCCTGCAAAATGATCATTACGGTCGTAAACATGAAATGAACGTGCCTTTTGAAGGGGTTATCAACAACCTGACCAGGCGTTACAAGGAGACCAGCTCCGAGCACCAGCGCGAGGACATCGAGCAGTACATGAGCGGCCGCTCTTGTCCTTCCTGCGGCGGAGCGAGGCTGAAGCCCGAGGCGCTGGCGGTGAAGATGGGCGGGCTGTCCATATCTGAGGTTACCCACTTTTCCGTGCTGGAGGCTAAAGAATTTTTCCACGCCCTGGAACTGACCGGCCGGGAGCAGCTTATCGCCAGGCAGATTTTAAAAGAGATCAACGAACGGCTGGGCTTTCTGGTTAACGTGGGGCTGGATTACCTTACCCTGGACCGTGGCGCGGGAACCCTGGCGGGGGGTGAGGCCCAGCGGATCAGGCTGGCCACCCAGATTGGCTCGGGACTGATGGGCGTGCTGTATATTCTGGACGAACCCAGCGTCGGCCTGCACCAGCGTGACAACCAGCGCCTGCTGGGCACGCTGGAGCGCCTGCGGGATTTGGGCAATACGCTGATCGTGGTGGAGCACGACGAGGAAACCATGCTGACCGCCGATCATATTATCGATATCGGACCCGGCGCAGGGGAGCACGGCGGGCGGGTAATCGCGGCGGGAACTTACCAGGATATCGCCAAAAACCCGGATTCAATCACCGGGCAGTACCTGAGCGGCAAGAAAGCCATCCCGGTGCCTGTATGCCGGCGTAAGCCTAACGCCAGGGTGGTTGAGGTGCTGGGGGCGGCTGAAAACAATTTAAAAAACATTGATGTGGCTTTTCCCCTGGGTGTGTTTACATGCGTCACAGGCGTCTCGGGTTCGGGCAAGAGCACCCTGGTCAATGACATCATGTACCGGAAACTGGCCCAGGAACTGCACGGGGCCAGGACCCAGCCCGGGCAAAACCGGGGTGTCCGGGGTGTTGAGCACCTGGATAAGGTGATCGATGTGAACCAGTCCCCCATCGGGCGAACGCCCCGCTCCAACCCGGCCACCTATACCGGGGTGTTTAACGATATCAGGGACCTTTTCACCCAGATCCCGGAGTCGAAAATGCGCGGCTACAAGCCCGGCCGCTTCAGTTTCAACGTTAAGGGCGGGCGCTGCGAGTCCTGCCGCGGGGACGGGATCATTAAGATTGAGATGCATTTTCTGCCGGATGTTTATGTTCCCTGCGAGGTCTGCAAGGGTTTGCGCTATAACCGGGAAACACTGGAGGTCAGGTACAAGGGTAAAAGCATTGCCGATGTACTGGGGATGACTGTTGATCAGGCAGTCGAGTTTTTCCGCCACATCCCCAGGATTTACCGCAGACTAAAGACACTGCATGACGTGGGGCTTGGCTATATCCGGCTGGGGCAGCCGGCCACCACTCTCTCCGGGGGTGAGGCCCAGCGGGTAAAGCTGTCGACCGAATTATCCAGACGTTCCAACGGCAGGACTTTCTATATCCTTGACGAGCCCACCACCGGACTGCACACCGCTGATATCGACAGGCTGCTGAAGGTGCTGCACCGCCTGGTGGAGGCGGGTGATACCGTGGTGGTGATTGAACACAACCTGGACGTGATCAAGACTGCAGACCACATTATAGACCTGGGTCCGGAAGGCGGGCACAAGGGCGGTGAAGTTCTGGCCACCGGTACGCCTGAAGAGGTGGCTGCAGTGCGGAAGTCCTACACCGGAAAGTTTTTGAAAAAAGCCTTGATGAAAGGCCCCTATCTTAGCCTGGATCTGACGGAGGAAGCGGCGGAGGGTCCTTTGGAGTTGGCCGTTGAGGAGTGAGAATTGGGACGTGGTACAAAAAAGCGAGATAAGAGAATCGTCCCCTTGTTTCATTCTGGGATTTGGACATTTTGGCTAAGAAGGTTAACTTCTTCTTTCAAAGCTTCCACATCAAGCCGCAGCTTGCCATATTCCCTGGCCAACAAGTCAAACCACATTTCGTTTTTACGGTTACTGGCGGTTACTGTTTCTCTAAGTTGGGCTACTTTGCTTTCCAGGATTTTTAATGCATTTTTAGCATCAGCAAGTTCGGCTTTAACATCAGCAAGCTCGGTCTTAACATCGGCGAGGTCGTCTTTGACATGAGCAAGCTCGGTCTTAACATCGGCGAGGTCGTCTTTGACATGAGCAAGTTCGGTCTTGACATCAGCGAGGTCGGTCTTGACATCAGCAAGTTCGGTCTTGATATTACCGATTTCTTTGATAACTACCAATATTGTCTTCTTAATCTCGGCCATGTCGAGTTCCAAGTTTGCCAAGCGTCTTTCAAAGCGCTCCTCAAAAGCTTTTTGGCCCTCGATATTAGCCAGGACTAATGATTTTATGTCTTCAAGGAGTACCATCATTTTATTATCCATGATTAAAACACCTCAATTTAAGCATATACTGTAAAATGCTTCCTGACAAGTGAAATATGACAGTCCTCGAAAGCGGTGTTAACATGCAGCTTGAAGATAAATTAAAACATCTCCCCGCCGGGCCGGGGGTTTACCTGTACAAGGACGAAGCCGGTAAAATCATTTATGTCGGCAAGGCTTTGTCGCTCAAAAACAGGGTCCGCTCTTATTTCCAGCACGGTGCGCAGCAGCCGCCAAAAACCAGGCTCATGCTGGAAAAAGTGGCTGACCTTGATATCATCGTCACGGACTCGGAAGTGGAAGCGCTGATCCTGGAGCAAAACCTGATCAAGGAACACCGCCCCCGCTACAATGTCATGTACAAGGATGATAAAAGCTATCCCTACCTGAAGGTAACCCTGGGCGATGATTTTCCCAGGGTTATGATTACCCGCCGCCATATCAAAGACGGCGCCAGGTACTTCGGACCCTATACCCGTGTGGGTGCGGTTAATGAAACCATGCGGCTGCTTAAAAAAATATTCCCTTTCCGCTCCTGCAAGCAAAAAGAGCCGGCAGTCAGGAGCAGGCCCTGCCTGAATTACCATATCAATCGCTGCCTGGGACCATGCTGCGGGCAGGTTGACCGGGCTAAATACCGGGCTATGATCAATGAAGTGTGTCTTTTCCTGGAAGGCCGGCAGGAGGACCTGATCAAGCTCCTGGCGGCGAGGATGGAAGAAGCGGCGGCAAAGCTGGATTTTGAGCGTGCTGCCCAGCTGCGCGATCAGCTGCAGGCGGTGCACGAGGTGGTTGAGAGGCAGAAGATTATCACCGGCGGCTTTGAGGACCAGGATGTGGTGGCTGTGGCACAGGGGCCTGACGAGGCCTGTGTGATGGTGTTTTTTGTGCGCGGCGGCAAGCTTATCGGCCGGGAGCACTTTATGCTGAGAGGGACGGAAGGTTTAAGCGGGCAGGAGTTGTTGATCGCTTTCATCAAGCAGTATTACACCGACGTTGACTTTGTGCCCGGGGAGATCCTGCTGGCTGCGGAAGTTGGCGAGGAGCAGCCGGTAATTGAAACCTGGCTGACGGGGAAAAGGGGAACCAGGGTGTTTTTGAAGACGCCCCGGCGCGGTGAAAAGAAAAAATTGGTGGAGATGGTGGCCAAGAACGCCAGCCTGACCCTGGAACAGGTCCGTTTGGCGGAGCAGTTACGCCGTGATAATACGGTGGAGGCACTGGCCGAACTGGCCGGGGAACTGGGATTGGAGAAACCGCCTTTTCGCCTGGAATGTTATGATATATCCAACACTCAGGGAGTTGACAGCGTTGCCGCCATGGTTGTATTCGAGGAAGGCAAGCCTGCCCCTGACCAGTACCGGCGCTTTAAGATACGCACCGTGGAGGGGCCTGACGATTTTGCTTCCATTCAGGAGGCGTTGCGGAGGCGTTTCACCAGGGCTGTGGAGGAGCGGGAGCTTTTGAGCACCGGCCAGATTTCCAGCAAGGAAGCAAAATTTCAAGTGCTGCCCGACCTGTTGATTATTGACGGCGGCAAGGGGCAGCTGTCCGCCGCCCGCCACGTCATGAGGCAACTGGGCTTTTCCCGTATTCCCGCTTTTGGCTTGGCCAAGGAGGAGGAACTGCTTTTTGCTGAGGGACAGGCCGATCCCATCAGCCTGCCTCCGACCTCCCGGGCGCTGCAGATGCTGCAGCGCTTGCGGGACGAGACCCACCGCTTTGCCATTACCTATCACCGGAGCCTTAGAGGTAAAACCGGGCTGAAATCGCTCCTGGACGAAGTGGAGGGGATCGGCCAGGTCCGCCGCCGCGCTTTGCTAAAAGCCTTCGGCTCGCTGCAAGAGATTAAAAAAGCTACGCCGGAGCAGTTGGCCGCTGTAAAGGGTATGAACAAAAAAGCGGCCCAGGCGGTATATGAATTTTTCCATGGTGCCAGTTGTTGAATTGTTGAATAACTCCCACAATGGGATTAATACTGTCCCTGCAGAACCTTGGTTACCAGGGACCGGTCCTTTTTTAGATAACGGGCTACCTCGGAACGTTTATAAGCATGAACCCGGACAGCTTCTACAATTAATTGTTTCCTCGCCCGCACACAGGACTGTATGCGGCTTTCGCCCTGTATTTCTTCGATAGTTGTATAAAGACGCCCGGTTATTACACCAGCTAACTCATCCAGACCGGGACGTTTTTCATTTGTCTCATTTTTCTTGCTGCTAGAGGGAGTTTGCTTTATAGAAAAAACCAATTCATATCCTTCGGCGCTTTCCTCCAACAATTCATTTAGTTCTTTAGCTATGGGCTCATTAAAATAGCCCAGCCAGAATTCCCTGTTTACCAGAAAATCATCTCTTTTGCCGCACAGGTCCAGGTAACTGCTCCACGGGTATTCGGACAAATTTTCCACCAGCCCAGCTTTCAAGGGATTCCTGTGTATATAACGGCAAAGAGACAAGAGATAACTCTCATCCTGGCAAACCTGCGAATTGAATCTCCCTTGGAAAACATGTCCCACTCGTTCATGAGTCTGGTTAAATATCCGGGCATATACACTATGGATGCTGTGGATGACGTCGGAAATGGGTACTCGACCGGTACGGACCAACCAATGCACATGATTCGTCATCAAAACATATGCATAGACGTCGAACTCCAACTCCCGACTATATTTCCGCCACAACCTGAGATATGCCTCACGGTCCTTATCAGATAAGAACAGCTTATCCCGGTTATTACCACGGGCTGTTACATGATATACCGTATTGGTTGCATACGGACGAAGGTTCCTCCCCACATAAATCACCTGAATACTACTTATTCTCCAAAACATGCCAATATCCTCTTTTAAGTGAGTAATTCAACAATTCAACAATTCAACAACTGGCACCACTAATCCGCGTAGCCGCCGATTTATTGAGGAGCGGCGACTGGTTTTTAGTGTCTGCAGCTTTGCTGCGGTATGGTATAATATGTTTATTGGATGGCGGGAGCCGGTCTTACTTTCACAATCTTGGGGAGGAAATATGCGGAAATTCAAACTGGTCGCTGTGGATCTGGACGACACGCTGCTGGCCGAGGACCTGAGTATTACCGGCCGGGTTAAGGAGGCGGTGAAGGCGGTGCGTGCCGCCGGCGTGCACCTAACAGTTTCCACCGGCCGCATGTACAGGTCTGCGGCACGTATTGCCGGGGAGTTGGGTATTGAAATACCACTGATTACTTACCAGGGTGCACTGGTGAAGAATTCGCTGTCGGGGGAAGTGCTGGTATACCGGCCGCTGCCCCTGGAATGCGCCAGAGAGTTAATCGCCAGGGTTCACCAACTGGGCTATCATCTCAACGCTTACCTGGACGAGCGTCTCCTGGTTGAGCGCGACACTCCTGAGGGTCACAGGTACAAGTCTATAGCGGGGGTGGAGATGGAAGTGGTAGGTAATTTTCTGAATTACCTTGACCGCGATCCCACAAAAATTGTGGTCATAGCAAAGGAACCTTTGATTGACCAGCTTGCCGCCGAACTGATTCCGCTTTACCGGGGCAAGGCGCATATAAGCAAATCGAAGCCGCATTTTCTTGAGTTTTCCCACCCGCAGGCCACCAAAGGACAGGCACTATCTTTCCTGGCCTCTTATTTCGGGGTGAAAAGGGAGGAAGTTATGGCGCTGGGAGACGGCTACAATGACCTGGATATGCTGGAGTACGCCGGCCTGGGTGTGGTGGTGGCCAACGCCAGGGATGAAATCAAGGAAAGGGCTGATTACGTGACGTCCGCCTCTTATGGCGACGGCGTGGTGGAGGCGCTGGAGAAGTTTGTGCTGGCGATTTAATTCGCACCTGCGAAATTTTGATGTGCAGTGTAGATTAAGGAATTTTTCCAAGGTTTTAAAGCAAAACTACCATTAGTCATAATAACCAGCGGGTATGATCTCTAAAATTAAACATACAAGAAAATGAGACAAGAGAACCGTACCCTTGTCTCAACTTTAATGGGAGGGGGCAGGTGGTGTATTTCTTTGGTAAAAATGACTGGCACACCTTTGAACAGGGTGCTCAAAAAGAATGGCTGGTGACCAACGGTATCGGCGGCTATGCCTCCGGCACCATCATCAACGCCAACACCCGCAAGTACCACGCCCTGCTGACTGCGGCCCTCAATCCGCCTGGCTGGAGGATAGTACTGCTCAGTAAGCTTGACGAACGTTTTACGGCGGGTGACTGTACCTACAATCTGGCCGCCAATGAGCACAAATCAGGTTTTTCAGAGCTTGGATTTATCCACCTGCAGCAGGTTGCGATCAACCCTATTCCTACCTTTACGTACAGTTTCGGAGATATTTTTCTGGAAAAAACCGTTTTCATGGTGCACGGCCAGAACACCACGGTTGTACTATACAGGGTGCTGAACGGCGCGGAACCGGGGGTGCTGACCCTGACTCCCATGGTTAACTGCCGCGGCCATCACTACATTACCAGTGAGGGGCAAATAGATTTTAGCCAGAGCATGATAAAGGGCGGAGTCATGGTCAAAAGCAGGGAGGACATGCCTTCTCTGCTGCTCACCTGTGATGCGGGTGATTATGTCGCGGACGGTAAGTGGTATAACGATATGTTTTGCGCGGTGGAAAAGAAGCGGGGGGAAAATCCTTACGAGGACCTTTATATGCCAGGTGTTTTTAAAATTCCGTTTGCGGCGGGGGAAAGCAAAACCCTGACAGTAATTGCGTCCACCACAAAAATCGGCAGCCTGAACGGGGAAAAACTGCTGCAGGCGGAAAAAAGCCGGATGGGGGCGCTCGTGGACCAGGCCGGTTACAGTGATCACTTGGCCCGCCGCCTGGTGCGGGCCGCGGACGCATTTATCGTTCAGCGCCGCTCCACCGGTAAAAAAACGGTGATAGCCGGCTATCCCTGGTTTGCCGACTGGGGCCGGGACGCCATGATTGCCCTGCCGGGTCTGACCCTGGTAACCGGGCGTTTTCCGGAAGCGGGCGAAGTCCTGTCCACATTTGCCTGCCATTGCCAAAAAGGACTCCTGCCCAACGCTTTTTTTGACGGGCTGGCTGATCCGGTTTTCAATACTGTTGACGCTTCTCTCTGGTTTGTTAACGCGGTCGATAAATACCTGGTTTATACCGGCGACCTGGAATTTATCCGTGCTAATCTTTATGAAACAGTGAAAGAAATTATCAACTGGTACATGAAAGGCACCGATTACAACATAATTATGGATAGGGACGGCCTTTTAAGCGCCGGGTCTCCGCGCGTCCAGCTGACCTGGATGGACGCCAAGGTGGACGACTGGGTGGTAACCCCCAGGCACGGCAAGGCTGTGGAAATAAACGCCCTCTGGTATAACGCGGTCCGGGTGTTTAACAAGTTGTCCTTGCTCCTGGGGCGGGAAATGCTTCATGGGGACCTGCCGGATAAGATTAAAGATAGTTTTCAGCTGGAGTTTTGGAATGAAAGCGGCGGCTATCTCAATGATGTTGTGTCGCCGGTGGGAACAGACAGCAGTGTCAGGCCCAACCAGCTGTTGGCGGCAAGTCTGCCCTACAGCATGCTCAGCCGGGATCAGATAAGCAGGGTGGTGCGGAAAGTCTGGCAGGAGCTTTACGTTACCTATGGTATCCGCAGCCTGTCACCGTGGGATCCTTTATACAAGGGAGTGTACCTGGGCGACCGGCTGAGGCGGGATGGCGCTTACCACCAGGGCACCGCCTGGAGCTGGCTGATCGGCCCTTTTATTACCGCTTACCGGCGGGCGCACAATTACAGCGCGGACAGCCGCGCCCAGGCCCGGCGGTTTATCATCCCCTTCCGCAACCAGCTGCGTGACCACGGGGTGGGGTATATTTCGGAAATATTTGACGGCGATGAGCCGGCTTTTCCGAGAGGGTGTGTCGCCCAGGCCTGGGGAGTGGCGGAGGTGCTGCGGGCTTATGTGGAAGATGTGCTGGAAATCCAACCCCCGGCGCAGAAAAAGATAAAGGAACTGGAAGGAGGCCATAAACCATAAACCAGCAGTTTGATTTAAACAATGTTGAAGGGTTATGCAGGATTGATTCCAAGGGTATGCTGACTGCTCTGGACGGTCTGTCGCTGCAGTGTTCGGAGGCTTGCGGCAACTTGAGTGAACAGGTTGAACTGCCCGAAATTGAAGCTGTTTCCAATATTGTGGTTACCGGGCTTGGCGGCTCAGCCATCGGGGGGGATCTGCTGAGAGTTTACGCGGCAGGTAAGATTTCCGTGCCGGTAACGGTGAACAGGGATTATACCGTGCCACAATTTGTCGGCCCTGACACGCTGGTTTTTGCCATCAGCTATTCCGGCAACACCGAGGAAACCCTGAGCGCCTACGAGGATGCGCGGGCCAGGGGAGCTTCCATAATTGTTATTTCCACCGGCGGAAAATTAGGCGAGATGGCCTTGCGGGACGGGGTGCCCCTGGTGAAGGTTCCTTCCGGCTACGCGCCCCGGGCGGCTACCGGTTTTTTGTTTATTCCCACGCTGAAAATCCTGCAGAGGCTAGGGCTGCTGCCCGGCTTGAATGACGAAATAATGGCGATGACCGGTTTTGTCAGGGAACTGCATAAAAAGCTCAGCGCGCAGGCGCCCATGGCAGACAACCCGGCCAAACAAATAGCCTGTAAGCTTCACCAAAAAATACCGGTTATCTGGGGCTGTACCGGCACCACTGAGGTGGTGGCCCAGAGGTGGAAGGGGCAGATTAACGAAAACGCCAAGGCGCCGGCTTACTGGAACGTTTTTCCCGAGCTGAACCATAATGAAATCGTCGGCTTGCAGTATCCAGTGGAGATTTTAAAGAAGATCCATGTGATTATCCTCAGGGACGAGCAGGATCATGCACGGGTGCAAAAACGCATCGAGATTACCAAAGGTGTGATCGAGGATGTGGTCGATGGGTATACGGAAGTCTGGGCTTCGGGCGATAATGCTCTGTCAAGGCTTTTTTCCCTGATTTACACCGGAGACTATACCAGTGTATATCTGGCCGCGCTTTACGGCATCGACCCCGGACCGGTCAGAGTGATTGATTTTCTCAAACAGGAGCTGCACAACTGTGAAGTTGTTCGCTGACTACCATACCCACACTATATACAGTGACGGCCGGGGCACCCCGGCGGAAAACATCAAAGCTGCCATCGGCAGGGGGTTGGCGGCGGTGGCTATCACTGACCACGGCCCCAGGGGCATCGGCATCGGCGTGGCGAGCCCGGAAACTTTTCTGTCCATTAAGGAGGAGGTTGCCGGGCTGGCTGACAGTTTCCCTGAAATTAGAGCGCTGGTAGGAGCCGAGGCGGCGGTAATCAGCAGCGACGGCCGCCTGGACCTGCCCCGGGAGATTATTGGTAAGCTAGACCTTTTAATCGCTGGCTTGCACCCCTTCTATGTGCCTGACAAACTGGGTGACGCTCTGTTTTTTACTTTGCCCAACCTGGCGGCCAAGCTGAACAGAAGTGCCTGGGCCAGGATGCGCAATGCCAATACCAAGGCCTTGATTGGCACGGTTCATAACTACCGGGTTGATATTATCAGTCATCCGGATCTGATGCTGCCGGTTGATCCGGATGAACTGGCCAGAGCCTGTGCCGGAAGGGAAACCGCCCTTGAAGTTAATACCGGCCACCATTATAATAAAGAAGAAATCGTCCGCGCCGCCGCGTACAGGGGAGCCAAGCTGGCCATTAACAGCGACGCCCACTACCCTGAGACGGTAGGGGACCTTGCCTCCGGTATAGCCCTGGTGGAGAGGCTGCGGTTCCCCGCGGAAATGATCATCAACGCCGTGCACTGAGACGAGGAAGCACATAAGGAACTCCTAGCAAATAACTTAATAACTTAGGTACCCGGTACACTACTGAATGGGGGGTTATTATGGTCACGCCAAAGCTTGTAATTGTTACCGGCCTGTCCGGCGCCGGCAAGACTCAGGCCCTGCGCAGCCTGGAAGACCTGGGCTTTTTTTGCGTGGACAACCTCCCCCCCGCATTGATTTCCAAATTTGCCGAACTCTGTGCACAAGCGGCCAGCAGAATTAATAAAATGGCATTAGTGGTAGATATCAGGGGCGGGGAGTTTTTCAACACGCTCTTTGAAGTTCTTGCAGAACTTGACGACAAGGGCATCAGGTACGAGATACTATTCCTGGAAGCTTCCGACGAAACCCTGGTAAGGCGGTTTAAGGAGTCCAGAAGGCGCCACCCGCTCAGTTCGCACGGGGAAGTGCTGGATGTTATCCGGGAAGAGCGCAGTTTGCTGCAGGAGCTAAGGGGAGGCGCGCATAAGGTTATCGACACCTCCGATATGACTGTTAAAGAGTTGAAAGAAGAGATAACCGCTACCTTTGCTGACAGTGCCGACCCTGCCGTTCTTCATGTCACAGTGATTTCATTCGGTTTCAAATACGGTATACCGCTGGATTCCGATCTTGTAATTGATGTCAGGTTCCTGCCCAACCCGTACTATCAGGCGGAAATGCGTGCCTTTACCGGCAATGATCCTGTGGTGCGAGACTTTGTCTTTAAATCAGAGGTAACAGAAAAGTTCATGGCGAAGTTTGCCGATTTTGTAGAGTTTCTCATACCGGAATACATTAAAGAAGGGAAAACTACTTTAATGATTGCAATCGGCTGCACAGGAGGCATGCACCGCTCAGTAGCCCTGGCCAACCGGCTGAGAGATGTTCTTGGTGAAAAGAATTACCGGATAACAGTCCGGCACAGGGATATCAGCAGGGTATAATTTTTTAAGCGTTCTCGCGGTGTTACCACAGAAAAGAGTACTGGGGCTGAAATAATGATCCTGCTCAGGTGGCTTTATCCGGGAATGAAGATAAAACGTTGGCTGCTGCTGACTCTGGCAGGCTTACTGCTGACATTAATCGGGATCGACCTGTTGATGGAAGGAAGGCTGCTGGGAGACTTTGCCCGGGCCATCCACCGTCTGGAGTACGCTTTGCTCAGTGAAGATTACAACCGGATAGCCGGCGTGGCAATTATAGTTACAGGCTTATCCGTGATGGCCGTCGGCCTTTTAAAAGCGTTCCACTCTATCGCCGGAGCGCTGGCGCCTGATCAAGAGGGCAGGATGGCCGAGGTGATTTACGCCAGGCACAGCCTCAAGCGCGGGCCGAAAGTTGTGGTTATCGGCGGCGGCACGGGACTTTCGGTTTTACTGCGCGGCCTCAAGGAGTATACCAGCAATCTCACCGCCATTGTGACCGTTGCCGATGATGGCGGCAGTTCCGGCCGGCTCAGGGGGGATCTGGGCATACTCCCGCCGGGGGATATCAGGAACTGCCTGGTGGCGCTTGCCGATAAGGAACCGTTAATGGAAGAGTTGCTGCAGTATCGCTTTTCAACTGGCGAACTGGCGGGACACAGCATCGGCAACCTGCTGCTGGCAGCTTTAACCGACACCACCGGCGGGTTTGACCAGGCGGTGCGAAGCTTGAGCAAAGTTCTGGCTGTGCGCGGCCAGGTATTGCCGGCCACGCTCTCCGACATTACCCTCTATGCCGAGTTGGACGACGGCAGGGTGGTGCAGGGGGAGTCAAAAATATCCCACACTACGGGCAGAATCAAAAAAGTGTTTGTGAAGCCTTCCCGCTGCCTGCCCCTGGCTGAAGCGTTGCTGGCGATAAGGGAGGCGGACGCTGTTGTGCTTGGCCCCGGCAGCCTTTATACCAGCATCATCCCGAACCTTTTGGTGAAAGGAATCCCCGAGGCTCTGGCCAAGACGTCAGCTATTAAAATCTATGTCAGCAATGTGATGACCCAGCCCGGTGAAACTGGGGGCTACACCGCTTCTTCCCACCTGCGGGCAATCATTGCTCACGCCGGAAAGTTTTTGGATTACGTTATACTCAACACCGGCCAGGTGCCGTCCAGACTGCGCGCCCGTTACCGGCAGGAAGGGGCTGAACCGGTAGCGGCCGATTTAGCAGAGGTAGAAAAGCTGGGCATTGAAGCGGTGTGTGAAGACCTGGTTTACCGGACCGAAGTGGTGCGCCACCACCCTGACAAGCTCGCCCGGACGGTTTTGAGTCTGATTTTTTCCTCCAAGATGCAGTACGAAAAGGTAAGGTATTTAAGCAACCATAAAGAAGAAGAGCCGGACAGGGAAATCTCGACTTCCTAAAGCAAACGCGGGCGCCTTCTCTTATCCAGAGCAGCACAGCGGGGTTCCCCCCGCATTTTTTGTGGTATAATATTGCCAAAAAGAAGAGAGGGAACTGTTTGTCCTTTTCGGTTGTAACAAAAAATGAGCTGGCGAGGGTGATCGGCCAGCGTTCCTGCTGCCGCCTGGCCGAGCTGTCTGCAATTGTGAAAATGGATGGCAGTATCCAGCTTAGCGGCGGGCGGCTGTCGTTGAACATCATAACGGAAAACGCCGCAGTGGCACGGAAGATTTTTTCTCTGGTTAAAAGCCTCTTTGATCTGCAAACCGAGGTACTGGTGCAGAGGAAAAACCGTTTAAAAAAGAACAATATCTACCTGGTGCGCTTTCCCCCCCAGCAGGGGATGAGTGATATCCTGCAGCGGCTGGGCATGCTGGACGGGACGGGGCGGCTCAAGGAAATAGCGCCTCATGAATTGCTGCGCCGTGACTGCTGCCGGAAGTCTTACCTGAGGGGTGTGTTTCTCGGCGGAGGATCGGTTAACAGTCCCGAGGGGACTTATCACCTGGAGATTGTTACCAGCAATGAAAAGTTTGCTGATGTTATCAGCAGGCTGATGAATAAATTTAACCTGGAAGCTAAATCAAACCAGCGCAAAAACTGTTATGTGATTTACTTGAAGGAGAGCGAGCACATAATCAGTTTTTTGAATATAATAGGCGCTCACTCAGCACTGCTGAACTTTGAAAACGCCAGGATTTATAAAGGTATGCGCAACAATGTTAACCGCCTGGTTAACTGTGAGACAGCCAACCTGAATAAGACCGTGAACGCGGCCGTGCGTCAGATTGAAAACATAGAATTGATCAGGGATACCCTGGGTCTGGATAACCTGCCGGATTCTTTGATGGAAGTCGCGGAGGTCAGGCTAAGGTACCCGGACGCCTGCCTCAAGGAACTCGGCAGTCTGATGCAGCCGCCGCTGGGCAAATCTTGTGTCAATCACCGCCTGCGCAGGATTGAAGAACTTGCTGAAAAAATAAGGAGCGGCAAGCTATGAGAAGGGTTGAAAAGTTTCCCGCTCCCGGCGCAAAAAACACGATGCGCTACTCCTTTCAAATAGTGGGCCTCCCCAGGGTGGCCTTTAATTTCCTGGTTATTACCCTGTGCCGTTACCTGCCGTTTTTCGGCCTGAAGAATTATTTATTCCGGCGTCTTGGTATGATGATTGGCAAAGACGTCTCTGTGGGATTGATGGCCATGTTTGATGTTTTTTTCCCAGGTTTAATATCGATTGGTGAGAACACTATAATTGGCTATAACGCTACTATTCTCACCCACGAGTTCCTGGTGCGGGAATATCATAAAGGGCCGGTTGAAATAGGCGCCAACGTGCTGATCGGCTCGAATACCACGATTTTGCCGGGGGTTCGTATCGGTGACGGCGCGGTGGTGGGGGCGGGTTCCCTGGTCAACAGGGATATACCGCCGGGAGTACTGGCCGCCGGCGTACCCGCGAGGGTGAGAAGTGAGACGTGAGAATGAAAGACAAGCTTAAGGGTTAATAACCCCAAAAGAATGCAGGATATACCCACGTCTCACGTCCCACGACTAAATCGGTTCCCTTGTCTGAACCTGGTTGGGCGAAGGATGAAAAGATATTGTTGAAATTATTTTTGAAGCTCTGGCAGGATTTTTGGCGGGACCCCTGGCAGGCCCGCTATACAGTGCCACTGGTGATTATCAACGCCCTGGGTTCCGGGTGCGGGTACTACTGGTATCATGAACAGCTGGCGGCAACCCCGTTTTACTACTGGCCTTTCGTGCCGGACAGCCCGCTAGCCAGCACCCTGGTTACCCTGGCGCTGCTCTTGCGCGGGGACAGTGTCTTAAAGCGCCTGTTTCAAGCTGCGGCTTTTACTGCCGCCATCAAGTACGGTATCTGGGCTATAGTGATTATCACCCAGTATTGGGCTATTGGCGGTCCGGTGGGGTTTATCGAGGTTGCGCTCTGGGTTTCCCACCTGGGTATGGCGGTTGAGGGCGCTGTCTTTTTAAAGACCCTGCGGCTTGACTGCGTAATTGTTTCTATTGCAGGTATGTGGATGTTTCTAAATGACTTTATGGACTACCGTGCCGGGCTTCACCCTTATCTTTTTGCTCAGAAGCAGGATTTTTTGGCTGTGGCTGCGGCACTTGCGCTGTCTTTTTTGATCACGGTGAGCCTGGCCAGGCAGCAAAGGATTACTGCCTCCAGACAGTCTCCCTGACCCATTTTCATTGGCATTGATTATGAGAAATGAAACAATTGTCTAATTAATATGCTGATGTAAATGATCTTCAGGCAGGAAAAGGCCCGGCTATCAGAGAATAAAATAAGTCAGGATATGCTCTTTTTTTCAAGGGGTGAATGCGGTGCGAATGGGTTACGGGTTAAATATAGAGCAAACACAAAGATTAATTATGACCCCCGAATTGAGGCAGGCTATTACTGTGCTGCAGCTTTCCGCCCTTGAGCTTTCCATGTACATAGAGGAGCAGCTCCAGGAAAACCCTCTGCTTGAATTACAGGAGGAAGAGATTGATAAGGCGGCGGAGCTTGCCGCCAAGGAAAAGCTGGCTGAGGAAGAAGAGACAAAACGGGAATATGACCTGGACTGGGAAGAGTATTTCCATGACAGCAGCGACATGGGATTCGCCCGCCAGGAAAAGCAGCGGGAGCAGCCTGAATACAGCTATGAGAATTTCGTGTCCAAAGCGCCCACACTTTCCGAACACCTGCTGTCCCAATTATACATGTGCCCCTGTACGATCAGTGATATGCGGATCGGTGAATATTTAATAGGAAATATAGATGAAAAGGGCTACCTGCGGGTTTCCCTGGAGGAAGTGGCGTCACGGCTTAAAACTGATCTGGCTGAGGTGGCCGGGGTGCTGAATATGATCCAGGGCTTCGACCCAGCCGGGGTGGGCGCCAGGAATTTGGAAGAATGTCTCCTGATCCAGTTCAAATTGTTGGGAATTAAAAACAGCAATGTAAAAGGATTAATTGAAGGTCATCTGGAGGACCTGGCCAAGGGGAAATTAAGCAAAATAGCTCATGAACTGGGCGCAACAGTGAAGGAAGTCCAACTGGCCGCCGATATCCTCAAGACACTGGATCCCAAACCAGGGCGCAATTTCTCAAATCCCAACGAAAACCGCTACATTATCCCTGATATTGTCCTGGAAAAAGTGAGTGGGGAGTATGTGATCCTGATTAACGACGTGTCCATACCAAGGATAATGATTAACTCCACTTACCGCTCCGTGCTTACCAAAGATAAAAACTACGATGTTGATACCCGCCGCTTTGTGGAAAGCAAGCTCAATGCCGCGGCCTGGCTGATCCGCAGCATTGAACAAAGACGTCTCACTTTATACAAAGTGGCTAACTGTCTGGTGGAAATTCAGCGTGACTTTCTTGACCACGGTATCAAATGTTTAAAACCGCTGAATCTGAAGATGGTGGCGGAGAAGGTGGGCCTGCACGAATCTACCATCAGCAGGGCTACTTCCAACAAATATATTCAGACCCCGCAGGGTGTTTTTGAAATGAAATATTTCTTCTCAACGGGACTGAACAATACAGCCGGAACCACCACCTCATCCGAGTGCATCAAGAAAATGCTGCAGGAGATCGTGGCCGGGGAAGACAGCCGGACTCCCCTGAACGACCAGAAGATATCTGAAATTCTCAAACAGAAAGGAATCAGGATTTCCAGACGCACTGTGGCCAAATACCGTGATGAACTGTGCATACCATGTATAGGAAAAAGAAAAAGATACTAGTGCCTTTACTGATAATCACTGTAAGTTTTTTTAAGGAAGAATTTTTAGTATCACCGGGTTTAACTGGTTAATGTGAAATTATGGGGTACAGGCGTCTGGCTTGTACCCCATAATTTCTCCTGCAAAATGCAATTAGCGGAAGGAACTTTTTGCGCGCGCGGAGAATATAAAGTGTACTAATCTCATAAAATGTGGCTAAAAAGGTATACTAATGAAGGGAGCGATAAGTTCAAATGGGGTGGAGAATAGGGATAAATGGATTGGGAAGGATTGGCCATGATGTTTTGAGGTGCGCCCTGAATCGCTCTGATCTTGAAGTTGTGGCTGTCAATCACAAGTCCAGGAGGATACCGGTAACCGACACTTACGCCCAATCTGTTGCGCATATGCTCAAATATGACTCGATCTACGGTATTTTTGACGGGGATATTGGGGCTAAAGAGGGCGCTATTATTGTAAACGGGCGTGAAATAAGGATTACGGCTGAAGGAGACCCTGAGCGCCTGCCATGGAAAGAGCTCGGCGTTGACTTTGTAGTGGAGTCCACCGGGAGGTTGAACAACCCCGCAGAAGCGGAGAAACACATGAAGGCCGGCGCCAGGAAAGTCATTCTAAGCGGACCGGCCAAAGGCGGTGAGTGCCTTACGGTGGTAATGGGGGTCAACGAGGAGAAGTACGACCCCGCTGTACACCATGTGGTTTCCAATGCTTCCTGTACCACTAACTGCCTGGCGCCGGTGGCCAAAGTAATAAATGATAATTTTGGCATAGTAAAAGGGTTAATGACCACCGTTCATGCTTATACTAATGATCAGCAGCTGCACGATATGCCCCACCGGGATTTAAGGAGGGGCAGAGCTGTGGACATGTCAATCATTCCCACCACGACCGGGGCGGCCAAGGCGGTGGCGCTGGTGCTCCCCGAACTGAAGGGTAAAATTAACGGTTTTTCTATGCGGGTACCAGTCCCAACTGTTTCAGTAGTCGACTTAGTGGTTGAGCTGGCGAAACCGGCTACAGTGAAAGAGATAAACGGGGCGCTTAAAGAAGCCGCCGCCGGCTATCTGAAGGGAATTATGGATTACTGTGAACTGCCCCTGGTGTCTATCGATTTCAAGGGCAACCCTCATTCAGCCATAATTGACGCTATGTCTACCATGGTTATCGAGGGCAATATGGCCAAGGTCATTGCCTGGTATGACAACGAATGGGGATACTCGGAGCGGGTCCTGGACCTGCTGACCTATATGGCCGCAAAGGAAGCATAGGCAGCTCTCAACTGCTGTTCGAGCTGTTTATGCTAGTTTAATAAAAATTTGGTTATATTAATTTTACCTAAATGAAGCGCTGTAAGATAAAGACAGTTCAAGTCAGGGCCGGCGAGGCTGGAAGTGCTGAGACACTACCGCGCGCCGGCGATTTCGGCTGAACTGGCATGTTTTACAGCGCTTTACAGAGATTGGAAAGGAGGTGTCATGCACATGGCTAAAAAAACTATAAGGGACATTGATGTGGCGGGCAAGCGGGTCCTGGTAAGGGTGGATTTTAACATACCGCTGGATAATAACGGTCAGGTGACTGAAGATAACCGGATTGTTACGGCGCTTCCCACCATCAATTATCTTATTGAGCAGAAGGCAAAAGTAATTCTCATCTCGCACCTCGGGCGGCCTAAAGGACAAGTAGATGAGAAATACAGGATGGATCCTGTAGCCAGGCGTCTTTCAGAGCTTCTTGGCAAAAAAGTGGTAAAGGCCGATGATTGCGTCGGGGACGCGGTCCGGGCGGCAATAGAGGAAATGCAGGCCGGCGACGTTATACTTCTGGAAAATCTACGCTTCCATGCGCAAGAAGAGAAAAATGAGGAGAAGTTTGCGCGGGAGTTGGCGGAACTGGCAGACGTTTTTGTTAATGACGCTTTCGGCGCGGCCCACCGATCTCACGCTTCCATTGAAGGTGTAGCCGAATTTTTACCTGCGGTGGCAGGCTTTTTAATGGAGAAGGAACTGGACATACTGGGCAGGCTGCTTACGCACCCGGAGCATCCTTTTGTGGCCATAATCGGCGGCGCCAAGGTGACCGATAAAATAGCGGTAATTATAAATTTGCTTGATAAAGTGGATACCATGATCATCGGTGGCGGGATGTCAAATACTTTCTTGAAAGCGCAGGGATATGATATTGGCAAGTCCCTTTTGGATGTAAGCAAGGTGGATTTGGCCAAGAATATGATCAGTGAAGCAAAAAGCAAGGGGGTCAGGCTGCTCCTGCCCGTTGATGTGGTAATAGCGCCGGGTGTTGCGCCTGATGCCGGGCAAAAAAATGTTCCCGTGGACCAGATTCCGCCCGAATGGATGGCTCTTGATATCGGCGCTGACACGGTTGCCCTGTTTACCGAAGCTCTCAAAACTGCTAACACCATCGTGTGGAACGGTCCCATGGGGGTTTTTGAAATGGCTCCCTTCGCCAAGGGAACTGACGCGATAGCGGACGCCATGGCCCGGAGCAAGGGCACCACTATTGTTGGTGGCGGGGATTCGGTGGCCGCAATAATAAAAGCGGGTGTAGCCGATAGAATAACCCATATGTCAACCGGCGGAGGCGCTTCCCTGGAATTTTTAGAAGGAAGGAAACTGCCGGGAGTAGAAGCGCTGATGGACAAATAAATGGGGGTGCTTGAATCAATGTCGCGCAGGCCTATCATTGCTGGAAACTGGAAAATGCATAAAACCATAACCGAGGCTCTGGCTGTGGTCCTGGAGATAAAAGAAGCGGTGGCCGGCCTTGACGGTGTTGAGGTGGTTGTGTGCCCTCCTTTTACCGCGCTGTGTCCAGTAGTTGAAGCTTTAAAAGGTACGGATATAGCGGTTGGCGCCCAGAATGTACACTGGGAGGACCGGGGCGCCTATACGGGGGAAGTTTCTCCGGTCATGCTGAGGGATGCGGGCTGCCGTTATGTAATAATTGGACACTCGGAGCGAAGGCAGTACTTTGGCGAGACCGATGAAAAAGTCAACCGCAAGGTAAAGGCAGTTTTAGCGCATAAGCTTACCCCAATAATGTGTGTGGGTGAAACACTCGCTGAAAGGGAAGCCGGTATTACCGAAAAAATTGTACGGACCCAGACCGGGGCGGGTCTCGCCGCTCTTACTCAGGAGCAGGTGGCCGGTATGGTAATAGCGTATGAGCCGGTTTGGGCTATCGGCACGGGTAAAACCGCCTCTGATGAGGATGCCCAGCAGGTGATCAGCTTTATCCGGAGTATTGTTAAAGAATTATACGGTCCCGGCGCAGCCGGAAGAGTGCGCATCCAGTACGGCGGCAGTGTTAAGCCGGCAAATGCCGCAGGGCTGATGGCCAAACCAGATATCGACGGCGCCCTTGTAGGCGGCGCCAGCCTGGAAGCCGCGAGTTTCATGGGCATCGTAAAAGGGACATACTCAATATGGAGGTAAAGTTTTGACAGCAGCGGGAAAGCCCCTGGTTCTGATGATCCTTGACGGTTGGGGTATAAGTCCCCGGCTCGAAGGCAACGCAATAGCCAGGGCCGACTTACCAAATTATAGAAAAATTATGGCTGATTATCCGCACAGCCTCCTTACCTGTTCGGGTGAGGAGGTGGGGCTGCCGGAAGGACAGATGGGCAACTCCGAGGTAGGGCACCTGAATATAGGCTCTGGCCGGGTGGTTTACCAGGATCTTACCGGGATTACCCGGGCGGTCAGGGAAGGCAGCTTTTTTAAAAACGAGGTTTTACTGGAAGCGATAAAGCACTCCAGGGAAAGCGGCGGGTCACTGCACCTGATAGGCCTGCTGTCCGACGGCGGGGTGCACAGCCATATCAATCATCTTTACGCCCTGCTGGACCTGGCGGCAAAGGAGAACATGCGCAAAGTTTTTGTACATGCTTTTCTGGACGGTCGCGATGTGCCGCCTGCCAACGCCTGGGAATATATACAGCCTTTGGAGGAAAAATTCAAACAGCTCGGCTTTGGGATGATGGCTACCGTAATGGGACGCTACTTCGCCATGGACCGGGATCGTCGCTGGGACCGGGTGGAAAGGGCCTTTAACGCTATGACTTGCGGCGAGGGCTTTCATACTGAAACTGCGGCCGAGGCGGTTAACCGGGGTTACGAAAGAAGTGAAACCGACGAGTTTATTCAGCCTACGGTGATCATACATAAAGACGGCATGGCCGTCGGTAATATTTGCAGTGGTGACTCTGTTGTTTTTTTTAACTTCAGGCCTGACCGGGCCAGGGAGATAACCAGGGCCTTTGTTGACAAAGACTTTAGCGGCTTTAAAAGGAAGAAAGGTTATCCCGGTGTTTATTTCACCTGTCTGACCCTTTACGATAAAAACATTGACGCGCCTGTCGCTTTTAAACCGCAGTCATTAAACAACACCCTGGGCGAGGTTCTAAGCAAAAACGGAGTCAGTCAGCTGAGGCTGGCGGAAACAGAAAAGTACGCTCACGTGACCTTTTTTTTAAATGGGGGAGTAGAGGAGCCGAACCCGTTGGAAGAAAGGATTCTGATCCCGTCCCCCAAAGTGGCTACCTATGACCAGCAGCCGGAAATGAGCGCCAACGAAATCACTGAAAATTTTCTGGAGCAGCTGGAGTCTGGCCGGCATGGGGTGATCATTATGAATTATGCCAATCCTGACATGGTAGGTCATACCGGAGACATGGAAGCGACTGTTAAGGCGCTGGAAACCGTGGACAGCTGTCTGGGGCGGGTAGTTGGGGCTGTGCTTGAGCGGGACGGCACGGTGCTGCTTACGGCGGACCACGGCAACGCTGATGAGATGAAGGACAAAGAGGGACAAACTCAGACCGCCCATACCACCAACCCGGTACCTTTTATCCTGATCAGCCGTGACACTGCCGGTGTCAAATTGAGGGACGGCAGCCTCAGGGATATAGCGCCGACGATGCTGCAGTTGCTGGGTATACCCAAACCGGCGGAAATGACGGGAGATAACCTGATCATTAAGTAAAAAGTGAGACAAGGGGATTTCCTTCTTGTTAGATATAAATGTTGCTGATGCACCAGCACCAACGATTTTGTCGTGAGACGTGAGACGTGGGTATTGAGTATATCCTGCATTCCTACTGGGTCTTACGCCAGTTATGCGAATAACTTCGCATAAGTTGAGAAGTGATCAAGGGGATGTTTTAAAATCCCTAAAGGAAGGCCTAATTCACACGTCTCACGACTCATGTCACAATATTGAGGTCCGGAGTTAACCGGACAAATAATTCACTATAAATTTCAGAAGGAGTGATACCTGTGTCTACCATTATTGATGAGATTATTGCCCGTGAGATCCTGGATTCCCGGGGCAACCCGACTATCGAAGTTGAGGTGTACCTGGAAGACGGGGTTATGGGAAGGGCGGCTGTCCCGTCGGGGGCGTCGACCGGCGCCTATGAGGCGGTGGAATTAAGGGATAACGACGAACAGCGCTACAATGGCAAGGGTGTGTTAAAGGCGGTTGAAAACGTCAACTCCATTATCGCCCCTGAAATTGAAGGTTATGACGCCACCGACCAGCTGGGCATTGACCAGGCCATGATTGAACTGGACGGCACGCCCAATAAGAGCAGGCTGGGCGCGAATGCCACTTTAGCCGTGTCCATGGCGGCGGCCAAGGCTGCGGCCAGCGCGCTGGGCCTCCCACTTTATCAGTACCTGGGCGGAGCAAACAGCAAGGTGCTGCCGGTGCCGATGATGAATATTCTAAACGGCGGCAAGCACGCCGACAACAACGTTGATATCCAGGAATTCATGATCATGCCGGTGGGCGCACCCGACTTTGCAGAAGCTTTGAGGATGGGTGCTGAGGTTTACCACAAGCTGAAAAGCGTGCTTAAAAAGAAAGGCTTGAACACCGCTGTGGGTGATGAGGGTGGTTTCGCGCCCATGCTCGGTTCCAACGAGGAAGCCCTGAGAGTTATATTAGAAGCCATCACAGAGGCCGGTTACCAACCAGGAACAGATTTTTTACTGGCATTAGACCCAGCCGCCACGGAATTCTACAAAGAAGGAAAGTATGTTTTCGAGGCGGAGGGGATCAGCCGTACCGCCGGGGAAATGGTAGACTACTACGCCATGCTGGTGGACAAGTACCCCATCATATCCATCGAGGACGGCCTGGCTGAAGACGACTGGGATGGTTGGCGCATGCTCACTGAGCGGTTGGGCGGCAAGATCCAGATCATGGGGGACGACATTTTTGTCACTAATACGGAGCGGCTGGCCCGTGGTATCAAAACCGGTGTGGCCAACTCGATCCTGATTAAATTAAACCAGATCGGCACCATCACCGAAACGCTGGATGCCATTGAAATGGCCAGGCAGTCCGGATACACCGCTGTTGTTTCGCACCGTTCCGGAGAGACCGAGGACGCCATGATCGCCGAACTGGTGGTGGCTGTAAACGCGGGCCAGATCAAGACCGGCGCTCCCTGCCGCACTGACCGGGTGGCCAAATACAACCAACTGCTAAGGATAGAGGAGGAACTCGGGGGTTTGTCGCTGTACAAGGGCAAAAAGACTTTCTACAACCTGAAGCACCTCCTATGATTTACAGTTTTTTCACAATATGATATAATGTCATTTGGTATTTTAGTAAGAGGAGGGAAATAAATGGATGCTGCTATAATTGCATTGACCGTACTTCATGTACTTCTGTCGATAGGCCTGATCACCGCGGTAGTTCTACAATCCGGCAGGAGCGCAGGCCTCTCCGGGGTTATTTCCGGCGGCGCCGAAACTCTGTTTGGCAAGAAAAAAGGTCTGGACGAACTTTTGGGCAAGGTCACTATAGGGGTCGCTGTCTTCTTCGCGGTGACAGCGCTAGTTTTGGTTATTCTAGAGTAGAAGTTTCTTGGGATGAGGAGGAAATAAGCCAGTGCAAGAATCAATGACACTAGCCGCAATCGGCGCAATTGTTGGGGCTATAGCCCTGCTCTTTGCTCTTGTGACTTTTGCCAGCATTCTCAAAGAGTCCATGGGTACGCCCAAAATGAAGGAGATTTCCGAGGCTATTCAGGAAGGCGCCATGGCCTACCTTAACCGTCAGTATAAGACATTAATTCCTTTTACCATTGTGATCGCAATTTTACTGGTCCTGGTTTTACCAAGAATGGACCCGCGCGTGCAGGGGGGCGCCCTGGCCGTATCATTCCTGGTAGGCGCCATAAGCTCAGCCATAGCCGGGTACATAGGCATGAACAGTACCACCAAGTCCAATGCCCGTACGGCCGAAGCAGCCCGGAGCGTCGGCCTGGGCAAAGCTCTGAAAGTTTCTTTCCGCGCCGGCGCGGTTATGGGCCTTTCCGTGGCGGGACTCGGCTTGCTGGGTGTTTCGGTTTTATTCCTGATCTACAAAGACCCGGTGGTCATTAACAGCTTTGCTTTCGGAGCCAGCGCCATTGCGTTCTTCGCCCGGGTAGGAGGCGGCATTTACACCAAGGCCGCTGACGTGGGCGCCGACCTGGTCGGCAAGGTTGAAGCCGGTATCCCTGAGGATGACCCTCGCAACCCGGCCACCATCGCCGACAATGTGGGCGACAACGTGGGCGACACCGCCGGCATGGGCGCCGACCTGTTTGAGTCTTACGCGGCCACAACCATCGCCGCCATGATTATCGGCAACACGATTTTTGGAGTTAAAGGAGCGCTCTTCCCCTTGGTGGTTGGCGCTATCGGTATTATCGCTTCCATTCTGGGCACCTTCTTTGTTCGCACCGGTGAGGGCGGCAACCCGCAGGCGGCCCTGAATGTGGGCCTGTGGTCCACCAACTTTATGACAGCCATAGGCGTCTATTTTCTGGCCAGCTGGACTTTCGGCAATGAGGGATTGGGCATTTTCCTGGCCGTTGTCACCGGACTGGTTGTCAACGTGGCCATCGGTGCGCTGACCGAGTATTACACCGCAAACAATAAACCGCCCTGCCTGCGCATCGCCGAGGCTTCCAAGACCGGCGCGGCAACCAATGTCATTCACGGCCTGTCGGTAGGTATGGAGTCAGTCTTCTTCCCGATGGTGGCATTCGCTGCGGCAATTTACATTGCTTTCTGGGTAGCCGGCTGGATTCAGCCCTCCCATGCTATTTACGGCATTGCCATGGCGGCTATGGGTATGCTTTCCACCGCCGGGATCGTGGTGGCCATGGACTCCTTCGGCCCTGTCGCCGACAACGCCGGCGGTATAGCCGAAATGGCCGATCTGCCGCCTGAAGTCCGCCAAATAACTGATAAGCTTGACGCGGTAGGCAACACCACTGCGGCTATTGCCAAGGGTTTTGCTATCGGTTCCGCCGCTCTGACCGCACTGGCGCTGTTTCAGGCCTTTTCCGATGAGATAGTGAGGAACCCCAAGCTGCAGCACCTGCTCACTAATGGGCACCTGGTGATCAACCTGAACGATCCCAAGGTTTTGGTGGGGCTCCTGATCGGCGCCTCGATTCCTTTCGTAATCGGTTCAGCTACCATGCGTGCCGTGGGTGACGCGGCTTTTGGCATGGTGAACGAAGTGCGCCGCCAGTTCCGTGAAATCAAAGGTATTATGGACGGAACAGCAAAGCCGGATTACGCCCGCTGCGTCAACATCGCCACCGGCGCCGCTATCCAAAAAATGATCTTCCCGGGTATTGTGGCTGTTACCATGCCCCTTATTGTGGGATTTGGCCTTGGAGCCCTGGCCCTGGCCGGTTACCTGACCGGGCTTACGGCAACAGGCGTTCTGATGGCACTGTTTCTCTCCAACGCCGGGGGCGCCTGGGACAACGCCAAGAAGTGGATTGAGGCTGGGAACCTGGGCGGCAAAAAGATAGACGGGCAGCCAAACCCGGTGCACCAGGCGGCGGTTATCGGTGACACCGTCGGCGACCCCTGCAAGGATACATCCGGTCCGGCGATGAACCCGCTGATCAAGGTTGCCGGTACAATATCGCTGATTATCGGATCAGTTCTGTTCCACTAAAATAAAAAACGCCGGGGCAACCCGGCATTTTTTTTAGGTTGGAAGTCAATACTGCTGGCGCAGCTACGGAAGCTGGCTGAAAATTGTAGGTTCTATTTCAATCGAACACTGACCGAATAAAATTCATCCGGACATTGTGTCTAGTGCAGGTTCGAATTTATTCGAACACATCAAATGGAGGATGTGACGACTTTGACCAAGGCGCTGAAAGACGAAAACAATATCTGTTTTGGCTGCAGTCCGGACAATCCCATCGGGCTGAAGATGGTATTTGAGCAGGACGGGGATGTGTGCCGCTCACGCTACACAACCAGTCCCGAACACCAAAGCTGGAATGACGTAGTTCACGGCGGACTGCTTGCCACCATGATGGATGAAGCCATGGGCAAATGGGTCTGGGAGCATGGTCTGACGGCTATGACAGCGGAAATGACCATTCGCTACAGCGCTGTGGTTCCCGTGGGGGTAACGCTTACCATTGAAAGTTATTTAGTTTCACAAAAACGCAAGCTGATCGAGATGGCTGCCAGTATCGCCCTGCCGGACGGAACGGTTGCGGTAAGGGCCAAGGCAAAGTTCTTGCAAGTCACACCGGCCGGCTTGCCGGAGAAAGGTGCGCAAGAATGAACAGAGACGAAGCCCTGGCGCTGCTTAAAAAAAATCTAACCAATAAGAACCTTTTTAACCACTCACTCGCCGTTGAGGCGGTGATGCGCCGCCTGGCCGAACATTTCGGCCAGGACGTGGAGGTGTGGGGCCTGGCAGGTCTTCTGCACGACATTGATTATGACCGCACCAAGGATGACCCTATGCGGCACAGTGTGGAAGGGGCGGCTATTCTGGCCGAGCACGGTCTGGCTGAAGATATCGTGTACGCGGTGAAGGTTCACAACTCCCGTCACGGGCTGCCCCGCCTGTCATTGATGGATAAGGCCCTTTTCGCCACCGATCCCTTGACCGGCCTGATTGTGGCCGGAGCGTTGATCCGCCCGGAGAAGAAATTGTCGGCCATAGACGTCCCATTTTTGATGAACCGCTTCCACGAAAAAGGTTTTGCCCGCGGCGCCAACAGGGAAACGATCAGTACCTGCTCCCAAACAGGACTTTCATTAGAAGAGTTTGTAGGGCTCGGGTTGGAGGCCATGCAGGGCATCGCCGGGGAGTTAAAGCTGTAATCAAGGACATTCCGATCGGGGACATTCCTCCGACCTCAGAGTAGGCATCGGGGACATTCCTCCGACCTGCAGAGGCAGGCATCGGGGACATTCCTCCGACCTGCAGAGGCAGGCACCGGGGACATTCCTCAGCCCCAGAGGCAGGCATCGGGGACATTCCTCAGCTTGCAAAGGCAGGCATCGGGGACATTCCTCAGCTTGCAAAGGCAGGCTCCAAATAGAGGTGTGTCCCCTTTCCTTTGCCGAGGTGTGTCCCCTTTCCTTTGCCGAGGTGTGTCCCCTTTCCTCTTACGATGATGGGGGCAACTATTCTTAAACTCCTTGACAAAAAAGCAGGCACTGCTATAATTAAATTGCAAATGAGATAATTGTCTTGTATTTAAATACCCTTATCCGTGTTTGGCTGGAAAAGGGGTTTATTTTTCAGGAGATAACCGTCATGGCTGTTAAAATTGTTACCGAAAACCGAAAGGCCAGGCATGAGTACTTCATCCTGGAGACTTTTGAGGCCGGCCTGGCTCTGACCGGAACCGAGGTCAAGTCCCTGCGCGCCGGTAAGGCCAACCTGCAGGACAGCTATGCCCGCGTTGAAAATGCCGAGCTGATGCTGTATAATATGCATATAAGCCCTTATGATCAGGGGAACCGGTTCAATCACGAGCCCAAGCGCATCCGCAGGCTGTTGATGCACAAGCAGGAGATCATGCGGCTTTTGGGTAAGACCAGGGAAAAGGGCCTGGCCTTGATCCCGCTGAAGGTTTATTTCAAGGACGGCCTGGCCAAGGTCGAGCTGGCTCTGGCCAAAGGCAAGAAGCTCTACGACCGCAGGGATGACATCGCCGAAAGGGATGCAAGGAGGGAAATGGACCGGGCGGTTAAGGAAAGAATGAAATTACATTAGAATATTTAACTGTCACGTAAACTCTTGGGCCTGATAACCCAATAATATATGGGGGCGTAATGGGTTCGACGGGGGAAGCGGTGGCAGGAGGAGCGAGCCGGGGTTTCCATCAGCCCGCAAAACGGTGGAAAAATTATAATTGCCAACAACGAATACGCTTTAGCAGCTTAATTGCTGTCTAACCTTCTACCCGCGCTGGGCCCGTGGCCTGGGCTAGGGGGTCATTTAAACGGGCTGGCTCAAGTCCCAATTCTCGGAGGGTTTGAGCAAGATCTATCGAGATAGTTCCAAGGGAGCCTGGCTGTAGGCGCCTGCGGACCGAAACCTAAAGTATAGCCTGCGCTCGGAGAAACTCCTGTGGTCGGTCTTCCGGACGGTGGGTTCGATTCCCCCCGCCTCCACCATTCCATAAATTGCCAATTAGATATTAAGAGAAGCTGCAAACTCTTATTTATAAGGAATCAGCTTCTTCTTTTTTACTAAAAATACTAAAGGCTATGGTTGTCTGTCGGGTGTGGGAATGATAATTTAGTGGTAGAAAATATTATCCAAATTTTTAGTATTAATCAAGAGAAAAGCCACATAGCTGAAACTAATCAGTATGTTTATTGCATAATGGAATAGGACAAAGTTGCAAATAAAAATCCCCACTTTTGC
>CAZJGV010000009.1:0-7593 GCA_964545615.1 uncultured Pelotomaculum sp.
CATCCCAGCGGTGAACTGAACTCATCATAAAAATCACAGGTTTATTATTGCAGGAGCCGTGTTTTTGCACCAGTCCGGCGGCCAATCCAAGCTCGTTTTCCATTCGTTCCGGCCAGGTCCAAAAAGTTTTTTCGGCTAGGCTTCTGGCGTTAAGCGCCAGGAAGGTGCGCTTTTCTTTGTCTCTCAGCAGCTCAAGAATTACTTTACCCATAAGTTCAGTCTGGTTTATATCCAAAAGCATACCTGTTTCATTATTTTTTATTAATTCTCCGGTTGACCCGTTATTTAAAGTGACTATGCAGCTGCCGCAAATCATTGCCTCCAGCAGGGGATTCCCCACATTGGCAGAGTCGTTGCATGATACAAAAACATCCGCAATAGCCTGGTACTCCGGCACCTCATCATGCGTCACCGCACCTGCGAACAACACATGTTCATTAACCTTTAAATCATCGGCCAAAGACATCAGCCGCCGGTGTTCCTCCCCTTCACCTGCAATCACTAGCCTGGCGCGGGGTTCATGGCGGACTATTTCCGGCATCGCGGCAATAACGCGGTCAATCCTTTTCCATTTGTGAAGCCGGTTAACAGTAAGAATTACCCGGTCTTCGCCGCTCAGACCCAGGGTTTTTTTAAAAATTTCCTTGTCAAAACCCGGAGGCAGTGAAAAATCCTTTTTGACCCCGTTCATCCAAAACTTAACCCGGTCCATATTGACGCCCAACTCTTTTAAAAGCTTATCTTCCTCCTGTCCGTCATTGGTCATTATTAACAGGTCCGTCGGAATTTTCAAGGCCAGGATCTGGTCCCAGAACTTAAATCCCCAAAAGCGTTGTTTCTTAAAATATCCGATGGTGGTTCCCTGGAACCTCGAGATAACCGGTCGCCTGAAAATTTTGGCGAGAAGGTAGCTGGAGGGCACTCCCAGAGTGTCGTAACCATAAAAAAGATGAAATTTTTCACGCCAGGCCAGCTTCAAGCCGTAAAACAGGGCTACCACCTGGAATATCAGCCACCATAAATTTTTGGCAAGGTGGCTGATAATTCTCCTGGAGAAAAAATTTTTCACCCAGGGCAGGTCAAACCTGATGATTTTGATGCGGGGGTGGAGATCATAGACAGCGTCCCGGCTATTGTTGCCTGTTAGAAAATAGACCAGCCAGCCCCCATCCGCGTATCCTGTCAACGTCTTATACAAGGATTGGGCGCCCTTGCCGGCGCCCATAGACCAAACGTCAAGACCGGATATAACTAAGACCTTTCTGTTCAAAAAATGGACCCCCCCCATAAATATTTCCAAGACCATTCACTTAAGTCAAAGGCACAACTTCATATTTAATTAGGTCTCCTGTCACCGAACAGCGGACATAATGGTGAAAACCGCCAAATACGGATGGAGTGTGTAATTCTTGACCGGCGCCTCCTGTTATCAGATAGGTGACATTGTTGTCAATAAATTTAAAATAAGTGTGCATATGTCCTGAAAAAACCGCATCCACACTGTACTGACGGCACAGCTGAATAAATGCCCTGGCCGCCTCCGGATAATGCCAACTGGTGCCAAACAGGCCACTTAATTTATTTACATTTTTATTGCTTTTAAAAGGGTACGGCAGAAGGGGGGGTTCATGTCCGAAAATAAAGATATGCCTGCTTTTTGGCTGTGCTGACTGCAGATCGTGCAGAAGCCAATTCCACTGTGTTCCTCCCGGGTGAAGTCCTTTCTTTTTGCTTTCTACGCTATGCTGCCAGGCTGTGTTCAGGACGATAAAGTGAGTTTCTTTATAATCAAAAGAATAGTAACTAACAGCTTTACCCCGCGCATCTCTGAGAGGTAATTTATCGCCGAATACTTTTATGAAATTTTCTTCTCCATCGCCCTTTTTGCCGTCCGGACTGGCTCCCCGGCATATTTCGTGGTTGCCGATCACAGGATACCAGGAACTATTTAAACTACTCAGAGCTTCTCTGAATATAATCATATTGTCTATTGGGCCGCCTTGCTCAGGTCCATCTCCAGCGAAAACGGTAAAATCCGGGCTGTTTTTATTTATTATTCGGACCAGGTTTGAAAGAACCCTGTTGCCATTGCAATCCGGAAGCCTGGCGGAAATTCCCGAGTCCCCCAGCACAGCGAATTCAAAGGAACCATCATCTTTAACGGATGTTTTCTGAAAACCAACTTCCGGCCGCAGGAATAGCTTCCATACTTTAAAGGAACAAATTATGACGGTTATAAAAAGGATAGCACCAAGCAAAATAGGCTTTCCCATGCAGTAAATGAGTTCTCCTTTCGCTAGTAATCTTTTTTGCTCAGTTTGCTTAAAAATAAAAAATGTCTAGTTTATAATCAGGCGAATTATATGAAACATTTCAGCGTATAAAGCTCCTATCTGTGTTCCCCTGATCCTGGCCAGGCTAAAGATGAACTCTTCACTGCTGTATATCCGGTGTGCCTGTGAATAATAACAGCCCAGCGACAGGCCTTTTTTCTGCACGTGTTCTTCTTTTAAAACTATAAAACCAGTGTTTTTGAAAGCCAGGTTATTCCAGGGCAGCTCATATCCCATTACAGAGCATTGCTTAAATGCCCGTATCCCCTCCTCGGCCACAGTACGGTGGTCCTGATGGATGTCTTCCAGGGCCGGAAGCAGCACCAGATCCGGCCGCAATTCTCGTCGCAGCACTATCAGGCGCTCCAGGATTTCCTGACGGTTGGCCGGGAATTCTCTGACGGGTAAATCATAAATAAGGAGGTTTCCCGCAGGTATGCCCAGTACAGCGGCAGCGGCTTTTTGCTCCTTAATCAGGGTGTCCGGGGGGAAACCTGTAGGCAATGATTTGGCCGCTGTTGAAAACGCCGCCTGAAAAACTTCTTTGCCTTCAGCTACTAACCTGGCTGTTGTGCCGCCGCAGCCCAGCTCACCGTCATCAGTATGAGGAGCAAGAACCAGGATCCTTTTAAACATAGGCTCCCTCCGCATCAAGTAAACCGCTGTAAATATCCATAATCAACCGGGCCTTATGGTCCCAGGTGTAATTTTTCAAAACCGTCTGTCTGGCCTTCTCACCCAACCTCCTGGCAGTGTTCTCGTCCGCTAAAAGGGTTGCCAACGCGCTAACCAGGCTGCCTGAATCCCCCGCTTCTGCCAGCAAACCGTTTTCACCGTGGCAAATTACGTCCGAAATTCCCTGCCCCCTAACACCTACAACAGGCTTTCCGTGAGCCATCGCCTCCAGGTACACTACCCCAAAACCCTCGTTCCAACTTGGCAGCACAAACAAATCACACACGGACATATATTCCATCACTTTAGTATTAGGCAGGGGTGGTATAAATTCCACCAACCCTGTTATTCCCAACTCCGCGGCCAGGCTCCCCAGATTTTCCCGTTCCTCTCCCCCGCCTATAATTACAAGCTTTATGTTGCTAAATCTCTCATTTAACTCTTTTACCGCTCTCAGCGTCAGGTCATGCCCCTTGGTCCTTTTAAGGCTGCCCACGGAAAGGATAACCTTCCGTTCAGCGTATCTTCCCCTGAGATGGCTGCAGCCTTCGTATATTGCTTCCGGTTCAATACCGTTGCCGATCACTTTGATTCTCGGGTCCGCACCGAGATAGGTTCTGCAGATTCCCGCCAGCTTCCGGCTTACGTTTACCACTGTCCCGGCTGAATTAAGAACCTTGAGCACATTAGAATAACACCGGCTGTTTCTTGTTATCGTATCCTGAAAATCCCTCCCATGAACTGTAACCACAAAAGGCTTTTGCAGGATTTGACCTAATAGCATGGCGGCATAACCATCCGGCAGCGCGGTATGGGCGTGGATAAGGTCAAAGTGCGCCTCCCGGTTTAGCCTTTGCGCTAATTTTTTGACCCCCTGGTAGTAAAACCAGCCGCTGTATTCAAAAAGCATGTTATAGGGCAAAAGTAAATAGCGCGGGTGGAATACCTTTACATCTCCTTCATCAACCTGTTTTGGGATCAGCGCGTATCCTCCCCACTTCTTCCTGAAACGAAGGGGAAATGGAACCGCAGGCACCGGGGCTATGACTTTTACCGAACAGCCCAGGCGGGCCAGGCTTAGAACCTGGGAGCGCACAAAACCGCCTCTGATTCTATCAAAGCTATTAGGGTAGAGATTTGACAGGCAGAGAATGTTCATGACCCGCCTGCTTCTTTCCCCGAAGAAAACCTTCCAAAATAAAGATTTACGGCGCATAGCGCTGTTCCAAATACGATCCACATAAAACGGGCGTACATCAGGCTGCTGGAACTGACAGAGGCAATGGAAAAAGCCACAAGGGTTATAAAGGAGCCTTCGGCCAACACTTTGACCAGGCCAGGTCCAGATCTGACTGCCACTATAAAAAGGTCGGACAGCAGTTTAAGGTAAAATGCTAGATATAGTATAAAAATAAAAAACCCGTAGTTGATTAGAATTTCGAGCCACCAGTTGTGCAGGGCAAGCAGTATAAAATTATCACTGCGGTATTTTTTCATATGCTCTTCGGCGTTTCCCGCGCCCACCCCCATTAAACTGTGTTTGTTCAATTCATAAAGACTATTCTTAAACAAGATCATCCTCGCCGAGCTTTCTCCTCCGACGTATTCAAGGGAAACAAGATGGTGTTTGGCTATCCGGTACTGCCTGCTGCACCAGTAGTTAATCTTCGGATTTACCGCTGCCGCGCCAATATATATGGCTATAATTATTGATATAACCACTATCATGTTTCTGAGAGCCCTCAACCTGCCCTGGGCCAGATATACTGCTGCAGCGGCTGTCGCGGCCAGAGCCAGGGCAAGCATATTAGCCCTCGAGCCGGCGTTTACAACCAGAAAGGCCCCGGTCCCTATCAGCACAACCAGTATCACAGCCAGTGGCGCGGTTATAACCCTGCGCAGGCAGTATCTGGCTGTTACATAAAGCAACGGCAGATATAAAACCAGGTAGGTGGCAAAGTCATTGGGGTTTTTAAATACTCCCCGCGGCACTTTTGAATTAAAGATAAATCCTGCTGTTACAAGGTGCTGACCGGTTTTAACCTCCCAAAGGCCTACTGCCAGCACAACCGCATAAACTGCCACAAGAACAAAAAGGAAAATTTTTAAGTCGTTTTCATTCAAGTAAACAGTGCTAAAGCCGATCAGGCACACTCCTGTAAACAGGTAATAGATATTGCTCAGCCCATCCATCTGGTTGTCACACCATAATAGCGAAAGTACCGCCCACCCAAACCAGAGCACAAAAAAAACAAAATAGCTCTTAATCCCGGGTGAAAGGCTGACTTTAACTTTTTTTGCGGCTATAAAAATACTGAAGAGCAAAAGGTGCAGGGTAAATAGAATTTTATAGGCAAAAATATTTGGCCAGGCGCTAAACGCCAGCAGCGGCCCGAAAAAGGCTGCGACCAGGGTTGACAGCCACAACCACTTCAGTAAATTGAAAAGAACCGGATCTAATTTATTTGGTCCAACCTCTACTTTGGCCTTCGTAAGCAAGCCAGCCTCAACCTCACTTTTTCTTTAAGTTTTTGTACCACAGGAAGTGCAAGCAATCTGATCCTGACAGTCAGGATGAAATTCGCCAAACTAAAAACAACAACAATGAAACCCAGCCAGATAAAGATTATTAAATAAAGCAAGGAGTTGCTGTCAAGCAGCCAGCCCAGCTTCCGCCTGACTTTTTTTTTGATTCCTTGAACCTCACCCGCTGAAATCAGATTCATTCTTACCGCAAGAAACATGTAGAGTAAAGAGAAGACAACACCATTGACTATGAAAGAGACAAACCAGAATGGAAAAAAAGGCCTGAACAGCCAGGGAAGCAGCCCTGCAGCGACAGAAGCAAGAAAAATCTTCAGGGTCAGGCTCCACGGATAGACCTGTTTATAGGTGCATTGCAACACCTCACAGATCTTGTGCAATTGTATAAACACCATAAAGTATATACCCAACACTGTAGCCAGAGCTGCTCCCCACACGCCAAACAGCCAGATCAAAATAACGTTCAGAGTTACGCTTATAAAAACGGTATAGATGGAATAAACCATTATTACTTTTGACAGCCCCGCGGCCAGCAGGACTGAACCAAAGGTGGTGACCCGCGGGGGCAGGGTCAATAGATATATTTGAAAGATACCATTACTCTCCAGATACTTCTGGGAGTATAATAACAGCAGGAATTCCCTGGAATAGATAAACAGGAAAACCATCATTGGCAGAATAATCAATGATACTTTATAAATCGATCTGTGCCATAGTGCTAAAAGCTGTTTCAGTTCCCCTTTGCGGTACAATACCACCAGTTCCGGCATCAAAACAGACATAACCGCCGCGTTCAGCACTCTGGCAATGGGCAGTTCCGTGGCCCCGTTAGCATAGATGGCGAATTCCCTGGCGGTAAAATAACCGGATATTACCAGTTTATCGATTTGTCTGTTAAATGTCCCCACCAGCGATGATAAACCGATGGGTACAGTAAATCTTATTTGTTCCAGTATATTCTGGTGACCCAGTTTTAGCGGCACTGAGAAAAAAGGCCGAAAAATAAGAAAAGAAAGAGAAATAAATTCCAGCACATAATATACAAGCAACATTTTAAAAATATTTTCCAGAGCAGGCGCCAAATAAATTGTCAGGCAAATGACTGAAAACCTGGTTAGGGTTGCACAGGTGAGAATACCTGCCGCAAAGACAGCTTTTTTAATACAAATGTAGAGGTTATGGTAGTAGGATGTCGGCATTGTCAACAGAGGAACCAGCGAAAAAATTTTGATTACCTGAGTCAGGGCCGGGTTATTGAATCTGGCGCCGAAAAAAACCGCTCCAAAGTACAGGAAGATTGCAAAAAGCAGGCCCAGTATAAACAAACTGATGTAGGACTGAAAAATGAATGTTTTTTGCCTTTCGGGCTCAAACCTTGGCACAAAAAAATTAATGCTTGTGGTAATACCCAGTGTAAAAAGAGGAATAAAGGAAAAATACAACAACCAGACCTGCCGGTAAGTACCGTAGTCTTCCATCGATAATACGCGCGACAGGATCATACCCAGCACTGTAAGAGTAAAAACATCCAAAGACTTGGCAAATGTGAGTAAAAATGTCTGATAGCTGAGGCTGTTTTTCATCACACTCTTATTTGCCTGAAATTTCTTCAGCCACTCTCTGTACAGCTTCAACCGTTATTTCAGGGTAAAGCGGCAGAGCCAGGGTCTCCTGGGCAGCAGTTTCCGCCTCACTAAGGTCACCGGGCTGGTAGCCAAGCCCGCGAAACACCTCCTGCAGGTGAAGGGGCAGCGGGTAATAGACACCGCTGTTAATTCCTGCGCTCTCCAGACGCGCCTTCAATTCATCCCTTCTTTTTGAACGCAGCACATAGAGGTGGTATACGCTTACATTCCAATCTTCAACAAAAGGAGTGACCACATCGCTGCCCTTTAATAACTGATCGTACAGGCAAGCCCTTTCCCTTCTCAGCTCATTCCAGCGCTTCAGATACTGGAATTTAACTACCAGCATGGCAGCCTGAATCTCATCAAGGCGGCTGTTGTAGCCGGGAAGGCTGTGGTAATACCTCCTTCTGCTG
>CAZJGV010000009.1:7603-23284 GCA_964545615.1 uncultured Pelotomaculum sp.
CCACCATTCCCCCATCGCCATAACCGCCTAAATTTTTTGGCGGGTAAAGAGTGAAGCAGCCGGTGTTGCCCAGAGATCCTGCCATTTGTCCCTTGTAACTGGCGCCTATAGCCTGGCAGGCGTCTTCGATTAAGGCCAGACCGTATCCTTTTGCCAGATCCAGCAGCGGATCCATGTCAGCCATTTGTCCGAATATGTGCACCGGTATAATCGCCCTGGTCCGGGAGGTGATCTTTTTTTCCACAAGAGCAGGATCAAGGTTATACGTACGGGGGTCAATGTCTGCAAACACAGGTTTTCCCCCTGCTTTTGAAATAACTTCCGCCGTGGAAAAGAAGGTATATGGAGTGGTAATGACCTCATCACCAGCTTTAATACCAAGCGCTAATAATGATAACAAAAGCGCGTCAGTACCACTGGCCAAACCAATGCCATGTTTTACCCCGCACAGCTTAGCAATTGAATTTTCCAGTATCGCCACGTTTTTACTCAGAATGTATGCGCCGCTTTCCAAAACTGATTTTACGGCAGACATTATTTCCTCGCTGATTGAACTGTACTGTGCTTTTAAATCCGCTAAAGGCAACATCATTTACCCGCCCCCTAAACATTAAATCCTGATTATTGTATTGCTTTTCACCTGTAAGCCCTTTGTAGTATTACGGGTATCAACCAGCATCGAGGCGCGGTCAGCTATCCATTCATAATCAAAGCAGCTATGGTCGGTGGCAATTACAACACAGTCAGCGCGCGTTAATTCCTCCTCAGTAAGGTCGACACTTTTTAAATTTCTTTTTGCTGTCAGCTCAACTGTTGGAATGAACGGATCATGGTAAACAACCTCCGCTCCGTAATCAGCCAGGATGGACATGATCTTAACTGCGGGAGATTCCCGGCAGTCTTCGATATCTTTCTTGTAAGCCGCCCCCAAAACCAGAACCCGTGCTTCACAGATGCTTTTTTTATTTATTTTGTTTAAACACTCCCAGACTTTTTGAGCCACAAAATAGGATGCTTTTATGTTAATCTGAACCGCAGTCTCAATTAAGTTGGAATAGAAGTCATATTCTTTTGCCTTCCAGGTCAAATAAAACGGGTCGACAGGTATGCAATGTCCTCCTACCCCCGGACCCGGGTGAAAAGTCTGAAAACCAAAAGGCTTGGTCCCAGCGGCTTCTACAATTTCCCAAACATCAAGTCCCATGCGGTCACAGATAAACATCAACTCGTTAACAAGCGCGATATTTACCGCCCGGTATATGTTTTCAAATATCTTGGTCATTTCAGCCGCTGCCGGCGAAGACACCGGCACCATATGCTTTATGGTTTGGGCATAAAAAGTTTGCGCCAGGGCAAGGCAGGTTGAGGTTACTCCGCCTATAACCTTGGAAATGTTCTTGGTTTTAAAACGTTTGTTGCCAGGGTCGACTCTTTCCGGTGAAAAGGCGAGAAAAAAATCTTCTCCAACCTTAAGTCCCCTTTTTAGCAGTCTGGGCAAGACAATCTCCTGGGTGGTACCGGGAAATGTAGTGCTTTCGAGCGTGACCAACTGTCCACGGCGAATACTTTCAGCAATCTTTTCAATAACAAAAATAATTTGCGAGATGTCCGGGTCACGAGTTACAGTAAGCGGTGTGGGAAGACAGATTATAATCACATCTGCCAGTTCCAGGCTGTCATATTCACACGTAACGGTGATTTTACCTTTGGCGGCAAGCTGTTTCAGGTCAACCTCACTGACATCTGAGATATAATTCTTACCCGCCTTAAGCAGATTGACCCTTTCTTCACTTTTATCTATACCGGTTACATTAAAGCCGGCTTTAGCATTTTCCACGGCTAGGGGCAATCCGACATAACCCAAGCCAATTACAACAACTTTTGCCTGGCGGTTTATTATTTTATTTTTTGTTTCTTCTACCGGCCTTTCCAAATCATTTTCCCTCCACTAATGTTGCTCCATAGTACAATCCAAACCGGGTACTAACTTTTGCAGCAAAGATAATGACTGCTTCTCATCAAACCGCCAATCACCGGGGTGTCTCTGGAAAAAGATTTCATCTATGGTGGGCAGAAAACTTTCGTTACTTCCCACAATCATTATTCTTTCGTGGTTTGTTTTGTAAACGTGCTCTCTGACGGTATACAGCTCTTCAGATAGTTTTTCACCGGGCCTGATTCCGGTAAATAATATGGGTATATCTATTTCTGGCCGGAAACCAGACAGCTTGATTAAATCTCTGGCCAGGTCAACAATTTTCACTGGTTCTCCCATATCTAACAGAAAAATCTCCCCTCCCCTGGCTATGGCGCCGGCCTGAATAACCAATTGTGCTGCTTCAGGCACAGTCATAAAATATCTGGTCATGTCCGGATGAGTCACTCTGACCGGACCACCAGCGGCAATCTGCTTTTTGAAAAGCGGCACTACACTCCCTCTGCTGCCAAGGACATTCCCAAACCGAACCGCGGCAAATTTTGATTTTGATTTCTCGTTCATCCCCTGGATAATCATCTCAGCGACCCTCTTGGTAGCCCCCATAACACTTTTTGGATTGACTGCTTTATCCGTAGATATCAGCACAAAAACTTGTGAGCCGGCCCTGTCTGCCGCCCGCGCCACGTTTAAAGTACCGATTATGTTGTTTCTAAAGGCTTCGTCCGGAATATTTTCCATTAACGGCACATGCTTGTGCGCTGCGGCATGGTATATGACTTCAGGGCGATACTGTGAAAATATACGCTCAACTCTGCCGCAATCCCTTACATCTGCTATCTCAATGACCCGGTTAACTTCAGGATAAAGGCTTTGGAGACTTAAATCCGCCTCATATACGCTGTTCTCCCCGCGGCCTAAAAGAATGATCAGCCCGGGTTTAAAAGCAGCGACCTGCCTGCATAATTCCGAGCCTACCGACCCGCCCGCTCCGGTAACCAGCACAACGCGTCCTGTCAAATATCCCGCTATTTCACTTAGATTAACTTTAACCGGTTCCCGGTGCAGCAAATCTTCAACCTCAACATTTCTTATTTGCCGCAAATTGATTTTACCGTCAATAAGGTCAAATACACTGGGTGTTATCTTTAAACGTGCCGGTGTGTGACGGCTGATGTTAACCAGTTCACGAACAGTTTTGCTGGATGCCGAAGGTATGGCCAGAATGATTTCTTCCGCCCCATATTTTTCAACCAAAAAAGGTATGTCTTCACGTTTCCCCAGCACCGGCAGTCCAAATAATTTCATATTTTGTTTGGAAGCACAGTCATCGATAAATCCTACAGGCTCAATTTCAGTGGCATTGTTAAAAATCGCTCTGGCCACCAAAGCCCCCGCCCCGCCTGCGCCTATTATTAATACACGTTTCTTCGGCTGCCTTAATCGCCTGGCCGAGTAGAAGTCACTCACAGCTCGCCAGCAGAACCTTGAACCGGCAATTAAAAATACAGTCAAGAGCCAGATTAAAAAATAAACACCTTCAGGAAGACACTGATTAAGAAAATAATTATTTAAAACATACTGAAGGAAAGCAGACAGGGTTACAGCCTTTATAACAGCGAATATTTCACCAACACTGGCATACTCCCAGATACGGTTGTAAAGTCCGAACAAGTAAAAAGAACCTATTGACACAACAGAAATAACTGCGGCAAATTTTGCAAAACCACCCTGCATAATGGGAAATCCTGTCTGAGCAATTAAGAGGGTGGCGGCAGCAAACACTGCGTTGACCAGAAGTACGTCAATAAGCATCAATAGCATTTTGCGATAATATAGATGCATCAGAAATCTGCCACTTTCGGTTTTATCTGCTCTTTCGTGATTTTCATGGGAAGCCTTACTTCCTGGCCCTCGGCACAGGATTTATGAATGGCCAGGATTATCTCCAGCGCTTTTCTTCCTTCATTTCCGTCAACCAGGGGTTGGCGCCCTGTAAGTACTGCCTCAGCCATATCCCTGATCGAGCTCAGGTGTGTTGATGCACCGGCGCGGCAATCTTGAATCTCTTCAGTATTTACCTCAATCAGCTTACTGCTGTCGAATTTCCATAATCTGATTTTTTTCAATAATTACCACTCCAGTAAACTTCCAATAATACCCTCGGTGTTAATCTATTCAATTTGTATCTCATCGGTGACGTTTGAGGTTAAATGAGCTGCTATTCAAAAATTTGTTTTCCAATAATATGAAACAAGTTACATGTTTCCCTGCCTTATCATAAGATATTTTGGTTTTTACCACTCGGTTAATACCCTTGTAGACGGAAGAAACATACTAGATCCAGTGAAACTTGTGGAGAAAGGGTTTGTTTACAAAAGAATTGGTAAATGATTACATTACTGCGTTAGTGGCATGGACTCCAGCTATTGTTTTAATAAAGTATATTTATATATATATCTACCGATAATAAGAAAAACTAGCTGGAGGAATAGATAATGCATAATAATCAGGTTAAAGTCTTCACCACACCTACCTGACCGCACTGCAGCCACGTGAAAGAGTTCCTTTCACAAAAAGGGATACAGTATGAAGAACTTAATGTTGCCGAAAATGATCAAGCTAGAGAAGAAATGATTAAGAAAACCGGACGCATGGCCGTCCCCACGATAACGGTTGGCGACCACGCTGTAGTAGGGTTTAACCGAAATGAACTGGAGAAACTGCTGTCATAGTAAAAAGCCCACCTGCCGGTGGGCTTTTTACGGGTAATGATATTTTTTAATCGAAATGCAGTATTTGCTCCATGATTTCCTTGAAAACAGGGGCGGCGGACTCACCACCGCCACCGCCTCCTTCTAGCATAACAACCGTGATGTAGCGGGGATTGGCGCGGGGAGCATAACCCGCAAACCAGGCATTAGTAACGCTTTGGCCATCGATTTGAGCCGACCCGGTCTTCCCGGCACTGCCGCAGACGGGCACTGCGGCCTGTTTTCCGGTGCCCTCGTCCACGACTGATTCCATCAGGCTGCAAAGCTTGGCGGCGGTCTCCGGTGAGATGGCCACCTGTCCTGAGTCGCGGAGAAATTCCTTTTCCACACTTCCACCGTTTTTACGAATCTCCCTGACCAGCCGGGGTTCCCGGTAAATCCCGCCGGATGCCATGGTGTTTACCAGAGAAGCTATCTGCAGCGGCGTAACCAGGACCGGTCCCTGTCCTACGCTGCTGTTGACTAAATTGTAGGGGGCGCCTATTAGACTTAGATCCTGACGCCGGTCCGGAGGCGCCGGGTAACCAATTACAGCCTGGTTCTCCAGGCCCAAACGCCTGGCGTACTCTATGATTTTGGGAGCGCCCAGATTCAAACCGATCCTGACAAAGGACGGGTTACAGGAATTGATAAAAGCATGGGCAAAGTCAATCTCACCATGACCGGCTTTTTCCCAGCAGCTAATCAATTCCTCTTTATCCCCGCAGCAGGTGAAATGACTGTCAAGGCTGTCCGTGCCTTCTTCCAGCGCCGCTGCGGCAATCACCAGCTTAAAAACAGAACCCGGCTGGTAAAGTGAAACGCTATGATCAAAAAAGTTACCATCCTCCTGGGCGCCGATTTTCTGCTCCGGTTGAAACGGGTCAAAACGCGGGCTGCCGGCCATGGCCAGGATATCCCCACTGCCGGCCTCCATTACAACTATCGTCCCCTTCACGGCCTGACAGTCTAAAATATCTTCTGCAACTTTTTGGATGCGGGCATCAAGGGTCAGGACCAGGTCCCGCCTGCCCCTATCCAACTCATGCTCCTCCACTTCAAAACCCGGGCCACCCAGCAGTATGCCCCTGGCATCGGCGAATACCCTGACCGCCCGCTCCGGCCTGCCCCCCTTCAATTCCTCTTCGTAGAATAGCTCCAGGCCTGTTTTGCCTACCATATCATCATACCGGTAAGTTTTGCGCGAGCTTTTGGTTAAGTTAAGATATTCCTCACTGGAAGATATCCGGCCCAGGTAACCCAGTGTTTGGGGCGCCAGAGTCCTTTCCCCGTACCTGAACTGGACAGGTAAAACCATTACGCCGGTCCATGCTTTCTGTCTGATAGCAGCTTTCTGAGCGGGAGTAACGCTGTACGGCAGGAAACAGGCGCCACCATTTAGGTAACTGTCTGTCACTGAACGGTCAAGGCTCAGTATTTCCGCTAAACCACCGGCCGTTTCAGACTTATCCGCGACAGCCACAGGAAAGATGATAACCCTGTCTGCTATTCTTGCACCGGTTAGAGGGACTGAGTTGCGGTCCAGTATCTTACCCCTCGGCGGATTCTCCAGGGCCACCCAGCGGCTGTCCTGATCCAGCGCCAGAGCGGCGTAAAGGTCGCCGTCCTGTAGTTGTGTTTGCCAGAGCGGGATTAACAGGCCCAATAGACAGAGCCCGAAAATAAAAAAAATTCGAACCAGCCTCTTCTGCCTTAAAACGTCCACATTAAACAACCTTTCCACATACCGGTATTGGGGCCGCAGAGACCGGCTCTCCATTGGGGACATTCCTCGTCAGCAAAGGAATACCCTATAGTCCATCGGGGACATTCCTCAGCCGCAGAGAACGGCCCCAAATAGAGGTGTGTCCCCTTTCCTTAGCCGGTGTGTCCCCTTTCCGCTTATGGCATTTATTTCTAGCTTGCCCAAATAACAAATATTTAAACAAAGAGACCAGACTCTTGATCTGTTGTCAATCCAGCCTGGTCCATAATTTGATAACTTAATACAGCAGAGTTTTAGCCTGCGTCCACACCGCCTTATACTGTCAATTCTTCCATCTGGTCCAGCAGCCGGGTAAACAAGTCCAGTCCTTCCTGCACCGGCTGGGGGGCAGCCATATCCACCCCGGCATATTTTAACAGATCGAGGGGATAGTCACTGCCTCCCTTTTTCAGAAAGCCCAGGTAGCGGTCAACCGCCGGGGCGCCCTCCTCAAGTATTTTGCGGGTAATAGCTGTGGCCGCGGCAAATCCGGTAGCATATTTGTAAACGTAAAATGCAGAGTAAAAATGTGGGATGCGCGCCCATTCCAGGTCGATTTCCTCATCCACCACCATCTCCGGCCCGTAGTAATCAACATTGAGCCGGTGGTAGAGCTGGCAGAGAAGTTCAGGGGTCAGTGCTTGCCCCGCTTCAATCTTTTCGTGCACAATTTTTTCAAACTCGGCAAACATGGTCTGCCGGAACACGGTGCCGCGAAACTGCTCCAGGTAGTGGTTAAGCAGATAGAGCTTTTTGCTCCGGTCTGTTACCGTCTTCAGCAAATATTCCATGAGCAGGGACTCGTTGACCGTGGAGGCCACCTCGGCCGTGAAAATAGTGTAATGGGCGTAGACATATGGCTGCTCGCGGTGGGCGTAATAGGAATGCATGGCATGCCCCATCTCGTGCGCTAAAGTGAAGAGATTGTTTAAATTATCCTGATAGTTCAGCAAAATATACGGGTGCACGCCATAGGGGCCCCAGGAATAAGCACCACTGGTTTTGCCCTTGTTTTCAAAGATATCGGCCCACCCCCCGGCAAACCCCAGCGCCATGTCCTCGCCATAGGCCTTGCCCAGAGGCGCGAGCCCTTCTTTTACCAGCTTAACAGCTTTTACAAAGGGGATTTCCCATTTAATGTCCTTTACAATGGTATTGTACAAATCAAACATGTGCAATTCGCCCAGTTCCAACATTTTTTTACGCAGGGCCACATAGCGGTGCATGGCTGACAAATTGCAGCGCACCGTTTGGATAAGGTTGTCATAAACATCCGGGGGAATGTTGTCGGCAAACAGAGAAGCCTGCAAAGCTGAAGGAAATTTACGCACACGGGCATAGAAAACATCCTTTTTCACACTGGAACCGAGGGTGGCGGAGAGTGTGTTTTTCAGTTTCCGGTAGGTACTGAAGAGAGAGGTGAAGGCCTCCCGGCGTACCCGGCGATCTGTGCTTTCCATAAGCTGCATGTACCGCCCATGGGTAATCTCCACCTCATTTCCTTCTTCATCCTTGATGGAGGGGAAGGTCATATCCGCATTGTTAATCATTTTGAAAATGTCAGCCGGGGCCTGGGCCACTTCCCCCACCCCGGCGATGATCCGCTCTTCGGCGGCGGACAGGATATGGTCTTTCTGCCGCAGCAGTTCGTCCAGGGCGAAACCGTAAAGTGCCAGGTCCGGCTCTTCCCGCCGGAAACGATCCAGGGTTTCTATTGGAAGGGCCAGGATTTCGGGCACTATGAAGGAGAGCGTCGTCTGCACCTGGGTATGCAAACTTGCCGCCCGGTCAGTTAAAGCCTGGTAGGTGGGGTTGGTATTATCCTCGTCCCGGCGCATACGGGCATAAGTATAGACCTTCTCGTTAAGTTCCTGGAGCCGGTATTCCAAGCGCAGGGTTTCCAGTAAAGACCGCGCCGACTGCCCCAGTTGGCCACGGTAGTCGCCGGCCCCATCAACCAGCTTTTTGATCTGTTGAAAATCCTGTTCCCACAGCTCATCACTGGCATAGATATCTTCCAGCCGCCACTTGTATTTGTCCGGCACTTCTTTCCTGGTGGGCAAACTTCCTTTACCTTGTACCATTTGAGACCTCCTGTTCAAGTGTTAAAATAGCAGCATTTATATTATGTATTTCCCTTAGTTATTTTAATTCCGGCAACGGTCTTACAAGACAGAAATTCATACTAAATTTTTCTTAATATGGCGTACTCAGGAACAGCCCGGTCAACCGGCACCCGCACCTTTTGCTGGGGATGAGGCGCCGCCGCCACGGAGTTGCCTTCTTCATCAATTATTTCAGTTATCTTCTGGCTAAAGTTCGCTCCCCTGGGAACCAGTATTTCTACTTCATCCCCAACGGTAAAACGGTTGCGCTGCTCAACCAGCGCCAGACCCGACGCACTGTCGTAATCCTTAACCAACCCCACAAAAGCGTGGCTCCGTTTGTAAATCTCCCCCTCGTAATGCTGGCCGGACTTGCCGGGACTGCCGAACAAAAACCCGGTGGTGTAACTGCGGTGGCTGACCTTACTGATTTCCTCCCGCCAGGAAGGAGTGAAGAGATAGTTTTCCGGGTCAGCCAGATAAGCGTCCAGCGCCTCACGGTAGACTTTTACAACACCTGCCACGTAGTTGACACTCTTCATCCGCCCTTCAATTTTAAAGCTGTTGATACCGGCCTTAACCAGTTCAGGGAGATGCTCAATCAGGCAGAGGTCCCGGGAACCAAGGACATAACTCCCCCGCTCATCTTCTTCTATGGTAAGATACTCGCCGGGCCTTTTTTCTTCAACCAGAGCGTACCGCCAGCGGCAGGACTGGGCGCAGTCACCCCGGTTGGCGTCACGACCGCTAAGGTAGTTGCTTAAAAGACACCGTCCGGAATAGGAAATACACATCGCGCCGTGCACGAAGATCTCCAGTTCCAGCTGTACCTTCTCCCGGATTTGCCTGATCTCAGCCAGTGTCAGTTCACGAGCCAAAACGATCCTGTCCACCCCGAGCTTTTCCCAGAAACGAGCCGCCGCCCAGTTGGTTGTATTGGCCTGCGTACTGAGGTGTACAGACAGATCGGGATGCAGGCGCCTGATCAGGTCAATCATGCCCGGATCGGAAACAATCACCGCGTCAGCTCCAGCTTCAGAAATTGTTTCCAGATAAGCGGGCAAGCCCTCCAGATCCCTGTTGTGGGCAAAAATGTTTACAGTAACATAAACTTGCACGCCTTTCGTGTGGGCAAAGCGAACACCCTCCTGCAATTCTTCCTCACTGAAATTACCTGCCCCCGCCCTCAGGCCAAAATGCCGTCCACCCAGGTAGACGGCATCAGCGCCGTAAAGCACGGCGACTTTTAACTTTTCCAGATCACCGGCGGGAGCCAGAAGTTCAATCTTCATACTCGTACATCTCCTGATTGGCTTCATGTTCAGCCAGGGTAGTGGCAAACGCGTGTGAACCGTCCGGTTTGGCCACGTAATAAAGGTACTCCGTATGGACCGGATGGACTGCGGCCAGAAGAGACGTCTTACCCGGCATGGCAATTGGACCCGGCGGCAGTCCCATGATCAGGTACGTGTTATAGGGTGAATCAATTTCCAGATCTTTATAGTACAGTTTGGGTTTATTGGTACCCAGGGCGTACTCCACAGTCGCGCATAATTGCAGCTGCATCTGCCTGTTCAGCCGGTTATAAATAACCCCGGCTATTAAAGGTCTTTCCTCATCGATCCTGGCCTCACGTTCTATCAAAGAGGCTACGGTTACCGCCTCGTGCAGGGAAACCTGGCCGGCGGTTGCCTGGGTCTGGTAATCCAGATCCTTCATTTCTTTTTCAAAACGCTGCAGCATCATATCTATAATTGATTTTTCGCTGCTTCCTCTCGCCACCTGATAAGTATCCGGAAAAAGATAACCCTCCAGACGTTTATCCCCTTGCGGCAGGCTTTGGAGAAAGGTATAGGGGAAATCTTCATTGGCAACCGCCGCCAAAAACTTATCTTTGTCGGCAAGCCCTTTGGAGTCTAAAAGATCGGCAATCTGAACGGTGGTAAATCCTTCAGGCACAGTAAATGTCTGTGTTACCAACCGCCCGTCCACCAGTTCTTTCAGCACCTCAGGTGTGGAAAGGCTGTTGTTAATCCTGTATTCTCCCGCCTTGATCAGGCTGTCCATACCCGTCCATCTGGCGTAAAGGCTGAATATTAAAGGACTTCGCACCAACTCGTTTTGTTTTAAAATTTGTCCCACCTGGTTCGCAGTCACCTTCACCGGGACAGCGAACACCACATCCCTGCCCCTGCTTTTGGAAGAAACAGGCGAGAGTATGATGATAATGTAAAGCAATATAAAACAACAAATACTAAACAGTATCGTGAGATAGTACCTGTAGCGTTTCAACAACCATAACATTTTTTTCCCTTTTGTACTCTCTGCAGCATTATTAAGATAAAATCGCATAAACACCTCACCTGCTACCGCACTACATATTATAACACCGTTCTTCATATTGACACAAGAAAATGGGAACACATGATAAAACAGACAGAAGGATTAACATTTAATTATTGCGCTTTTTTCTGTTAATCCTGTCATTTTATCGCGTTACTTCCGACACATATTAAGACAGTGGCGCAAATAAAAGAGGAGCATTTTAAAGAATGCCCCTCCCGCTTTTTTGATTTTATTTGTCGCCTTAAATCATTAATTCCCCTATCCTGGAACCTTGACCGGTGAATTGTTTACAGGAAGATTAGTATTGGTACTACCGGAAGTATCCGATCCCGGAACAGTCAGGTTGGTCATACCGCTGTTCGTAGTCATACCACCCGTTGGTTGGCCGGGTGTCTTCTGGCCATCCTGGGAGACCGGTTTGGAAGGTGCGATCTTGGGAGCGGATTCAAGTGTTCCCACAGCAATTACCTTATTTTGGGGGCTGTAGTCGCTATAAGGCAATGCCTCTCTCTTTTCCTGAATCCCATTAAATGACACTATCCGCTCAGCATAGGCTTTAAAACCGCTGGCGCCCTCCTGTTTAACAACCTGTTCCCCCTTGGGCAGGTTCGGGTCGGCTTCGTAAACCAACTGCGGCGCAATTTCCTCGGTAACCCAGGAATTAACGCGCACTTCTCTTTTTGAAGCGGTGTCCCCGTAAATTTTAATGGTGATTTGACCGCCCGCGACAATAGATTTGATATACAAGTAATCACTGGTATTATTCCGGAACTTTAAATCCAGGGCATCATCCACTACAGTCGCGTCACGTCCAATAGGAACGTAACTGACGGGCAGCGAGTGGCAGGTGCGCTCCACAATCTCCAGGTTAGCCAGCAGCACGCTGTTGTAAAGGGTGGTTGAGACCTGGCACACACCCCCGCCGATCCCGTCCACAAGTTCATTGTTGACAATAACCGGCGCAATTTTATAGCCGGCTTCTGAACTGCGGGGACCGACAATTTCATTAAAAGAAACAACCTGCCCGGGCATCACCAGCAAATTATCAAATGCCTTCGCCGCGACACTGATGTTATACGACCTGCTTACCATACCAGCATTGAACCAGGTGGTATAACTGCCTAAAAGACCGTCTATGCCCATGGATTCAAGAACAGCTGTGGTCCGCACAGGGACTACCGGCGCCAGGTTCAGTTCCACCTCCGGCTTTACCCCTTCCAGAAGCACAAACGCAATGTCCTTCTTTAGCGCTTCCAGATCCACACCAGTTCCGTCTTTACTGGAAATTACAGTTACCCTGTCCGAAGAATTAATTTTAAATGAGGCTTCTTCCGGCTCGACTGTTATTTCACGGGTCAAATCCTTAACCCGGCTGTCAAGTTTTTCTTGATCAAACTCAAAAATGGGCTTCAGGGGGCGTCCTGTCCTGCCAATCTGTTTCCTGTCCTGCCAGCGCTGGATCAAAGAGCCCTGCCTTCCCGCGTTAAGAGCCTCCGTCATGATGGAATCCAGGTTTAAATCAAAGCCAACCTCATTCAGAAGCAACGGCCAACTCCGGCCGTGGTAATTTAAGACAACCCTCGTCGCCCGGATGGTTTGCTCCAACTCAGCCAACTTGGTTATGCCTTCCTGCCTGTTCAGCCCACCCAGTTCAGTTCCCATTATTTCAACACCGGGTAAAACTTTTTCTGCGGACGTGGTAAAAAAACCCGAGCTGAATAAGAGCAGCGGAACCACAATAATAATAGCAATTAAGAATATTTTTATGATACGGGAGGCTTTACCAGACATAAAAAGCACCTCTTAAGCAGTAAAAAAAAGCCGGATAGTAGGAATCCCACAACCAGCTTTAGTTCAGCAAAACTTATTCAACCTCTTCCTCGGCCATCATTTCCTCCCAGGCGTCTGAAACTTTTTCCCATTCCTCATCGTCTTCTATGTCTACCAGCAGTTCATTTCCTTCTTCGTCTTGAGTAAATTTAAGAATAATTGCCTCATTGCTTTCCTCATCCACCGGGAGCAGTATAGCATATTCAGAACCGTCAACCTCTATGATATCGATGACAGTAAAGTCATGCTCCTCTCCTTCTTCATCCACCAGGGTTACAACCTCTTCGGCTTCGGTCAAGACATTCACCTCTTTAAAGTTTATTGAACAATTCTATCTAAAAAAAACTATCCTGTCAAGATTCTCTCTTTACTATTCAATTTCGTTTGTCAACCCGCTTTTTTACTCCTTAACACCCCCGCCATCTGTTTTCTTCCCACCCTGTGCATCGAGATAATTCTGCAAGATCAAAGCCGCCGCTACTTTATCAATTACCTGCCGGCGCTTGGCTCTGCGCAGGTCTGCTTTAATCAACATTTTCTCTGCCGCTGCAGTAGTCAGCCTTTCATCCCACATTTCCACAGGCAGGCCAAATGATTTCTCCAGCCGGCGAGCAAACTCGCGTGCTTTTTCCGCGCGAGGACCGGTACTCCCATCCATGTTCCGGGGAAATCCCACCACAATTTTTTCGACCTTATTTGCAAGCGCTAATTCTTTAATTCTTTTTATGTTCTCAGCCACCCCGCCGCTCATGATCACATCCAGACCCTGCGCGGTCCATCCCATCTCGTCGCTGAGAGCAACACCTATTTTTTTGTCTCCCAAATCGATTCCTAAAATCCGCATGGTCAGATCACCTTTATACAGAAATCGGGGCAGACAGAGCCGCAATACCCACACAGCACACACAGATTTTCATCTGCCGCCGCCTTGCCTCCGCTCAGGCTCAAAGCACCCGACGGGCACATCTGGATGCACTGCCCGCAACCGACGCACCAGTCCTCAATATGAAGGCGCCTTGGTTGGCGCCTGACAGTAGACTTGATCAAATCAGAAACCTTTTGTCCGCTAAAAAACCGGGTGTTATACTCCACTTCCTGGACTGTGCTCATCCCAACGGCAATGGAGTTTATTTCTGGTATGGACATTACATAGTTCAGGGCTTCTTCCGCTTTTCCCAGCAAATTCCCGCCGCCCAGGGCTTTCATAGCGTAAATTCCTTTACCAGCGGCGGCGGCAACCCTAATGGCCGATAGCATGTCCACTTTGGTCCCTCCCCTTATACCTATTCCGGCCATATTAATCAGGGGGTGAACCACCTCTATTTCAGGAATGGCGGCAGCGGCCAATACACCTGCCACATGGTGGGTGGATATACCCACTGCTCTGACAATACCTCTTTTTTTTGCCTCTAAAAGATACTCAACCGCTTCCCAGTGTCCTTTTACTGTCAAAATCGATTCTTGCTCATGAAGCATAAAAATGTCTATATAATCCCTGTCAAGCTCTGCAAGGGCTTTGTTTACGCTTTGTTCCATACCTTGAGAGGTGTAAGAGTAGCATTTCGAGCAAATGACAACATTCTTGCTCACTCCACGGATGGCCTCGCGTATATATGGATAAGTGAGATAGAGCTCTGCTGTGTCAATAAAATTAACGCCTGCCTCCAGTGCGGTGCGAATCACCCGTGCCCCTTCTTTTAAAGGTAGCCTGGCCTGGAGCGGTCCGATGGTAAGTGCGCCGAAACAAAGACGGGATACCTCAATGCCGGTTTTCCCAAGAACCCTGTATTGCAACTAACTCCATCCCCCAGCTAAAGCTGCTCTATGTTCTGTTGCTTTAAATAATTCTTAACCAGTTCTTCCAGTAATTCATCCCGTTCCAGACGGCGGATCAGGCTGCGGGCATTGCCGTGACTGGTGATGTACGCCGGGTCTCCGGACAAAAGATACCCCACCAGCTGGTTGATCGGGTTGTACCCTTTTTCAGTTAACGCCGTGTAAACCTGATGTAAAATATCCCTGGCCAGATTAACATCCTCAGCCTGAACCTTAAACATCATTGTTTTTTCTGACACATCCGAAGACATCCGTATACCCCCTTTTCATTTGTATACTTCTCCAATACTACAACATTTCCTCTGCCGTTAAAAAGGGCCTTAAAAAAGTTTCCCTGAAATAGAGATTGAGAGGGTGGCTTAAGTAATATATAATGTATAGTAATCTCAGGGAAAGGTGCTTTTAACATGAAATATCGCAAGGCCAAAATTACCGATGTTGAACCTATACACGCCTTAATAACCGATTACGCCGAAAAGGGGTTGATGCTGGCCAGATCCCGCACCATGCTTTATGAAAGCCTGCGAGAATTTACCGTGGCGGAGGATCAGGGTCAGGTTGTCGGCGCCGGTTCACTGCATATCATCTGGGAAGACCTGGCGGAAATCAGGGCACTGGCTGTGGCGCCTGGCTACGCTAAAATGGGCCTGGGCCGCAACCTTGTTAATACGTTTTTAGAGGAAGCGTGCGAACTGGCCATTCCCCGTGTTTTTGCCCTGACCTACCAGCAGGGATTCTTTGAAAAATGCGGCTTTACAGTAGTTGCCAAAGAGTCCCTGCCCCAAAAAGTCTGGAAGGAATGTGTTAATTGCCCCAAGTTTCCGAATTGCGAGGAAATCGCCATGATTACGGATACCCCAGGCCACCACTGCTGATAGTTTCAACTCGTTATTATTAAACCCGGTCGGTCAATTAGCCGACCGGGTTTATATTTAATCTGTTTTAATCTGACTTTCCACCACCCGGTAAGCCTGGTCAAGCGCCTCGGGCAGACGGGAAACATCCTTGCCTCCGGCTTGGGCCATCTCCGGCCGCCCACCGCCGCTGCCGCCTACTAACGCCGCAACTTCCTTCACCATTTTTCCCGCATGCAAACCGCGACCCAGCAAA
>CAZJGV010000009.1:23294-30438 GCA_964545615.1 uncultured Pelotomaculum sp.
ACGGCGGACACCAGGTTCACTTTCTCCCCTGCCGAACTGCCCAGAATAATTACTCCGGAGCCGATCTTGTCCCTCAGAAGATCAACCATTCCCCGCAGGCTGTCCATGTCAGGAGCGGCAACCAGGCCCGCTAAAACTTTAATTCCTTTAATCTGTTTGACACGATCAATCAGGTCCTGCACCTGGTATCTGGCCAGTCTGGCCTGAAGTGTCTCATTCTCGTCTTCTAATTCTTTGTTATTCTGCAGCATACTTTCTACCCGGCGGACAACCTCATGCGGCGCCGACTTGACCAGTCTGGCTATCTCGGCCAGCTGTTCCTCTTTGGCATTTACGTAACGCAGGGCACCGGCGCCGGTTACCGCCTCGATGCGGCGCAGCCCCGCTCCGACGCTGCTTTCCCCCAGCAGTTTGAAAAGGCCCACCTCAGCCGTATTGTTCAGGTGAGTACCACCGCAAAGCTCCAGACTGAAATCACCTATTTTAACAACTCTGACTCTTTCCCCGTACTTTTCGCCGAAAAGTGCGGCCGCTCCCATGGCTCTGGCTTCGGCTATGGTGGTTTCAAAAATGTTGACAGGCAAGCCTTCAAGCACCGCGTTGTTAACCAGCTCCTCTATTTTCCCCAGTTCCAACTGTTCTATAGCGGTGTAATGCGTAAAATCAAAGCGCAACCGCTCCGGTCCTACCAGTGAACCGGCCTGGTTGACATGTTCGCCCAGTACTTCCTTTAGAGCTTTGTGCAGGAGGTGCGTTGCGGAGTGGTTGCGGCAGGTTGAGATCCGCCTGGGCCGGTCCGCCTGTACCAGTACCTGATCATGTTCTTTAAGCATTCCGTTTATTACCTTACCCCGGTGAACATAAAGATTTTCTACGGGCTTGGTCACCTCGTAAATTTCCACAAGGAGTTCGGGTTTGATTAACCTGATATCGGGGTTTTTACCCGGTGTTTCATGAATTTCCACTCGTTCCGGCGCGCTTACCTTGCCCCAGTCACTAACCTGTCCGCCCGACTCGGCATAACAAGGGGTGACATCCAGGATAAACTCCACTTCTTCCCCGGCTGAGGCTGACTTTATTCTTTCCCCGCCCTGAAAGATGCCCTGGACACTTGCTTTGGCCTCCAGGGTATCGTAACCGACAAAATTTGTCTCTCCTGTTTCTTCACGTATCTCTTTAAACAGAGTGTTAAGTTCAGATATATATTCGGTTTCCTGCCTGGCGCTCCTGGCCCGCTGCCGCTGGTCCTCCATAGCCTCGGTAAAAGCCTGGGTGTCAACCGAAAGACCTTGTTCCGCGGCCATTTCCTGGGTAAGCTCAAGCGGAAAACCATAGGTGTCGTAAAGTTTGAAAGCGTCTATGCCGGAGATCAAAGTACTGCCGCCCGACTTTGCTTCATCAATCAGCTTGTTCAACATTTCAGTGCCCTGGAACAGAGTCTCTCCGAAACGCTCCTCCTCGGTGCGGATCACCCTTAGCACATGGTTCTGCCGCTCAGCCAACTCCGGGTATGCTTTGCCCATCTGGCGTACCACTGCCCCGGCAACCTTGTATAAGAAGAGATCCTGTATGCCCAGCAGCCGGCCAAAACGAACGGCCCGCCTGAGCAGGCGCCGGATCACATAGCCCCTGCCTTCGTTAGACGGCAGCGCCCCGTCTGTAATAGCGAAGGTAATCGCCCTGCAGTGATCGGCAATAACCTTCAAGGCTATGTCTATTTTGTCTTCAAAGCCGTATTTCAGCTCGAACAACCCGGCGGTAAAATCCATGATTTCCCGCAGCAGGTCTGTATCAAAGTTGGATGGTACTCCCTGGAGTACCGAGGCCACACGTTCCAAGCCAAATCCGGTATCAATACCCTTGCTCTCCAGAGGTGAGTAGTTCCCTTCTTCGTCCTTAAAAAACTGGATAAAAACCAGGTTCCATATTTCCAGGTAACGGTCGCAGTCGCACCCCACACCGCACTCTGGTGAAGCGCAGCCTCTTTCAGGCCCCAGGTCGACGTATATTTCAGAACAGGGACCGCAGGGTCCGACACCTATCTCCCAGAAGTTGGTGTCCTTGTCCAGGCGAACAATTCGTTCAGCCGGCACACCAACAACCTTATGCCAGATTTCATAAGCCTCGTCATCATCCAGGTAGATTGTTATCCATAGTTTGTCCACCGGCAGGCGCAGCTGCTCAGTAACAAACTCCCAGGCCCAGGGAATAGCGCTTTCTTTGAAATAATCGCCAAACGAGAAATTTCCAAGCATCTCAAAAAAAGTATGGTGCCGCGCAGTCCTGCCCACCGACTCTATATCCGGGGTGCGGATACATTTTTGACAGGTTGTCACCCTGGTATATTCAGGCTTAGCCGCACCGGTAAAAAATGGCTTAAAGGGCACCATTCCCGCTGCCGTCCATAGGATACTGGGATCGTTTACAGGAATTAGCGAAGCGCTGGGCAATATTTTATGCCCTTTACTTTCAAAAAACCTCAAATAACTCTCCCTGATTTCATTGCCGGTCATCAAAATGCAAAACCCCAAACTTTTCTATATTTTTTGCGCTATAATTATACATAATGTACCCATAGAGTGTCAAGGATACCATTTTATATATAAATTGCATAAGTGATTAGTAATCATCACTGGCTAAACATGCGTGGTTAGATAAATCCTAGCGCCAGGCCGCAATTTTTATAAAAATAAACTTCATGATTACCCGCAGTACCGCCGCCACGGGTACAGCCAGCAGCATGCCGGCCAGTCCGTACAACTCACCGCCTGCTAAAAGGCTGATAATAACCACCAGTGGATGTAAACCAACCTTATCTCCCATAATTTTAGGTGAAATGAAATTCCCCTCGAGTTGATGAATGACAAAGAATACGGCGGCCACCTTGAGCGCAAGCCACTTGGACTCCAGAACAGCCAAAATGACAGCAGGCACGGCTCCTATGACAGGTCCAAAGTAAGGGATCAGCTCCGCGAGCCCGGAAAAAATTCCAAGCATCAGGGGGAAGTCGACACCGAGCAGGACCATGGCAACCATAGTAAGTCCCCCCACAATAGCGGCTACCAGTAAATATCCCTTCACAAAGCTTCCCAGCACCTGGTCTATTTCCTTTAAAAGCCCTGAAATTTCATCCCGCCATGCTGGCGGAGCCGCCGCATAAGCTTTATCTTTAATCAGCTCCAGATCCTTTAGAATATAAAAAGAAAGCACCGGCGCGAGCAGAATCTTAAAGAAATATCTTGCTGAGCCCACTATTGCCGCCAGTGTGTTGCTTACCCAGGACAGGATCATCTCTTCCACCCAGTGAATTCTTTCATCAATAACCTGCCGCATCCCGTCTGGAAGACCCATGCCGGTGTAACGTTGCTGAATGGATTGAACTATTGCACGGGTCTGTTCGGTATAAAGGGGTACGGTTTCCGATAACCTGTTCAACTGATCCACAAAACGTGGAATACCATACATAAGAATACCCGTCACAATAAAAAACAGAGCCAGGTAGGCCAGCAGAATAGCCCCTACCCTGGGTGTTCCTTTTTTGGTAATAGCGACTACCAGCGGGTTAATCAAGTAGGACAGCAGCGCCGCCAGGGCAAAAGAAAAAAACAGGCCCCTTACCAAGTAGAGCAAAAAAGCGGCCGCAACCGCGATAGTTATCAGAAGCAGCAGGCGCCAGGTATTTTTCTCCTTCCACCAGGTCATACAGTCCACCACCAAGCAAAAAAGTGAGGAGATTTTATTCTCCCCACTTTTACTAAGTCTTTATTTAATCAGGTCATTAACTGTCTTTGATACTCCCCGGAGCACTCTGTGCGCCCGAGATCCAGCCTGTTTGACACCGCTGCTCATGATTTCTTTTCTACCCCGGCCATATGCCATCATACTGACAGCCGCTGCTATAATACCCCCCGTCAAAACACCTTTCCAAAAATTCGTGCGCATGATCTTCCACCCCCTAGCCGATTTTAAAGTAAAAATTCATTTTGCGGATCTAAAGCAACCAGGCTGCCGTCTTCGGCAACCTCATAAATCTGAACACCTTCCCTGTTAAGGCGGTACTCAACACAGCAGTCCCAACAATAGTACTGATCGATACCAACTTTACCGGTGGCTTTCCCACCACAAACCGGACATTTCAAAATAGAAGTCCTCCTAATTACAGATAAACCGATCTTATTCTTTATTTGCTATTATGTCCAGGTCATTACTCAATAATGCGTTTTTATAAAGAATACAGAATTTTATCATCCCCGGTACTTTTAATCGTCGCCCCGCCGACCAGGCAGTCGCCCTGGTAAAATACAACTGCCTGCCCCGGTGTGATTGAACGCTGCGGTTTGTGGAAATGAACGCCGACACTGCCGTTGGGCAGCGGTGTCAGGGTAGCCGGGGCGGGCACGCCGTTGTAGCGAACCTGTGCTTCGACTTCTACCGGGCCTGTAAGATTTTCATAAAGAATCATATTTACATCTTCCGCGATCAGCCTGTCACCCAGGATTGCTTCCTCGGGACCAAGAGTAACGGCATTTTTTTCGGGATCTATTTTTACTACGTAAAGCCGCTCCCCTGTCGCTATACCCAGCCCCTTGCGCTGGCCTATGGTATAAAAAGGTATGCCCTTATGCTCCCCGATCACTTCCCCCTCCCTATTGAAGAAAGGGCCGGGCTTGATATCGCTTGTTTTTTCCTTTAAAAAATTGCGGTAATTATTATCAAGTACAAAGCAAATTTCCTGGCTTTCAGCCTTGTCCGCAACCTGCAGTCCAAGATCCGCAGCCATTTTTCGCACCTGATCCTTGGTATACTCACCCAGAGGCATCAAAGTGTGGGCGATCTGACTCTGGGTCAGACTATACAGTACATAAGTCTGATCTTTTTTATGGTCAGCCGCGCGCCGCACCGTAAAGCGGTCATGTTTCTCGCTATAACCCAGCCTGGCGTAATGGCCGGTAGCGATAAACGCGGCGCCCAGGCTCAGGGCCTTTTCCAACAAGGCTTCAAACTTGATGTACCTGTTACAGGCGATACAGGGGTTGGGCGTTTGTCCGCGCAGGTATTCAGCAGTAAAATAATCTATTACTTTTTCTTCAAAGAGGCTGCGAAAATTCAGCACATAAAAAGGTATACCCAGCTTATCGGCTACTCCCCTGGCGTCTTCAACAGCAGCTAGTGAACAGCAGCCGACATAATCTCCATCTACCTCTGTACGTGTTGTGTCCCATATCTGCATGGTTACACCAATCACGTCAAACCCTTGTTCTAACAGAAGGGCGGCGGTGACAGAACTGTCTACCCCGCCGCTCATGGCAACAATAACCTTTATTTTTTCAGCCACGAATCACGCACCCAATTTCTCCTTATAATCTTCAATCGCCTTCTGCATCGCTTCTGCCGCCATATTTGAGCAGTGCATCTTTTGTGGGGGCAGTCCGCCAAGCATCTCCGCCACCGCTTCATCGGTTATTTTCATTGCTTCTTCAATGGTTTTTCCTTTAGCCATTTCCGTAAGCATACTGCTTGAAGCAACAGCTGCGGCACAGCCAAAAGTCTTAAATTTTATATCCTTTATTACATTATCCTCAATTTTAAGATAAATCTTCGTTATATCCCCGCAGGTCGGATTGCCAATTTCCCCCACCCCGTTTGCATCGGGAATATCCCCCACATTCCTGGGGTTGGCAAAGTGATCCATTACATTCTCGCTATACATTATTAACATTCCTCCCCTGTTCAATACTCTTAATCAGTTAAATTATCTTTACATGGACAGGGAGCTTCTTCTGCCTCCCTGCAAAGATCGGCCAAACTGATGGCGTCCATTACCGCGGCTATACCATCACGCACCCTGGCCCAGACTGTCCGTGTTATACAATAATCAGCTTCGTCACAGGCTCCCGGGTTTTTTTCACTTACGCAATATACTGGAGCAATTGGCCCTTCCAGAGACCTGATCACATCACCCACACTTATTTTGGAGGGCTCACGCGCCAGGACGTAACCACCCTGAGAGCCGCGCACGCCATTGACCAGGCCTGATTTCCTAAGTATGGCGATAAGCTGCTCCAGATAATGCTCGGAAAGGTTCTGGCGCCGGGCCACGACCTTTAAAGGAATGGGGCTTGTGTCGTAATTCTGGGCTAAATCCAACATTGCTTTCAAACCATAATGCCCTCTAGTGGAAAGCCGCAAAATACCACACCCTTTAATATACTTAACTTACTATTTAACAAGGGATATATTAGCATGCCAGTCGGATAGTGTCAATTTTAGTACCTTTCTCAGAAAAGAGGAGACATAGCCCTCAGGCGTTCAACAATAGGTGGCATCATATTAATGAACTCGTCCACATCTTCTTCTGTGTTGTCCCTGCCCAGAGTCAAGCGGAGCGACCCGTGCGCAATCTCATCGGGAATACCCATGGCCAGGAGCACATGTGACGGGTTCAGGGAACCTGAGGTACAGGCCGAACCGCTGGAAGCGGCTACGCCCTGCATATCCAGGCTTAAAAGCATAGATTCTGCTTCTATAAATTCAAAAATGAGATTAACGTGATTGGGCAGGCGCATGGTTGGGTGTCCGGCAAGTTGAACATGGTCAATTTTTTCTAAAATCCCTTTTATCAGCTTTTCCCGTAAGAAAGTCAAACGCGCCGCTTCCTCCCCCAGGTACCTTACGGCAAGTTCTACCGCTTTGCCCAGGGCCGCTATACCTGGCACATTTTCAGTTCCAGGCCGGCGCTTCCGTTCCTGGCCGCCGCCAAAATTATAAGGACGCCAGCTAATACCCTGCCTTATGTAGAGAGCACCCACCCCTTTCGGCGCGTAAATCTTATGACCGGCAACAGATAAAAGGTCCACCTTTAGCTCGCTAACGTTAACAGGTATTTTCCCCATACTCTGCACTGCGTCAGTGTGAAACAGCACTCCTTTTTCTCTGGCTATCCCTCCTATTTCGGATATTGGTTGTATCGTTCCGACTTCGTTGTTGGCATGCATCACTGTAATTAATATAGTGCTATTTTTAATGGCCTTGGCCACATCCTGCGGGTTGATCATACCGTAACCGTCCACGGGTAAAACAGTTAGTTCGAAACCCTCTTTCTCAAGGGCTTTGCAGGTATCCAGAACCGCATGGTGCTCCACAG
>CAZJGV010000010.1:0-29362 GCA_964545615.1 uncultured Pelotomaculum sp.
GGTCCGGATACTAATGCACAATTGGTTACGGAGCTTGGAGTAGTGACGATCCGGAATGCGGCTGACATGGGCTATTTCAGCCAGGAATTCATCAAGGCCATCGCCCAGCACCGTCATTGGGCGCGGCAAAACCAGAAAGTACTGGTGCCGGCCTAACCAACAGCCTGTCAGCAATCTGCCTTTCAACCCCGAAACATTACCTGAACAGCAAGGGCCAAGGAGGCCATCCTGTGGATCCCCCGGATATACCCCGCACCGTCGGCTGCAGCCCGTTTTAGGCATAAAAACGGCCAAGGGGTTATCGCCTCGTATAGCGATAACCCCTTGGCTTATAAACAATATGGCGGAGAGACAGGGATTCGAACCCTGGAAACCGCTCATCACGGTTTACTCGATTTCGAGTTCTGTTGAGGGCTTTTTGGGCATTTACTGTCATTGCCGGGGATTGCTCAGTGTTATGAGATTTATGCCTTCTCCCTTTTTACTTTTTTAACCAGTTACAGAAAGTTCTGAGATTTTTTATCTAATCCGGCGGCTAAACGGCAACGCTAAGGCACCCTTTTACCATACAAACCCGATAAAATATTTTGTCCCAAGAAAACTCCCCACCTACAAGTGGAAATCTATGGACTATTGGGGACAAGCTAGTCCCGACTGTGTAGTTCACCAGCATAGCCCAAACTGTTTCAGACAATGCCGACATTAATTCACATCGTTTCAAGCAGATTGGACTGCTTTACTTGAGATATATTCTCAATACCGTTGAATAATATCCTTTAAATGGGTATAATAGAAAGGGGTGTTGTGTAATTTTACGCAATCTGTAAGGGGGGGGGCTGTTATATGCTGCTTAAATATAAATTCCAAAATTTCCGTTCTTTTAAGAACAAAACTACACTCTCTTTGAATGCAGGTGCGCAACATACATTGGATGAAAATCTTATCCGTGAGAATGGCTTGCGGATACTCCCGTCTGCCGTGATATACGGTGCAAATGCCAGCGGTAAGTCCAATATCATCATGTCTTTGGCAGTTATGAAGGAAATCGTTTTACAAGGCTCCTTGGAAACATTATCTTCTGACCTAAATAATTTAGAATTGTATCCGTTTGCTCATTCTGCCGAGCAAGCGCCTATGGCGTTCGAAGTAGAGTTTACGAATAATGGCAAACATTTTGTCTACTCATTTGAGCTAACTGTAAAACTGTTTCAAAAAGGCAAACGGCAAATACTGTCTGAACAGTTATGGATGGTAAATGGCAAAACGCTCATTCAAATTTTTGATCGAGATGCCAACAAGGTTACGATTAAAAAAGATAAAAAGGTTTTGTCTATCATTCAATACAATGAGAAATTGTTACAGGAATTTGAAAGCAAAATCAATAAAAACCTTGATTCAACAGAACTGTTTCTTCCTCGCGCCTTTAAGACAATTGTGAGCAGTGAGATTGCTGAAAAAGTATTGGACTTCTTTAAAAACAAGCTGACAGTTGTCAGCGATTTTACATTGAAGAAAACAAACCTGACATTTTCTTTGACTGATATACCGGATAAGGATTTTTTGGCATGGAACAACACGTTGGACGGTTTTGTTAAAAATGCAGATTTTGGCCCACAAAATATTTTATTCAAATCTAACAAATCAGAGAACGAACACTCTGCTAATATGCAGCTTGTTTCCATTTACAAATCCGGGAAACAGAATGTGATGATTCCGGCGGAACTGATGGAATCGAGAGGTACCTTGAAGCTTTTAGACTTTGCCGTCCCTTTTGAGAGCTTGTTTTCTAAAGGCGGTATATTTGTACTGGATGAGTTTGATGCTGCGATTCATCCTGAATTGATAAAAGGTATTATTGCTCTATTCAATGACCAGTCTGTAAATAAAAAAGGCGCGCAGCTTATATTCACCACGCACAATCCGATTTACCTGAACAATAGAATATTCCGTCGTGATCAAATTAAGTTTGTGGAGAAGGATAAAGATACCTATGAAAGTATGATTTACTCTCTGGCAGATTTCGGCTCTACTAATGTCAGAAACGATCAAAACTATCTGCTTAATTATTTTAAAGGTAGATACGGTACGCTCCCTTATATTGATTTTTCAAAACTGTTCACAGAAGAAGCAAAGGAGGATTAATATGAGACTGTATCGTAAGACCTACCTTTGCGTTTGTGCAGGTCAGCAGGAAGAAATGTATTTGAAGCATATAGCTTTCCTGCTTAAGAGAATTCCCCAACGTATAATCACGTTTAATACAACCTGCGGCAATGCAAGAAGACTCATAAAGAATTATACGGAATACGACAACGCTTGTTTGTTTGACTATGATTTTAAAGATAAAGAGTTTAGAGAAAATATCGAAATCTGCGATCGGCTTCATAGGCAGAACCGAAAGATAAGAAACGACAAAAATGTATACCCTGCGTACAGCAATGTAAATATTGATCTGTGGTTTATCCTTCACAAGGAAAATTTCACAAGACCTGTTACCAGCAATCATGCGTACGTAGCAGAGGTCAGAAAAATATACCAACTACATCACGAAGCAGATATTAAGGCGAAAGCTAACATCCAAAAGATATTAGAAAAAATCGAACTTGATGATGTGAAAAAAGCTATTGAACGAGCCGAGAGGATAAGGACTGATAAACTGCAAACAGATCGTTTCTGCATAAGTAATTTTGATTGTTACAGTAATCCGGATTTTTCAATCCATGAGTTTCTAAAAATCGTTTTGAAGGATTGCGGGGAATTGTGAACAACACGGTTTCTTTTCATAATGTTAACGGTCAATAAAAACATAGGAAGTTTAAATGGTTTTTTACTTCCCCGTCGGTTTTACCCCAAATCCTGCCGCAAAATCAACAAGGACTTCTCACCTACAACAGTGAGAAGTCCTTGTCTTTTATCATACCTGGCGGAGAGACAGGGATTCGAACCCTGGAAACCGCTCATCACGGTTTACTCGATTTCGAGTCGAGCGCCTTCGACCAGCTCGGCCATCTCTCCAGCTGCTTTCTTATATCTTAATTCCCGAAAAAAATGCTGTAAAATATTACGGCATTCCTCTTCGAGCACACCGGCCACAACCTCAACCTGGTGGTTAAAACGCGGCTGCCTGACCACGTCAATTACTGAATCAACCGCTCCGGCCTTCGGGTCGGCTGCGCCGTAAACCAGCATTTTCGCCCTGAATTGAACCAGCGCCCCCGCGCACATGGGGCACGGCTCCAGGGTTGAGTAAAGTGTAGCCCCACTGAGCCGCCAATCTCCCAGAAGGCCGGCAGCCTCCCGCAGGGCCAGCATTTCAGCGTGGGCGCTGCTGTCTCTCAAGATCTCGCGCAGATTGTGTCCCCGACCAATAATTTTGTTTCCCAGCGCCACAACGGCGCCAACTGGCACTTCACCCAGGCGGTAAGCTTTTTCAGCTTCCACCAGCGCTTCACGCATGAATCCGGCGTGGTCCAAAGCGTATACCCCTTTAACTCAAAATGACGCGCCGCAGGCTTACCGCGAACAAACTTGGACCCGGTTCCAGGCGCCTTATTAGCTTAGCATAACCCTTCAAGCGGTGTCAAGCCTGATAAAAACAGGATGAGCAAGAGCAAGCATAAAAATATTTTTAAAGGGCAACACTTTTATAAATGCGGGAAAAAATAAGTACTGGAGGCAATCCCGGTGCAAAAAAATGAAAAACCTGTTAAAGAGCCTGCCCTGGCCCCAGGTGATGATGACAAACTGGAGCTAAGCGCCAGCAAAAAGGATAAGCAGAAAGGCAATTTCACCCACGTCACAGCTTTATCTTTTGATGAAGTCGACCCCAGTTAAAATTATAGAAAAAGGAGGTCCATTGAATTGTACCTGGCCATGCTATTAATTATATTAATTTTATGGGTAGTCGCTTCAAGACTGTACCTTTATTTTAGAAGCAGGCGTATACACAACAGATAATTTAGTCCTCCCTATGGCTCAGCTTTACTTTTGGTGCTACACTGAATATGAGTTAGCAATCAAATTCATTAAGAAGGCTATGCGACATGAAAAATTTTTTGGGAATGAAAGAACCGGTAAACACATTAACCCACTTCGCGACACTGATTGCATCTGTTGGCGGCTTGATCTTCCTGGTCCTTAAAACCTGGTCCAACACCCCCAAGCTCATAACCATGACGGTTTACGGGGTCAGCATTATTCTGTTGTACGGAGCCAGTTCGTTATATCACTGGGTAAAAACAACGCCGCGCAAAAATTTAATCCTGAAAAAGCTGGATCATATCGCCATCTACCTGCTAATCTCAGGTTCTTACACTCCCGTGTTTTATTACGGGTTGACAGGAACCTGGCGGTGGACTATGCTTACCGCTGTTTGGGTCCTGGCTTTTACCGGCATTCTCCTGAAAATTTGGTTTATTTCTGTCCCCCGGTATGTTTCCACCATCTTTTATATCACTCTGGGCTGGATTGCCCTGGTTCCATTTTTACACCTGTTCGGAAACCTGCCTGTGGGAGCAATCTATATGATGTTCATGGGCGGAGTGGCCTATACCGTCGGAGCCATCATCTACGCCACCAAATGTTTTAACTTGTTTCCCAACCGTTTTGGTTTTCACGAAATATTTCACCTGTTTGTTATGGCCGGAAGCATCATTCATTTCATCATGATAGTCCGTTATTTTGTCCCACTTTAAAACCAGGCTCATATTTAAAAAGACTGCCTTAAACGCAGTCTTTTTGTGTCTTACTGGAAGGAAATACCAAAGAGCCGGCGAACCTTATAGTTATTGTAATAAGAGGAGGCTGTTCTTGTGGGAAACCTGATGCCGTTCAATATGCCGGACGAAAAGGATACAGAGCATGGTCCGGCCCGACAAGCTTTCAATGTGGACATACTGTCAGAGGAGATTCCGTCAAAGGCTTTGGTGCCGACCATAGACATATATTCCGCCAGTGTCTTTTTGAAAATATCACAAAAGATGTTTGAAGATACCCTGGACAATCGTATTTCGTTTCTGGAAAAAAAGCTGGGAGAAAGAGACCGGGAGATAATGCGCTCTATGAGAAGGATTCAAGCGCGAATGCTATTGCAGCAGCATAAAGTTCATATTCCCTGGTGGCAAAAGCTGTTCAAGAAAAAAAACAAGTAGCTTTTTTGCTCCGTCTATAGGGCTGGGCCTAATCGTCTTCTCCAAGCATATTTTTAGCGTCAATTTCATCTACTTTGCCATTGAGCTCTTGCAGACCAGTACCTGGATGGGTATCTTCTTTGGGTATGGAAAGGTTCTTTGTCTTTTTATAATCATATGGATTTTCTGTTAAAGGATTATCGGGTATAAATTTGGGCTCGAATTCCTTTTTCAATTTTACACTACCTTTCTTTTTAAGTTTTGAGCTTATTCAATCTCGTGCTTTAGTATTTCTTCGATTCGTTTTTCCATCTTTTCTAAATCAAGTCCCGCTTCCTTTTTTATACTCTTTTTAAGCATAGGGCCAATTTGTTGAATATCGTCTATTATATCCTTCAACAATTCTAAAGCAATATTCGCTTCCATAACCTCTCTTGGAATTTCTACAATATTAGCCACAATTGAGGCTTCTGTCCTTGATGCTATAACCGGTTCTTTTATTTCTTCAACATAAACTCTGGTTCGTCTGCCAGGACCCCGGTCGTTATCTATGGGCTCTAATAAAACAATCTTGTCTGAACGAACATATTTACCGTATCCCAAAGGAACAATAATATTTTCCCTGACTTCCATAAATAATTCTCCTGTAGTCTATATGGCTATTTTAGTTTATCCTGAACATTATCTATCCATTCATTAATGGTCACTTCCCAATAAAAACAAAAACCCCGCAAAACCTTGCGGGGCTTACTTTTTCTGGCGCGCCCGGAGGGACTCGAACCCCCGGCACGCGGTTTAGGAAACCGCTGCTCTATCCGCCTGAGCTACGGGCGCAAACTATAAGTGGACATGGGAACATCCTATAGTATAGCGGACTAGAGAATCCTTTGTCAAGAACCGGGCCGAATAAATAGAACCCTGCCAGTGCGTGACCGCACGGCTCTGTTCTTACAGCGTTGCATCCGGCCGCCTCTTTAAAAAATTGCTCCCAGTATACCAACCAACGTTATTACAAGAATGATTAGAATAAGCACGTTAAGCATTTAAACCCCTCCGGCAGATATTTTACGGTAAGTGTATAACGGAAAAATTAAAAACCCCTTAAAATAGGATTAAAATCATTTAATATTTCTATACAACAAAAAAACCCCGGTTTACCGGAGTTCTTTTACAAATGCGTTTCAGCCTCTATGAAACTACTATAATGTTTTAGAAGCTGTCCCCAGCGGAGGTGAGAAAACATTTCGCCCAGGGGTTCCAACTGCTTCAGGCTGTTTGGAGTACTGACTTTCATTTTCGACTGAATCAGACTGGTCAGCCGTCTTTAGAGGAACAGAGATCTCCTGCCCGTCATAAACCTCATCTGTAAGGTTTAACAAATCCAAATCAGCTTTGCCGTCCGTACCGGCCAGAAAGATAACCTCCAACACAGTGGAACCGGGAGGGACCTGGTAAAGGCCCGGTTGTAAAACCGCCCCCGATACCTGAACGGTTAAATCACCTGTTTTATTTTCTCCTGTCACCGGGCTGCCGGCAGGCTTCTCTTTGATTTGACCGAACCAGTACCCCCCGCCAATTAAAACAACAGCCATAATTAATAATATGACTATTTGTTTCTTCCTTAAAGATTCTTTTCTTTTTAATGTTTTTAGTTCTCTTTCCAGCCTGATCATGGTTTAGGATTAATTCTCTATAAGAATTAAAACCCCTTCTTTCCGAAAAGAATTAGCAAATACAATAACACCATAGTGGCTTGCTTGCGCATACAAAGAATCGTCCAGGGGATATTAAATTCATACATTTTTACAAATGGGAGGCTGATTAAAATAAGCTGGTTTAATAATCTCGGCTTGGTTATAGCCATTTCGCTTTTTCTCCTGGCTGTAGTAGTCCTGTTTTTCTTATATTATTTCAGCGGACGCAGAGTGTTTGGCGGTACAATTAAAACGGGAAACGGCAGCAAAAAACCGGAGGATGAGTAAACCGGAGGTTCTTATAAGCCTCCGGTTTTAATATTAGATGAATTTGTCTGCAAAAATTTCATTCAAATCTATCTTCTCAAAACTCTCTGCTAAGGTTTTGCTTGAACCCTTATAGGAAATAACTTTACTTTTCCTATTCTTTTTAGTAACCAATATCTTAAATTCTATATATATTTCTTCCGGCAAATTTACACCCGTTTTACTAAGTATTTCCTTCTCCCTGACACGCCGTTTAAGCCGATCGTAAAAAAAGCCAGCAATAATATTTAATAATGTTGGGAGAAAAACATAAGAAGTAATTATAGTTGGAAGTAAAACATTTGCCGTATATGAGCAAAACGTTTTTACCCATTTTGTTGAGGAGCAGTATTCAATAATATGCTCAGGGTGGTTTGAAATACAGTATTTGTAAAATTCCTCTGCAATTGGCCAAAAGTCATTATATTCAGTATCTGGTAACAATAAAATATTTGCTTTCTTAAGCTCCTCTATTCTGGCAGGATCATTAATATCCGTTGCTCTCAAGTAATTCTCGATCTTTTCGGTAGTTTCCGAAAAAGTAAACATGTAATCCCCCCTTCTCTTTGACATCTTGCTATTTAATTATACATGAGCATTTACGGTCGAACCACGATAATTTTTCCGGTACCTTATCTCGTTGCCCCTGACAGGCTGCGCGGACAAATTACAGCCTGAAACCAAGTCTATCAGTAATTGATTCCAGGCAGTAAAGAAGTGGACGGTATTGTTAATAAAAATGCCAAAAAAAATTATCCCCATTTAACAAAATAGCCTCCGGAGCAAAACCCCGGAGGCGTTGGTATCACTGGCGCGCCTGGAGAGATTCGAACCCCCGACCTTCTGATCCGTAGTCAGACGCTCTATCCAGCTGAGCTACAGGCGCATTTTATAATAGCCTCTATCATGTGGCAAGTTTCATTTTAACAAAATCGCTATTAGTAGTCAAGCAATGTTCTCTGACATGTTGTCAGACAGCATTGTTCTCCGGCAGTTATCAGCAATGTTATTACCTGCCGGTTAATTGCTATTTTTAAAAAATAAATTTTTAAAACCGGTCAACCCGGGTCACTTGCTAATAAAATGTTAGAAAACCTTTTGGAGCAGGTGAAACATGCTTAAGCGGGACCATCTTAAACCAGTGGCATCGGTGATTATCCCCTGTAAGAACGAAGGCCAAAACCTGAAAATGACCCTGGACTCGATCCTGGCGGCTTCTCAGGACGTATCAATGGGCAAACTTGAGATTATGGTGGTTGACGACGGGTCGAACGACGGCTGCTGCGACTTCTTAAAAAAATCCGGCAACTGCGGCGGTTTGCGTTACATTTCCACCCCCGGGTTGGGAGCAGCGCAGGCCAGAAACCTGGGTGCTTCGACCGCCCGGGGCAATTATCTGATTTTCTGTGACGCTCATATTACTGTGCCGGCGGGCTGGCCGGATAACCTTCTGGAGGGTTTTAAAGACGCTTCGGTTGACGCTGTCGCGCCGGCTATAGGTTCTCTGGAAAACCCGGCGGCCATAGGATATGGCCAGACCTGGGACGAACAACTCCAGGTGGTCTGGCTGCCCCCGCCGCGGCAATTGGAAACAAGTATTGCGCCCCTCCTGCCGGGAGGTTGTATGGCGGTCCGCGCCGGAGTTTTCCGGCAGGTGGGAGGCTTTGACCAGGGGTTTATTGTCTGGGGCCATGAGGACGTGGAGTTATCCCTCAAAATGTGGCTTTTTGGATACAGGCTGTACGTTGACCCAGCGGTAAAAATACTGCACCTGTTTCGCAACAAACACCCCTACCCGGTTAAAATGGACCATTTTCACTACAACATGCTGCGCCTGGCCTATTCACATTTCAATAAGGAACGGATTGAGAAAGTCCTGGATTTGATCAATCAGACAGGTTCCTCCAAAAAAACAAACCAGCGTGTTTTAAAGGGCGGCGCCCTGAAGCAGCGGAATCAATACCTGGCCAGGCGCAAGTATGACGACGATTGGTTTATGAAAAAATTTGAAATCAACTTTTAGTAAAAGATTAAAGACGCATCTCCATTGGAAATACGTCTTTATCATCTTTATGGCGGAGAGTGAGGGATTCGAACCCTCGATACAGGTTTATGCCCGTATACTCGCTTAGCAGGCGAGCGCCTTCAACCTACTCGGCCAACTCTCCAAATTTTTATTGGATTTTCTAATATCCAACCTCTAACGTCCAACTTCCAGTCTGCTGGCGGAGGGGGTGGGATTCGAACCCACGGGACCCGTTAAGGACCAACGGTTTTCAAGACCGCCTCCTTCAACCGCTCGGACACCCCTCCGTATTGGTCGTTAGTTGTCGGTCGTCGGTCGTCAGATTGCTTGTGGGAAATCGCCTGGGGCGATTTCCTTTAATTCAACTGTCCAGTATACTCATTTAACGCATTATAAAGTCTAACACAGATCAAAAACCGTGTCAATAAACTTGCCTTAAAACCGTTCCTCCTCCTTGTTTCAGCCAATCCTGGCCAGGCCGCCCATATATAGGCGCAGCGCCTCAGGTATGGTAACCGACCCGTCAGCCTCCTGGTAGTTCTCGATAATGGCGGCGACCGTCCGACCGACAGCCAGCCCTGATCCGTTCAGGGTATGAACCAGTTCGGCCTTGCCCCTGCCGCTCCTGAAGCGTATCCCCGCCCGGCGGGCCTGAAAATCAGCGAAATTGCTGCAGGAGGAAATCTCCTTATACTCCTGGTAACTGGGCAGCCATACCTCCAGGTCGTATGTTTTCGCGGACGAAAACCCCATGTCACCGGTACACAGAACCACCGTCCGGTAAGGCAGTCCCAGGTTTTGCAGCACCTTTTCCGCATCAGCGGTCAGCATCTCCAGTTCCTCATAGGAATCCTCAGGCCGGCAAAACTTGACCAGTTCCACTTTGTTGAACTGGTGCAGGCGGATTAGCCCGCGAGTGTCCCTGCCTGCGGCGCCGGCCTCCGCCCGGAAACAGGCGCTGTATGCGCAGTGCCGTATCGGCAGCTTTTCACCGTCTAAAATTTCATTGCGGTACAGGTTGGTAACCGGTACTTCAGCGGTAGGAATGAGGTAATAATCGGTGTTTTCAATTTTAAACATGTCCTCGGCAAATTTAGGCAGTTGTCCGGTTCCCACCATGCTGTCGCTGTTAACCATAAAGGGCGGAAATATCTCAACATAATTATGGGCGTTGGTGTGCAGGTCCAGCATATAGCTGATAACAGCCCGCTCCAGACGCGCCCCTTGGCCCTTGTAAAAGCAGAACCTGGCGCCTGTGACCTTGCCGCCCCGTTCAAAGTCGAGTATGTCCAGGGACTCGCCAAGCTCCCAGTGGGGTTTGGGCTCAAAACCAAAGCCGCGCGGCTTACCCCAGGCGCGTACCACGGGGTTGTCTGCGGCGCTGTCCCCGACCGGTACCGATTCATGGGGAATGTTGGGAATATCAAGGAGTATGGCTTTTAGTTTTTCCTCCAACTCCCTGACTGCTTCGTCTTTTTCCTTAACCTCTCTGGAAAGGTCCCGCATTTCCACTACCAGGTCCGGCGCGTCCTTGCCGGATTTTTTTAACCGTCCGATTTCTTCAGAAACAACATTGCGCCTGTTCTTCATCTGCTCAACCACAAACAACTTTTCCCGGCGCTCCTCGTCCAGCCGCAGAAATTCCTCTAGAGTAACTTTGGCGCCGCGTTTAGCCAGGGCTTCCTGAACCACCTGCGGATTGTTGCGTACAAACTTCAGATCAAGCATATTATTTGCCCCCAATTGGAACTTTAAAAATACTCAGTTTAGTCTAAATCAGCTTTAATATTATACTACACCGGCATGTCCTTTGTAAAACAATGGGTACGCCGGAAAAACATTGAGGCGCCTGATTTACAGGCGCCCGTCTTTATTCACAGACTTTAACACATCTCCCTGATTACAGGCTTACATTTTTCACACTCAGAACTCCATCAATCTTGGCAATCTCAGCCATAGTATCTTCCGGCACAGGAGCGTCCACACTCAGCAGCATTATCGCCTTGCCCCCGACCTTTAAGCGGCCGACCTGCATGGCGGAAATATTGATGTTATGAGTGCCTATGAGATTGCCCACCGGCCCTATAATCCTGGGTTTATCAATATGAGGCACATACAGCATGTAACCTTCGGGAACGGCATCGACGTGGTAGCCGTCAATGGACACGATACGTGGATCAATACGTCCGAAGATAGTGCCCGAAATATTTATTTCTTCCTTGTCTGAGGCTGCCTTTACGGTGATCAGGTTGGCATAATCACTTTCCTCCCCCGCCTGTTTCTGGACCACGTTAATGCCCCGGTTCCTGGCCAGCAGCGACGCGTTAACATAATTGACCATTTCCTGCAGGACAGTGTCCAGGAAGCCTTTTATAACTGCGGTGGTAATGGGAGCGACCTCCTGGTTGGCCAGTTCTCCGCTATAGGTTATTTCTATTTTTTTAACCCGGCCGCTGACCAACTGGGCGACGAACTTACCCATCTTTTCAGCCAGGGTAAGATATGGCCTCACTACAGCCATGGTTTTGGGACTTAGAGACGGTATATTAACGGTGTTTTTAACAGGTTCTCCCCTGAGCGCCGCTACAATTTCTTCGGCCACATCTACAGCTACCAGGAGCTGGGCTTCCTGCGTGGAAGCGCCCAGGTGGGGAGTGGCGATAAAGTTATTAAACTCAAAAAGCGGGCTCTCGGTATTCGGTTCTTTCTCGAAAACGTCCAAGGCCGCCCCGGCTACCTTGCCTGACTTCATGGCTTCATATAAGGCCTGCTCCTTTATTATGCCGCCACGGGCGCAGTTGACAATCCTTACCCCTTCCTTCATCAGCTCAAAAGCTTTTTCATCCAGCAAGTGCTTGGAATCCTTGTTCAGGGGCAGGTGCACAGTGATAAAATCAGCCTGTCTGAAGACCTCTTCCATTGGCAGAAGTTTTACACCCAGTATAGCCGCGTTTTCCTCCGTGATATAGGGATCGTAAGCCACCACTCTCATTTCCATGCCCTGTGCCCTTTTAGCGACAGCCGACCCTATCCGTCCCAGGCCGATTACACCCAGCACCTTGCCCCTCACTTCAACACCCATGAACGACTTCTTGTCCCATTTGCCGGATCGCAAAGTAGCGTTGGCCTGGGGTATGTTGCGCGCCAGGGACTGCATCATGGCCATGGTAAGCTCCGCCGCGGCTATGGTATTTCCGCCGGGTGCGTTAACCACCAGGACACCCCTGGCGGTAGCGGCGGGCAGATCGATATTATCAACACCCACTCCGGCGCGGCCTACCACCTTGAGCCTTGAGGCTTTTTCAAGCACCCGCGCGGTTACTTTGGTAGCGCTGCGCACGATCATCCCGTCGTATTCGTCAATTATTCCCACCAGTTCATCTTCAGACATTTTACCCCTGATATCAACCTCAATATCCGGCTCCCGCCTTAAAGCCCGCAGGCCCTCTTCCTCAACACCGTCCATTACCAATACTTTCATTTAGAAACTACCTCCTAAAAGTACTTCCTGAGCCGCTTTTATTCCCGCCCCCAGCTGTACAGGATAACCAGCCTGGGCCAGTCCCATTTCAAGGGCGCTGATGGCTATGATAACGTCCATCTTATCACAAAAGCCCATGTGGGCGATCCGGAAACCTTTACCTTTAACAACACCCTGACCGCCTGCAAAGGTTACACCATATTTGTTTTTGATAATTTTACGTAGTTCATCGGCGCCGATCCCCTCCGGACCCCATACACCAGTAAGAGCGTTGGACGCACAGCGATCCTCAGCCAGCAGCTTCAGGCCTAAAGCCTTGATGGCGGCCCTGGTGGCCCTGGCCAAAAGAGCGTGGCGGGCGTAAACATTGTCCAATCCCTCGGCCAGCATCATATCGAGTGACGCTTCAAGACCGTAGAAGAGTGACACAGCAGGTGTATAAGCGGTATTCCATTTGTCATAAACCTTTTTAAAAGCAGGCAGGCTGAAATAGAATCTGGGCGATTTGTTGTTTTTCGATACTGCCCAGGCCTTATCGCTGACACTGACCATGGCCAGACCAGGGGGCAGCATAAAGGCTTTTTGTGAAGCGGTGCAGAGCATATCCACACCCCACTGATCCACTTTAATTTCTATCGCGCCAACTCCGCTGACGCCATCCACAAGCAGCAGCGCGGGTGTCTGCGACACCAGCGCGCCTATGCCGGCGATGTCATTGCTGACGCCAGTGGAGGTTTCGTTCTGGGTTGCCAGCACCACTTTTAGGTCAGGGTGCTCACCAAGCTTTTTCTCCACAACCGCCAGATCCACATCATTGCCGTAACCGAAATTTACCTCTATAACTTCTGCGGCGTAAGCCCTGGCGATATTGGCAAAGCGCTCCCCGAAATTACCGGTGATTAAAGCCAGCACCTTGTCACCAGGGCCTACGGTATTGGCAATAGCGGTTTCCAGGGCGCCGGTGCCGGTGTTGGTCAGAACAAAGATATCGTTTTTAGTCTGAAAAACCAGTTTCAGCTTTTCTACGATCCGTTCGTGTATTTTTGCAAAAGCATCGGTCCTGTGCCCGAGGATAGGCATGCTCATGGCAGCGGTTACCGTCGGCGGTACGGGCGTCGGTCCGGGAATCATCAGGTACTTTTTGTCTTGCATCACTTGAAAATCTCCCCCTTTTTGTGTGTTAAGTTAAATATGTTAAGTAATAAATAAACCCCCCGTCCTTGTAAAATAAATACAGGGACGAGAGGTTTCTCCCGCGGTGCCACCCTTATTGAACGGCAATTGCCGTTCCTCTCGAGCTTGTGATAACGGGGACTGCCCGTGTCTGCCTACTGCTGCTTTCAGCAAACACCCTCAGGGGAGCCTTTTCATCCTGCCGATCCTGCCGGTTCACAGCTGCCACCGGCTCTCTGGAAGGTTTTCGACCGATTACTTTACCCCTTCAACGGGTTTCTCAGTGAAACATACTTTTTCAGCGTTTCCACTGTTTTTTTAAATATGTCTAAAATAGTACTACAACTGACATCTTTTTGCAATAGTGTTTAACAATGACGCGCTATTCTTAATATTTAGAGTGTTTACTCCCGCTTTTTTACAGGCATTTTTCAAGAAAGTAGCGGTGGATCCGGTTATCCCCGGTCAGCTCCGGATGAAATGCAGCCGCCAGGAACCTGCCCTGGCGGACAAAAACTATTTTTTCATCGTACCTGGCCAGTGCCTCGACACCTTTTCCCACGCTTAGAATGTACGGCGCCCGGATGAACACCGCCGGGAACGGCTGCGCTCCTACTGCCGCTATGTCAAGATCAGCTTCAAAGCTGTCAACCTGCCGGCCGAAAGCGTTTCTCTCCACCCGTATATCCATCAGACCCAGGCGTGGCTGAGCAGATCCTGTTATATCCCTGGCCAGTATGATCAAACCGGCGCAGGTACCAAATATGGGAAGTCCCTCCCGGCCCAATTTTATTATAGGGTCAAAAAGGTTGTACTCATTTAAAAGTTTGCCCATGGTAGTGCTCTCGCCGCCTGGTATAATCAGTGCCGACAGAGCCTCTAGTTGCTCAGGCTTTCTGATCTGGGCCGACTCCACCCCGCAGTCCGCGAGCAGCTTCTGGTGCTCCCTGAAAGCCCCCTGCAGGGCCAGAACCCCCACTCTCATCACGAAACATCCTTCCGAAATAGAAAATAACGTTCTAGGCTGCTTTATAGCTGCTTTATAAATGTAGGTGCATATTTATTTGCATTGAGTTCCTGGTACCCAACTCACCAATAACTTAATAACTTAGGTACCCGGTACACTACTAACCACAACTATCACTCACGACCCAATAGGAATGCAGGATATTCCCACGTCTCACGTCCCACATCTCACGTCCCAATTTACCAGCCCCGGTCCTGCATTCTCTGTTCAGGGGCGATTGTCTTTATTTCCAGGCCGGGCATAGCTTCACCAAGTTCTTTTGATACTTCGGCCAAAATCTTTGGATCATCATAGTGGGTGGTGGCAGCTACTATGGCTTTGGCTCTCGCGGCCGGATTATTTGACTTAAATATTCCCGACCCCACAAAGATGCCGTCACAGCCCAACTGCATCATTAAGGCCGCGTCAGCGGGAGTTGCTATGCCGCCGGCCGCGAAGTTTACCACGGGCAGCCGCCCCAACTCCGCAACCTGCACCAGTAATTCATAAGGCGCGCCCATATCCCTGGCCGCAGCCATCAGTTCCTCGACCGGTAAATTCTGAACCCGGCGAATGTCCCCCATCACCACGCGCATGTGCCGCACAGCCTCGACTACATTGCCTGTGCCCGGTTCCCCTTTGGTCCTGATCATGGCCGCTCCTTCACCGATGCGTCTCAGCGCCTCACCCAGGTTGCGCGCGCCGCAAACAAAAGGCACATTAAAGGCGTTTTTATCTATATGATAGCTTTCATCCGCCGGTGTAAGCACTTCACTTTCATCGATATAGTCCACACCCAGGGACTCGAGAACCTGTGCCTCCACAAAATGTCCAATACGGGCTTTCGCCATAACCGGGATGGTAACGGCTTCCATGATTTTCATAATTATAGTTGGGTCAGCCATCCTGGCCACACCCCCGGTAGCCCGGATATCGGCCGGAACCCTCTCCAGGGCCATAACGGCGCATGCGCCGGCATCTTCAGCTATTTTTGCCTGCTCGGGAGTTGTGACATCCATGATTACGCCGCCCTTTAACATTTCTGCAAGGCCTTTTTTTACTGTCCAGGTTCCTTTTTTAACCACTAAAAATACCCCCAATCAAGCTTTTAACTATCAAATTATTCTATAATAATTTAAATTTAAAAACAAGAGAGTTGTTGGGACAAAAAAACGCCTGTCCAGGCGTAAAACAGTCACAGGCGGTCAATAACAGGCTGGATAAAATAGAAGGTTTTCTTTAACAGCGCTCCGGCGGCAAATGACAAAAAAAGAGTCAGGACAAGCATGAAAATTATTTTGCATGTCTTTTTAATCATATACCCTCCCCCGCCAAATTGTAATTTATGTTAATAATAACATATAATGTCAATGGCTTAATTATGCCGTTTCCCCTTTTTTTCAGCCGGATACTTTTAAAAAACATGGCCTGTCTCAGAGCGTCGCATTATTTTAAAAATAAAAGCCACCACCCGAGGTGATAGCTTTTAAAATATCACAACCGTTCCTGCAAAACAGCCTTACTCGTCTGTGTGGACTTTCGCCACCGCCACAACCGTATCGTTCAGATCAAGCCGCATCAAGGTAACCCCCTGGGTGGCCCGGCCGATTTTTGAAACATCCACAGCCTTATACCTGATAGCGATTCCTTCGGCGCTGACCATCATTATTTCATCATCGCCCCTGACAACCTGAACCGCCACCACAGGGCCGTTCCTCTTGTTAACTTTAATGTTTATAATCCCTTTGCCGCCTCTGGTCTGGGCGCGGTATTCAGAAAGCAATGTCCGCTTGCCGAACCCGTTTGCTGTCACCGTAAACAAAAAGGCCTCGGGTCGTACGGTTTCCATGCCTATCACCAGGTCTTTGGCGGCCAGATTGATTCCTTTTACCCCCCGGGTATTACGGCCCATCGGGCGCACCTGTTCCTCCGGGAAACGGATGGCCTTGCCCCGCCCTGTGGCCAGGACAATCTCCTCCTGACCGCTGGTAAGCTTCACATCGACCAATTGGTCATCCTCTTTCAAAGAAATGGCTATGATTCCATCCCGCCTGGAGGAATCATATTCATCCAGGGAAGTTTTTTTAACCATACCGGACCTGGAGGCCATAAAAAGGAACTGATCGGGGTCGTACTCCTTCACCGGGATCACAGCGGTAACCTTTTCCTCGCTGCCCACATAAAGAAGATTAACAATGGCCATGCCTTTGGCCTGGCGGCCCGCCTCCGGAATCTCATACACTTTAAGGCGGTATACCTTACCCTGGTTGGTGAAAAACAGTAAAAAATTGTGGGTTGTAGTAATAAACAGATGCCGTACAAAATCCTCGGTCTTGGTGCCCATAGCCATTACGCCGCGGCCTCCCCGGCGCTGGCTGCGGTATGTGTCCAGGGGTATTCTTTTGATATATCCCTGATTGGTGATGGTAATCACCACATCTTCCTCGGGTATCAGATCCTCCGCTTCAAGCGCAGACAACTCTTCGTCCGAAATAACGGAGCGCCGCGGGTCGTCATGTTTTTTCCTTATAATTAACAGCTCTTTTTTTATGATCTCTAAAACTTTCTTCTCACTTTCCAGAATTGAACGAAGATAGGCTATTTTACTGACAAGTTCCTTGTACTCCTGTTCCAGTTTCTCCAGTTCCAGGCCGGTCAGCTGCCTGAGGCGCATTTCAACAATAGCCTCAGCCTGTCTTTCCGAAAGACCGAACTTTTCCACCAGGGCCTTTCTAGCGATATCGGTGGTCCGGGAAGCCCGGATGGTCTTGATCACTTCGTCCAGGTAGGCTATGGCTGTGCGCAGGCCCTCCACAATATGCGCCCGTTCTTCGGCCTTTTTCAATTCAAAGCGGGTGCGCCTTACAATAACGTCTTTTTGGTGTTCCAGATAGTAAAACAACACCTGTTTTAACCCCAGTGTCTGGGGCTGCCCTTCTACCAGGGCCAGCATGTTCACCCCGAAGCTATCCTGCATCTGAGTGTGCTTGTAGAGCAGGTTTAGAACCACCTGTGGATTGGCGTCCCGCCGCAGTTCAATCATAATACGCATGCCGTTGCGGTCAGATTCATCGCGCAGGTCACTGATACCTTCAAGTTTTTTATCTTTGACTAATTCCGCTATTTTTTCAATTAACCTGGCCTTATTTACCTGGTAAGGGATTTCATTGACAATGATACACTGCTTGCCGCTGTCGTTCTGATCTATGGTAACCTGGGCGCGCACTTTGATACTGCCCCTGCCGGTGCGGTAGGCGTTCCAGATCCCTTCCCGGCCCATGATTTTACCACCGGTGGGAAAGTCCGGACCCTTGATCACGGTCATTAAATCTTTTACCTCTACTTCAGGGTTATCTATGAGCATGATCACTCCGTCGATCACTTCGCCAAGATTGTGCGGCGGTATATTGGTGGCCATGCCGACGGCAATACCTGACGACCCGTTTATCAGTAAGTTTGGTATACGGGCAGGCAGAACAGTCGGTTCTTCTGTCTTTTCATCATAGTTGGGAATAAAAGAGACTGTATCTTTTTCAATATCGGCCAGCATTTCCAGGGTTATTTTAGCCATCCGGGCTTCCGTGTAACGCATGGCTGCCGCAGAATCACCGTCTACGGAGCCGAAGTTGCCGTGTCCGTCCACCAGTGGGTAGCGGCAGGCAAAATCCTGGGCCAGGCGTACCAGGGCGTCATAGACGGCAACATCGCCGTGGGGGTGGTACTTTGCCAGCACTTCCCCTACAATGTAAGCGGATTTGCGATGGGATTTATCCGGCGACAACCCCAGGGAGTGCATGGCGTAAAGAATTCTGCGGTGAACCGGTTTCAGGCCGTCCCTGACGTCCGGCAGCGCTCGCCCCACAATTACGCTCATAGCGTAATCCAGGTAGGAATGCTTCATTTCCGCATTTATGTCAATAGGTATTACCTTTCCGGTTAAGGACGACAAGGGGGAGTCACCTCCGTACAAAAAAGCTGTTTTCCACAGGGGAATTATACCAGAATAATCAATCAAAAGCAATTTTATGAGTTCTTTTATCCAACTGACTTTTTCTCCTGCATTTTATTTTACACCGGCAGTTCTTGCAAGCTCCTGGTGGAAAAAAAGCAGGCCTTTATGCCTGCTTCAATTTTAAGCACCATTTTTGTTAAACTCCCTCTTTAAGCTGCTTGTTTGCGGCCAGGCAAAATTTATGGGCAACCGCCCCCGGGGTATTGCGCTATTCCCCTTTTAAAACAGTCCTTTTTGCCGCACCGGCAGCGTTATTCAGCTTAAGTCCCCCCGCTGGTATGGAACATACCGGCGGGTGTTCAAACAATCAAGCGGCACCACCTCAACTCTTTTTGTTTACGTGTTTTTCTTTAATCAATTCGTACGTACGATGGAGCTTTTGTCCCGCCTTGCCGGGGGCAAGTCTTAAGCCTTGCCCTAACCGGCACAATAATGTCTGCGGCCAGCGCCGTGAAACAAGAAATATTTTTGTTTCTCCCAAGCAAGCACCTCCTTGATCCAGATTTTCTTTTTAAGGCCCCCTTATAACGTGAGAACCCGTTTCATGGGCAATTGAAAGCATTATTACGGCTGCCCATTTTAACTGTTCCGCTACTGTGTTAACCTTGAAGATGACTCTATCGCGTAAAAACGATTTTATCCCTTCCAGGGCAACAGGCGCCGCTTCTATAACATCTTGTAAAAAGTGAACTGTTTTTTCCGCTGCGGCGCCGGCCAGGAAGGCGGTAGCCAAAAGCAGCGCTATTAAAAATAGTGACTTCACCTTTTTTGCTTTGCTAGGCCTGTAAACAGAAATAGTTCTCATCCAAAACCTCTCCCCGATCCTCTATGATTAAAAAAGAGCCAGTCACTCTTAGATCAAATAAAACAAGCTGGTTTTACATCATTGTTTTTCCTGTTAGTGAATGAACCCCCTTTCCAAAACCTGGACTGTTTATCTTACTACCCTCCTTTTTAGTTATGTTTATTGAGAGGGCTTGTTTTACATAAATTACCATTGCGTTTTGATTTAAATACTACCACACCAATGCAAACCCGATTATTGGCAATATATGGTTATTAGCTTCTGTTATCTTTCCTGCTCTCCCTCTATCTTTGTTTCTTTAATTTTTCTAAGTTAATACGTCAGTAGAACAGACATGACCCCGGTTGCTAAACCGGGGTCATGGTAAACTAAAACTGTTTTTCGCTTGTCAGGCTTACTGAAAGGCCACTGCCCCACCCGGTATAAGCTTCGCTTTAATACCGGGAGCCATCGTTATAGTGTTACCGTCAGGAAATGGCTGATCGATTTTTGCTGAAAAATTTTCACTTTCTCTATGTTTTTCCTTAACTAACCATTTGCTGACCGGGTATAATAAACCCCGGTTGAAAACAAAAACCATGTTTTCTTCAAGTACATCCCCACCTGGAAAATCTATGGCCACAAACGCGTCTTCCGTAGTGTCTTCACCCGATATAAAGTCGCTTACATCTAATAAAAACCAGCTGCTGGCAGTTGCCTCCCCGTCCGGTTTGATCACAAACATATATTCACCTGGTGCTTCAACTTCAAAAATATAAGTTTTTTCTTCCCCGGTAAAAGCTGTCCCAATAGTCAGATAAGTGTCCGGCACATAACCCTCCTTTGTTATATTTACTTTTATCGCAACCGCCTCTGTTTCCCGCGCTAATTCGGACTTAAGGGCATTTCTGACCAAATAATCAAACTCTTCCAGGCTGCAGCCCGCTTTCTTTCTAAACACCTGTGGCAAATCCGATTCTTTATCTAACTCATAAATCATTTCTTTGATCCCGGCAAAGCCGATCCGCCCGATTAACATTTCAGCTGCCACATAATTGACGTAACTATACTGATAATTTAACCTGGTTGGATCGAGTAACCCAATAAAAGTGGGGACTTTCCCCATTTCAAAACTGTCCAGCGCATTCTTTCTGGCTATCCCGAATTCTCTCATGGTTGCCAAGGAATTAAACCGTTCTGAAAACCACGAATGAGCTAATAAACCCTCAAAAAGCCACTCGGGCGCTTTGTTCCCGGCATCTCTGTCGCCGCCGATATCTTTGGCATTTAACCATAAAATTAGTCCCACCATCCGTTTATCGGTATCTGGCCCCAAATGTTTTTCAATATTTATACATACCCTATTGGGGGTAATAGCGATAATATCCTGATTCTCTATTCCTGCTAATGTTTTATCAGACATTTCAAGGTATCCGTAAAAAAAAGACTCCCAATCAGGATAAACAAAAACATTGTAATAATTATCCTTAAGCGGATCCAAATCTGCGCTAGCTTTAAAGCAAGCCTTTTCCGCGATGCTTTTTATACTATCTATGTCACCTTGTTTTATACCACTCGCGGGTATAATCGTAATATGTTCGGTAGTATGTTTAAGGTCAGTGATGATCACACTATTTAAGCATTGATCCCATTCCACACGGCTGTTAAGGGCTTCCGCGACAACGCGGACGGGCACCATAACCCGGTCGTTAACAATCTTCGGCGCTACATCTGCCTCAAGCTGCTTGCCATTTACCAGTATTTGTATATTTTCATTTTTATTCGGGGTTGGTCTGCCGGAACCTATAATCACTGTTCTATTTTCTTCATCCCAGTTCACCGCCACACCCAGGGCTTCCGCAATAAAGCGCACCCCCACCAATGTCCTGTTATCAGTCATAACCTGTGGGACATCCCATACTACCCCGTTAACCCTCATTCTCATTGAGGAAGCCTCAACAGCGGCTGGGATACTAAAAAAGGTTAAAAAAACTAAAAAAACTAAAAAAATATTTTTCTTCACTGGTCCTCCCCCTGTTTTTATAAATAAAGTTTCGATTTGGAACGTATAACTTATATTAACATGTACTGTCTGGAATAATTTGTCGAATCCATGCATAAAAACAGGTTGAAAAATATTTTTCAAAAAAAACAGTTAGAGTGGTTGCTCTAACTGTTTATATGTACTAATAGGTTTTTTAATTATTTTTACACATCCAGATTGCGTACGGCCAGGGCGTTTTCTTGAATAAAATCCCGGCGCGGCTCTACCCTGTCCCCCATCAGCATGGAAAAGATGGCATCTGATTCAATGGCGTCTTCCAGGGACACCTGCATCACCGTCCTGCTTTCAGGGTCCATCGTTGTTTCCCAGAGCTGCACCGCGTCCATTTCACCCAAACCTTTATAGCGCTGTATGGAAATTCCTTCCCTGCCGGTCTTGTTTAAATGTTTTTCCAACTCCGCGTCGTCGTAAATATATATTTCACTTCTGCCTTTCTTCACCCTGTATAAGGGCGGCTGGGCAATGAAAACATAGCCGGCCTCCACCAGCGGGCGCATGTAACGGTAAAAGAAAGTCAGCAGCAGCGTCCTGATATGCGCGCCGTCAACGTCCGCGTCAGACATCAGGATCACCTTGTGATACCTGGCTTTGGATATATCGAATTCTTCGCTGATCCCTGTCCCCAGGGCTGTAATCATAGACCTTATTTCCTCATTGGCCAGGATCTTGTCCAGGCGGGCCTTTTCCACGTTTAATATTTTTCCCCGCAGGGGCAGGATGGCCTGAAAGCGCCTGTCACGGCCCTGCTTGGCGGAACCGCCCGCCGAGTCACCCTCCACCAGATACAGCTCGGTGTTGGAGGGGTCCCGGTCTGAACAGTCAGCCAGCTTGCCCGGCAGGGTTGAGCTTTCCAGGGCGCTTTTACGCCTGGTGAGTTCCCTGGCCTTGCGCGCCGCCTCACGCGCCCTGGAGGCGGTGAGTGATTTTTCAAGAATTCGTTTGGCCACAGGCGGATTTTCCTCCAGGAAGGTTCCCAGCCCCTCTCCCATGACCGAATCAACAATGCTTCTGACCTCGCTGTTGCCCAGCTTGGTTTTGGTCTGTCCCTCAAACTGGGGCTCCGGTACTTTAACGCTGATAATGGCTGTGAGCCCTTCCCTGATATCCTCGCCTGAGAGATTGCTGGCGCCGTTTTTGAGCAGGTTGTATTTTTTTCCGTAATCATTTATTACCCTGGTCAGCGCCGCTTTAAAACCAGCCTCGTGCGTTCCTCCGTCAATGGTGTTGATATTGTTGGCGTAAGAAAATATACTGTCCGCATTATAAGAATCTGTGTACTGCAAAGCCACTTCCACCATAACATCTTCCCGCTGTTTCTGGAAGTAAATCGGTTTACTGTGCAGCGGGGTTTTATTTTTGTTCAGATATTTGACGTAATCTTTGATCCCGCCTTCGTGCTGATATATTACTTCAAAGTCGGACCGTTTATCTCTGAAAATAATTTTAACGCCCGCGTTGAGGAAAGAAAGTTCCCTTAACCGTTGGGCGAGGGTTTCCTGGTTGAACTCCAGTTCCTCAAAAATCTCCGGGTCGGGCTTAAAGCTCACTTTAGTTCCGTTGCTTTTGCTCTTTCCAATAATTTCCAAATCATTAACAGGCACACCTTTTTGGTATTTTTGATAGTAAACATTGCCTTTCCGCCTAACCTCCACCTCCAGCCATTCGGAAAGGGCATTGACCACAGAGATGCCCACCCCGTGCAGGCCTCCGGACACCTTGTAGCCTCCACCGCCAAACTTGCCGCCGGCGTGCAGTTTGGTCAGCACTACTTCCACCGCAGGGCGTCCTACTTGGGGCTGAATGTCAACAGGTATACCCCGGCCATTATCTGTTTCAGTTATAGTATTATCTTCGTTAATAACAACTTCAATCTTGTTGCAGAAGCCGGCCATGGCCTCGTCAATACTGTTATCAACCACTTCGTACACCAGGTGGTGCAGCCCCCTGGAGCTGGTGCTCCCTATGTACATGCTGGGGCGCCGCCTCACAGCCTCAAGACCTTCCAGCACCTGTATTTCTTCTGCTCCATAGCGGTTGTTTTCTTTCATGTCACCCAACTCCCATCACCCCTTTTAAAACATCAATTGGTAAAACTAACACATACTATCCAAAAAGCTCTCTGCTCTCTTCTTCAGGGTTACACATGATATCGGGGACATGTAGATAGCTCTGGTAGTAATCACAAAGGATTTCTCTTTTTCCTGATCAAAAATATTTTTAATAAAACCCTCGTCCCTGGCGATTTCAATAAATTCTTTGGTAACGGGCGCCTTCCTGGTGCGCACATCTAGAATAGCGATTATATCTTTTTTTGAAACTACCACGTCTCCTCCAAGATGCAGAAACATTCTATTCCTCCTAAAAATTAATTATTTTGCCCGATTTGACGCCAAAGTACCGGCCTGAAAAAATACTTTCAAAATCCTGCTTGTTTTTGCCGGTGGATGTGACGAAAGTCTGCACCACTTCTTTTATTCTCTTAAAAAGTTCCTTTTGACGGCTGTGATCAAGTTCAAAAAGAACATCGTCCAACAGTAAAACAGGGTGTTCATTCAGTTCCTTATGCCAATTCATGATCAAAGAAATTTTTATAGATAAAACAACCGTCCTTTGCTGTCCCTGAGACCCGTAAATCCTGGCGTCCACACCATTTATCAGAACTGCCAGATCGTCCCTGTGCGGACCGATCAGTGATTGAGCCCGTATAATTTCTTCATTCTTTGTCGCTTCAAGTTCTCTGGCAAACTGATGGTATATTTCTTCCTCTGTTGAGACACCGCTCAACTTCAAAGACGAAAGATAACGCAGTTCCAGTTTCTCTGTTCCTCCGGTTATATCATTGTGAATATTATTAAAATAAGGGCTGAGAGCTTTTAATAAATCAATTCTCATAAAAAGTAGTTTTGCTCCATGTCGGCAAAGCTGTTCATTCCATACATCAAGAGCATCACTTTTTATTCTTTTTTCTTTTATTTCCCTGAGTAAGTTGTTGCGCTGAGACAGCACCCTGTTGTAAAGACTCAGATAATGACTGTACTGCGCGTTAAAAGGGCCTACTTCCAGATCTAAAAAGCGCCGCCTTTCCTGTGGCGACCCTTTAATCATAACCAGGTCGTCCGGAGTGAACAAAACCACGCCCGGCCAACCCAGCAGTTGACCATGTGTTTGAACACCGTTAACTTCTATGATTTTTTTTCCCGGTTTTAATAATATGCGTACTTCTATCTGACGGCTGTTTGTTTCCAGTAAACTGTTAACACTGGAAAAATTGTTTTCCCAGCGTATAATCTCAATTTCTTTTGGTGTACGAAAAGACTTTCCTGTACAGGTAAAATATATAGACTCAAGAATATTTGTTTTGCCCTGGGCATTGGGACCATAGATAACGTTAAAAAACTGATCTGGTTCCAGATCCAGTTGCTCATAGTTTCTAAAATTAGTTAATGACAACCTCTTCAGATACAAAACTAGCACTCCCCGCCTGGATAAAAAACAAAATATTCAGTTTCTTTAAATTGTATGATATCTCCCTCCTGGAGCAATCTTCCCCTTCTTGTTTCAACTTCACCGTTAACTTTAATTTCACCAGTTACGATCAAGATCTTGCTCTGACCACCTGTAACTGATATATTCGACCACTTTAAAAACTGGTCCAGTCTTATTTCACCTTTCACCGGCACTTTAACAAACTTGTCTGTTGCTGAGAACCGTTGCATACGGACAACTCCTGTACAGTAAAAGAATTACTCATCACGCAAACGTACCGGCAGTAAAAGGGAAAGATACTCTATGTCTGAAACCGGTCTTAAAATTCCTGGGCTTAAGGGTCCGGTAAATTCTATATTTACATCCTCACTGCCGATCATTTTAAGCGCATCGCTGAGGTATCTGGCATTGAAGGCAAACTGGAGGGACTCACCTTCCTGGTAGATAGGAATTTCTTCCCGCACGCGTCCGGCCTCTGTATTAACAGTAACCACCAGGGTATTGTCACTGATTTGCAGCCTTATGATAGGTGAACCGTCTCTGGTCAGAAGCGCAGCCCTTTCTGTAGCCTCCGCCAGATCCCTTGTTGATACCCTGATCCGGGAAATATATTCGCCCGGAATAACCTGGCGGTAATTGGGAAACTGACCGCCGATCAGGCGGGATATCAGGCATACATCACCATTATTAAAAAGCACTTGATTTTCAGTTACTGTAATTTCTATATTTTTTTCAGCTGAGCCGCTGATTTTAACCAACTCATTAAGAGTTTTGCCAGGAATGATTAAATTTATATTTAGCTCCTGATAATTTTCCAAATAAATCTTGCGCCAGGCTAAACGGTGGGTATCGGTAGCCACCATGTTCATTTCACCGCCGCCGGTTTCCAGCAGTACACCTGTAAAAACAGGGCGGTTTTCATCTGTGGCAGCCGCGTACACAACCTGTCTTACCATATCTTTTATGACATCACTTGGTAAAAGGAACTTTATCTCACTTTCCGGCATTGGAAAATCAGGAAATTCTTCGACTGGGTAGCCGTTTATAATGGCCTCGGACTGGCCGTACTTTACTGTTGTGCTGCCGGTTAGAGAGTCTGATTCGATAAAAACAGGAAGGTCGGGCAGACGCCTGATCAACTCTGAAATAACCTTGGCCGGAAGCACAGAGCTGCCTGATTCAGTTATTTCAGCGGCAAAAGAACAGCGAATACCCATCTCAAGGTCAGTGGCTGAAAGGACAACTCTTTCATTGTCTGTTTCAAATTTTATGCCGCCCAGTATGGGTAAAGGGTTTTTTAGAGAAACTGCTCTTTGCACTATCTGCACAGCGTTTAATAAGCTGTCTTTGTCGCACACAAACTTCATTTTTGCTTGCTCCTATCATTATTGTTATTAGTAGATCTTTTAAACAGTAGTAATAGTAATAGCTGTGATTATGTTAATAATGTAGGCCGCCCATGTTTTAGCACAGAAAAAGTGTGTTTATAGTTTGTTCAATAAAAAATTATAAAAAGGTTATTTTTTTTCATAAATGAAAAACCCACAAAAATAATAACTTTTCATACATCAGCCTGTTAGCTTTTTTTGATCTGTTCGATTAAATCTTTGATCGTTTCTTGCAGGACACCGTTTTCATTTAATTCATTATTAATTTTGTCATGGGCGTGAATAACGGTGGAATGATCACGTCCGCCAAAAGCTCTTCCTATCTGTGGCAGCGAAAGGTCAGTCATTTCTCTCGACAGATACATGGCAATCTGGCGGGGAAATGATATAGCCCGGTTTCTTTTTTTGGCCTTAAAATCTTCTATGCGTATATTGTAAAAATCTCCTACTATCTCCTGAATCAACTCAGCGGTAACCGGCCTCGGCTTGTTGGTGGGAATGATATCTTTTAAAACTTCCGCGGCCATTTCCGGGTTTATGTCTTCTCCGTTCAGGTAACCACGGGCGATGACCCGGTTTAGAGCGCCTTCTAAAATGCGGATATTGGACTGTATTTTATTTGCTATATAAACAAGCGTATCATCCGGCACTGAGAGATTGTCCTGTTGTGCTTTTTTACGCAGAATGGCAATCCTTGTTTCCAGGTCGGGCGGCTGAATATCGGTGATAAGCCCCCATTCAAAGCGGGAGCGCAGGCGATCTTCCAGGGTGGGAATTTCCTTGGGAGGACGGTCGCTCGAAATAATTATTTGCTTGTTTGCTTCATATAAAGTATTGAAAGTATGAAAAAATTCTTCCTGGGTGCGTTCTTTACCCGCTAGAAACTGTATGTCGTCTACCAGCAGAATGTCCATGCCGCGGTATTTATTTCTGAAATCAACAGTTTTATCATCTCTAATTGAATTAATAAGTTCGTTTGTAAATTTTTCCGAAGTAGCATAGAAAACTTTCATTTTATTAGTATTAGACATAATAAACTGGCCGATGGCGTGCATCAGGTGAGTCTTGCCCAGGCCGACGCCGCCATATATAAACAGTGGGTTGTAAGCTTTGGCCGGTGCTTCCGAAACAGCCAGACAGGCGGCGTGGGTAAACCTGTTGCTGTTGCCCACAACAAAAGTATCGAAAGTATACTTAGGGTTTAAAGGAATTGAGGAAAATTCCTCCTTAATTTTTTCAAGTGGCGCCCGATCACTGTTTTTTTGGGGCAGGTTTTTTTCAATATTGGGAATCTCGCTGGAAAGGAGAAATTGTACACTAATGTCTTGTTTAATAATGTCCTGGATCACATTTTTTAACAGGGGAGCGTAACGATCACTTAGCCAGCCGCGTGAAAAATTATTCGGCACTTCAATTATAATAGTGCTTTCGTGACAGCCAAGCGGTTTGAGAGGTTTAAGCCAGGTGTCGAAAGAATTTTTATTTAGCTTCTTTTCCAATATACTAAGAGCTTGTTCCCAGATTTTAAGGACTTCACTTCTAACCACAGTAAACCCCCTGAAATTAAAATGCTTGCACCCCTAAAAAATCCTCCTTTTACTTGGAGGTGATTTTAGGGGTAGATTAAGATATTAACATAGATGATCACTTTTTATTAAAAGACCTGTGGACAAGCTGTGTAAAAAAAAGCGGTACTCTTATCAGCAATAAAATGATACCAAATTTTGCTTAGGTTATCAACAGGCTTTTTATATAATACAAGGGCTTGTAGCTTGTTATAGTTGTTCCTTGACGTTAAAAATTGATTGTTATATAATGGTTTGTGTGTGCCTATTTACTGACTCTCATCATATTTTTAACCGGATATAAAGGAGGTGTGGTTTTTGAAGCAAACTTACCAGCCAAAGGCGCGTAAGCACAAAAAGGTTCATGGATTCTTAAAAAGGATGTCTACCCACTGCGGCCGCAATGTGCTGAAGAGAAGGAGAATAAAAGGTAGAAAAAGGTTGTCTGCGTGAGGCCGCTAAGAAGGTGGCCTTTATAAATATAAAGATTAATATGTATATTAGGTATTAGCTCCGGGCAATAATTATATAGTGGGAGTGTCTAGATATTTTAGAAAATATTCTAAAATTTTTTAGTAGAGTGGGGTTAAAAAGCAGCCTTTAAAGAGGATTAAATGAGCATCCTTACAGTTATTAAAAAAAATAAGGATTATAAAAACGTGTATAACCGGGGGAAATCGGTAGCCGATCGTCACCTGGTGCTATATTTTTTAGCGAATAATTCTGCTAATTGCCGGTTAGGGTTTACCGTAAGTAAAAAAATCGGCAATGCGGTCAAGAGAAACCGGATCAGGCGTTTGTTTAAGGAAGCATGCAGAAATAACAGCAATCAATTTACCGGTGGTTTTGACATAGTTTTGCTGGCGCGCCGCAACAATGAAAGTTTGAAATACCATCAGGTTGAGGAAAGCTTGTTGAAACTGTTAAAAAGGGCTTTTATAAGGTGATTATTCTTATGAAAAAGTTTTTTCTTGCATTAATCAGGTTGTACCAGTTGTTTATATCACCTCTTAAACCACCTTCCTGCCGTTTTTATCCCACCTGCTCTCATTATGCCGTACAAGCTGTGGAAAAACACGGTGTTTATAAAGGGGTGTGGATGGCTGTAATCAGGATATCAAAATGCCACCCTTTTCACCCAGGAGGGTACGACCCGGTAAAATAGCACCTCTGGGACTATGATACCTTAAAAAGGAGGCGGGAAGTCGTTTGGAGATTTTTAACGCCATTGTCGATGGGATGACTTG
>CAZJGV010000011.1:0-18844 GCA_964545615.1 uncultured Pelotomaculum sp.
TTTTAAAGTGGGGCGCGGCTGGAGGGTAAAAAGAGAAGATCTCAAGGGATTTATTGAGCAGCAAAAATGTGGGGAAAGGTTTTAGTCAATGACAAAATCAAGAAAAAATACATTGAGTGTTATCCCCCTGGGGGGAGTAACAGAAATAGGCAAGAACATGCTTGTTCTGGAATGTAATGATGACATTATTATTGTTGATGCGGGATTAAAATTTCCCACAGAAGAATTGCCCGGTGTAGACCTGGTGATTCCCAATATTGCCTACTTAAAAAGCAACAAAGAAAAAGTGAGAGGGATCATTCTTACTCATGGCCACGAAGACCATGTTGGGGCGCTGCCATTTGTATTAGAAGAAATCAATGTTCCGGTGTACGGCACGTTGCTTACCGTGGGCATAGCCGGTACTAAATTAATGGACAGGAACAAACTGGACCAAGGTGATTACTCCCTGAATGTTATAAATCCAGAGGACAGTCTGCAACTGGGTTGTTTCACAATAAATTTTTTCCGGGTGAACCATAGTATTCCTGACGGCGTTGGGTTGGCTATCGAGACACCAGCGGGACTGGTGGTGCATTCCGGAGACTTTAAAATAGACCAAACCCCTGTAGACGGAAGAGTTATGGAATTGAACAAACTTGCTCATTACGGTGATCGCGGAGTATTACTGTTTATCTGCGATACCACAAATGTGGAAAGACCAGGATATACCTTATCTGAGAAAGTGGTGGGGGAAACCCTGAAGAGTATTTTTGAGCGGTCGGAGCGGCGGATAATTGTAACTACCTTTGCTTCCAATGTGCACAGATTGCAGCAGATTATAAATGCCGCCGTCACCTATGGCCGGAAGGTGGCCCTGGCCGGCAGGAGTATGATTAATATCGCCGGCGTGGCTTTGGAGTTGGGATATCTTCAAATACCCCCCGATTCCCTACTGGAGGTTACTGAGGCTAACAAATTACCGCCTGAAAAAGTTGTCATTATCACCACGGGCAGTCAGGGAGAACCAGCGGCAGCCCTGACGAGAATGTCCCAGGGGACGCACCGGCAGGTGAACATAATGTCCGGCGACACCGTTGTAATCTCCGCCAGCCCCATACCGGGCAATGAAAGGCTGGTAGCCAGGACCATAGACAACCTCTTTCGCCTTGGCGCCAGGGTGGTATATAAAGCTGACGGTACGGTCCATGTTTCTGGTCACGCATCAGGGGAAGAAATCAAAATAATGGTAAATCTGTTGAAACCCAAATACGTTTTACCTTTCCATGGTGAATACAGGCATAAGGTTCACTTTGCCAACCTGGTCGCCAATATGGGTGTACCGGAAAGCCATGTGATCAAATCCGAGTGCGGTGAGCGGTGGGAGTTTCAAGGGCAGAAGGTTGCTTTAGGAGGCAAAGTGGTTGCCGGCGAAATAATGGTGGACGGCCTGGGCATAGGCGACGTTGGCAATATTGTTTTACAAGACAGGCAGAGTCTGGCGGAAAATGGTTTCGTAGTGGTGGTATTAGTAATAGATCCCAATGCGGGCACATGGATATCCGGCCCGGACATAGTCTCCCGTGGCTTCATCTATATAAGAGAAAACACGGAACTTGTAAATGAAGCTAAAATCATTGTTTCTAAGATGCTTGCAGGATTGGACAAAAGACAAATTGTTGACAGGCCATATCTTAAGAAATGTATTACCAGATCTTTGTCGTCATTCATATTTAAAAAGATTGGGCGCAAACCGATGATATTGCCCATCATCACAGAATACTGCGGGAAATGATCTATGAAATAAGCTTGATTAACAGATTTAAAGAGTGCAGGCTGTGCGGCAGGGTTTCAAAAAGCCCTGCCCCTCCTGTTTATTCCCACAGTTAAACTTACTTATGATCACAGTTCTGGGTCATGACAAAAAATGCTTGTGGAATGATAATCAAATAAATTTGGGAGGTTAACTGTTTATAATGCAACAGGCTGCTATATTAGAGGAAGTCAGAAAAAGAAGGACCTTTGCCATCATCTCTCACCCGGATGCCGGCAAAACAACATTAACGGAAAAATTACTGCTATACGGAGGCGCCGTACGTCTTGCGGGCACGGTCAAGGCGCGCAAAGCAAAACAATATGCCATTTCCGACTGGATGGAGTTGGAGAAACAACGGGGCATCTCGGTAACCTCCAGTGTAATGCAATTTGAATATCAACAACATAAAATCAATATCCTGGATACTCCAGGCCACCAGGACTTCAGTGAAGACACCTACCGCACGCTTATGGCCGCAGACAGCGCAGTAATGGTGATTGATGCGGCCAAGGGGGTGGAGAAACAGACCATAAAATTATTTCAGGTATGCAAAAAAAGGGGAATTCCCATCTTTACTTTCATCAACAAGCTTGACAGGTTTGGCAAAGAACCCCTGGGGCTCATAGATGAAATCGAAAAGGTCCTGGGCATAAAAGCATTTCCAATGAACTGGCCTATCGGTATGGGCAGCGAGTTTAAAGGCGTTTACGACAGGATGTCTTCAGTTATTGAGCTTTACACCAGCCAGGACCACGGCCAGACCATTGTTCCTACCGTGTTTGGTGATTTGTCCGACCCCGCAATCAGCGGCGCCATAGGTCACTCTTTATGCAAAAAACTCTGGGATGATATCGAACTGCTGGACCTGGCCGGTGATGGCTATACGGCGGAGCTTATTCAAAAAGGGTTACTGACACCGGTATATTTTGGCAGTGCCTTGACCAATTTCGGAGTCAGTTATTTTTTAAAATCATTTGTTCAGCTTGCTCCAGCACCCCACGGGAAGCCGACATCAACAGGTTTTACAGAACCTGACGACGATGAGTTTTCTGGTTTCATTTTCAAAATTCAGGCCAACATGAATCCTGCCCACCGGGACAGGATTGCTTTCGTGCGCATATGTTCGGGCGTTTTCAAGAGGGGTATGGTTGTTAAGCATGTTCCCTCCGGCAAGAAAATACGTTTATCGCAATCCAAACAATTCTTGGCCCAGGACAGTACACTTGTTGAAGAAGCTTTTCCAGGCGATGTTATAGGCCTTTTTGACCCCGATATTTTTTGCATCGGGGATACCCTGACAGAGAAAAGCAACTTCACCTATGAAGCCATTCCAAGGTTTCAGCCGGAGTTTTTTGCCAGGTTACATCTTTGTAAAGCCATGAAAAGGAAACAATTCATCAAGGGACTGGAGCAACTGGCTGAAGAGGGGGCACTGCAAAAATATCGCGACCCTCATGCTGAAATAGAGTCGCCGATAATAGGGGCGGTGGGAGCTCTCCAGTTCGATGTTTTAGAATACAGGCTAAAACACGAATATGGTGTTGATATAAGATTGGAACACCTGCCTTTCACCGTGGCCCGGTGGGTGGTGGGTAAAAATATACTTCCGAAGTCTACCGGGGATGAAATGCTGGTAAGGGATGATGATAATAATTACTTGGTCTTGTTCAGAAATCTTGTTTATATGAACTGGGTAATCAATAAAAATAAAGATCTAACATATTTGGAAGAACCGCCTCTGAAAGGAGCAAGTCGTGCCCTTGAAAGAACATCCGGCCTATAATGAAAGAGGGACAAAAATATTAATGTATTGACAAAATTAAAAATTTGTTTATGATGATATTCAAACAATCATATGAACATTATAATGCTATTGTGGATAGAATAATTAAAAACAGGAGTCGTAAACATGTCTGTCGCTGATGCGCAAATGCTCACGGTATTCAGGTTAAAAGGGCTTAGCTGTACGGATTGCGCCGCCATGTTGGAGCGGGAAGTGGCCGAACTGAAAGGAGTGGAAAAGGCTGTATTGAATTTTGGCGCGGCCAAACTGACCATACAGGGTGAGGTTGACCCGGGGCGCGTGGTGGAAATAGCTGAAAAACACGGAGTTAACGCAGCCAGGGAAGGCTTTCCTCCGGTCAGGGTTTTTTACCTGTCCGGCCTTAGCTGCGCGGATTGCGCCGCCAGGCTGGAGAAAAAAATAGCCGTTCTGCCGGGAGTCGATTCGGTCGAACTCAATTTCGGAGCGGCGAAGCTGACTGTAACCGGTAACATAGACGGGCGTCTTATTGCCGCTGTTACCGGCGGCGAAGGGGTGACGGCAACCGCTGAAATTAAAAATCCGGGAGGGATTCTGTCCCGTCCTGAAATTCCCCGGCGGGTTGTAATCAGTGCCATGTCCGGGATCCTGCTGCTGGTGGGCTGGCTGGCCGACATCTTTTTGCCGCTGCCGGACCTTTCCACGGTGCTTTACCTGGCGGCAATCGTGGTTGGCGGCTATGCTACGGCGCGCAGGGCGGTTTCATCGCTGACGCGTTTGAGCTTTGATATGAACGTGCTGATGACCGTGGCCGTGGCGGGAGCCGCGCTAATCGGCCAGTGGCGGGAGGGCGCGGTGGTTGTCTTCCTGTATGCTGTCAGCGGCGCCCTTGAATCTTACACTGTGGATAAAGCCAGGCAGTCCATCCGCTCGTTGATGGAAATCGCGCCCAGGACCGCCACTGTCTGCAGGGGCGGCCAGGAGATGGAACTGCCTGTAGAGGATATCCATCCAGGTGATGTGCTTATGGTGAAACCGGGTGAGAAAATCGCCATGGATGGAAAGGTTATATCCGGCTATTCGTGGGTAAATCAGGCCACTATCACCGGTGAATCGATCCCGGCGGAGAAAATTATCGGTGATGAGGTGTTTGCCGGTACGCTTAACCAGCAGGGTTTTTTGGAGGTCCGGGTAACCAGGACGTCTGATGATACCACGCTGGCCAGGATCATCAACATGGTAGAGGAGGCCCAGGCTCAGCGGGCGCCCTCGCAGGCTTTTGTCGATAAGTTTGCCAGGTACTATACTCCCGCGGTAATCGCTCTGGCAGCGGGAATTGCCCTGCTTCCGCCGATCATTTTGGGACTGCCCTGGTACGACTGGATCTACCGGGGGCTGGCGCTGCTGGTTACGGCCTGTCCCTGTGCCCTGGTTGTTTCCACCCCGGTGGCTATCGTCTCAGCTATAGGGAATGCGGCCAGGCACGGGGTGTTAATCAAAGGCGGAGTTTACCTTGAGGAATCAGGTTCTTTAGCGGTAGTCGCCTTTGACAAAACCGGCACACTGACCAGAGGAACTCCTGAAGTTACGGATGTTATTGTGACAGAAGGAAAATTGAGCGAGCGGGAGCTTCTGCAAATAGCAGCCAGTGTTGAGAAAATGTCGGAGCACCCTCTGGCCGGGTCTATTGTCCATAAAGCCAATGAAAAAGGAATTAGTCTTGCGGCAGTGACGGACTTTGAGGCTTTGGTCGGCCGGGGCGCCAGGGCAAAATACAGCGGCCGGGAAGTTATTATCGGAAGTCCCCAACTATTCGCGGAAAATAAGCTGGACTTTTCACCCCTGTCCAGGACCGTTGAGCAGCTTCAGTCAGGCGGGAAGACGGTCATGCTGGTTGTGGTTGAAGGTAAATTTGCCGGTATACTGGCAGTTTCAGACACTGTCAGGGAAGCGGGCAGGGATATGCTGGACAGTTTACGGGCCATAGGCATCAAAAAAACGGTCATGCTCACAGGTGACAACCTGGCCGCCGCCGGGGCCATAGCTGAAGAAGTCGGCGTAGACAGCTTTATGGCCGGGCTTTTGCCCCAGGACAAGGTTACGGCAATAAAAGAGCTGCGTCAGCAGTACGGCAAAGTAGCGATGGTAGGCGACGGCGTGAACGACGCGCCTGCCCTGGCCGCCGCCAACGTGGGCATCGCCATGGGCGGAGCCGGAACAGACACTGCTCTTGAATCGGCGGATATAGTGCTGATGGCTGACGATCTGGCCAGGCTGCCATTCACTATTCGTCTCAGCAGGGCTGCCTCAGGAGTCATCCGGCAGAATATCACCTTCTCGCTTATGGTAAAAATCGCAGCGGTGCTGCTGGTCTTTCCCGGCTGGCTGACCCTCTGGCTGGCTATTCTGGCCGATATGGGGGCGTCTTTGCTGGTGACCATGAATGGAATCAGGCTGATGGGAATCAAGCCTGTAGAATAGATGTCGCAAGGGGTGATGGCTGTGTCGGCAGACAAAGGAAACGACATTTGTGAAATATTTTGCTTTGACAGGGAAAAAGTCACCCGTCTTAAAGAGGAAATCCAGGTTACCAAGGGCCTGTCCCTGCTCTTTAAGGCACTGGCTGACGACACCAGGCTGAAAATTGTATACGCGCTGTCCAAAGAGGAACTCTGTGTGTGTGATGTGGCGAGTATCCTTGGCACCAATGTGGCTACAGCGTCCCATCATTTACGGCTCCTGGGCCATATGGGGCTGGCTGTGCAGAGAAAAGAAGGTAAATTTGTTTATTATTCACTGAAAAACAAAAATATGAACACGTTTATGGACAGTGCTTTGAATTATATACACGGGGCGGGGAAGCAGGGGAATGATCGCTGATCATTCCTTTTTGTCCGGGAGCTTAAATCTGACGGAGAAGGTGGTCCCTGTTTCAGCTGTTTCTACTTTTATTACAGCTTCATGCCTGGCGGCGATACTGTAACAGATAGCCAGACCCAAACCTGTTCCATTTTCTTTAGTAGTAAAGAAAGGGGTGCCTATTCTTTCCAGTGCGTCCGATTCAATACCACTGCCTTCGTCCTGGATCGCCAGGACCACTTCCTCTCTGTCGGTAAAGGTTTTAATAATCAGTCCGCCGCCTGAGGACATCGCCTCAAACCCGTTCCGTACCAGGTTGAGGATTAACTGGCGGATCTCCTTCTCGTCTAATAACATATCCGGGATCTCTCCCAGCTCTTTTATAATATTCTTGTCCGTAACCATTGCGTCGGCCTGGATTAAAGGGAAAAGATTCTCTACTATCGAGTTCAGGTTTTGTTCCTTTAAGGCCATTATTTTATTTTTGGCCAATGACAGATACTCGGTAATTATTGAATTGGCCCGGTCCAGTTCGCAAATCATTAGCTCAAGGAATTCTCTGTCCTGGGCGTACCTTTCTTTCTCCTCCATTAATTGTAAAAAGCCTCTTACGGTTGTCATCGGGTTCCTGATTTCATGACCGATGCCCGCCGCCATTTCTCCTATAAGATTCAGCCTGTCCAGGCGGGCCATCTCCTTTTCCATCTGTTCACGCCGGACAATCTCTTCTTCCAGGGACAACATGTTCTGCTTCAACTGCTCCCGGTGCCGGGCCTCGATGTCCATCAGGCCGCCGACAAACCAGCCCACCGTGAACATGGTGCAGATCAGGAAAATGTTCGATTCCAGCGCCTGCACCAGCGAGACGACCTTAACCTCTGACTGGTTGACTATCAAAACAAGAGTGCAGGCCGCAGCCATCACATAGCTGGCCTTCTTGCCCAGCACCGTCGCAGTGAATAAAACGGGCAGGATGAAGATGGACTCTACCCCAAAACCATTTTCCCCGATGAAAAGCAAGACTAAAGCGATTAGAAACGGGATGATTGCATAGGCGTATTTGATTAATGAACTGTGATTAGAATCATCTTGAAATTGACACCCTCTGATATCAACGTCACGAAAAGAAAAAGAATTATATAATAAAACGGTTCCCAGCCCGATTAAGAACAATAAACCAAAAAAAATATGCATGCCATTTGGCGGGTAAAAGATGAAGGTATGTTTATACTTGATAAAGCCCAGCAGCAATATAAATATACATAACGTTTGCATGGCGGATAGGTGCTCGTAAAAATAACCTTGCCTGTTCATTATATCGTTTTCCATTTTCAAAAGCGTTCACCACCAACGAACTTATCGTTAAAAAAGAGGTGGAAAGACCACCTCTCTCATTACCTCCTCAGCGAGCCGGGCACTTCCGGTTGATAATGATATGATGAGCATGCAGACGCCGCGAAAACGTTGGCCAGGAATAGTAGTGCGGTTGTTGCGAAAACAATCAGTCTTACCGCGATTTTGCTCATAAATTTCGCACCTCCCTTATTTTTATTCTATCCACGAGGCACATTAAACGATGCCCCGGCTTGCCGAGCATGAAACTGACCCACAGGACGCTTATTACCAGACACACCTGGATTTGTAGAGCATAAACAAAGTTGCTTTGGCGGAAGAAAATTATGGCTGCCGCGACCGCCGCCAGCGCCGCGAAGGAAAGAATTTTCAGCTTCTTTCTCCGGCGCGGGGAAATGATGGGGGCGGCCGGGGAGTCAACCGGCGCCAAAACTGCGATTGTGATTAACCCGGTCAGGATACCAACAGTCGACAAGACATCAATAAACGTTTGGCCGTACTGCGCAAGAAACACCGCCAGCAGGGCCAGCGCCGGGTACACGGCGATGGTGACCGCGGCGCAGCGCCAGGGGGAGTTGGAGTGGGCGCCGCCGGCTGTGTGCCTGAACAGGAAAGCCGCCGCCAGGCAGGCCAGGACGCCGGGCAGTACGCCGAGCAGCGCGGCCAGCAGCAGGGTGAACAGGATGTTGCCCAGGTTGAGCGCCAGCATTTCTATAGAATAAGTCAGAATGATTTCCTTCTCCGGGGAAAGGCCTGTTTTTTCAGTTAAAAATCTGGCAGCGCTTTTACTGAAAGTAAGGTAACTCATATCTTCCAGGCGTCCTCCTGTGGTTTTTTATATTTGGCGACCAACAGGGCGAATATGTTTAATAAAATAGCCTGCGGTAGGCCCGACAACTTCCATAAGATGTTGCTGTTTTCCGCTATGGTCGTGTTCGGGTCGAGCTGCGTGGCGGTGAAGAAAATTTTCATTGATACTAGTTCAAATAAAATAAGGATTGCAAAACTGACAAACACCGCTATGAAAATTTTTGTAACCGGCATATGAGTAAATCTGCCGATAACAATAACCAAAAAAAATATTCCTACCGCCGTGTGAAATCCAAAAGTCAATTGAAGGGACCTTGCCGCATAAAAAACTAGGGCCAGCACCGTCCCCGCCGCCACGATGCGCTGCCAGCGCAGGGGAACGCCCAACAATGCTAAACTTAGAGAGAAATACCCCGACGATTCCGGTATGCCCTGCATAAGAAATAACAGTAATTTTTCCATTTTAATAATCGCCACCCTTTTCTAATATTCTAACTAATCTACAATTTTCCTGCCAAACATAGCCAATATTTTCTACAATATTCCAACACATTTCGACAAATTAATATAAAAACCTTTCGCTGTACAAAATTTAAAAGACTTTTTACGCGAGTGGTTTAAAATACAGCTCCTGGTTCACACAGCGGCAGGTTTTTCTTCTGAAGCGACGAATTTATAAAATGTAGAATTCGTTGGAGGTTTGAGATGACGGCTAAAATCCTGGTTGTTGATGACGATAAAAAAATTACCGCCCTGCTGCGCCGCTCACTGGTTTTTGAAGGATATGACGTGCAGGCGGCGGGAGGCGGCGAGGAGGGACTCAGACTGGCGTCGTCCTGGCAGCCGGATCTGGTTATACTGGATGTGATGATGCCGGGGCCGGACGGCTGGGAGGTATGCCGCAGGCTGCGGGCGGTCAGTGACCTGCCGGTGCTGATGCTCACCGCCAAAGATGAGGTGGCCGACCGGGTTAAGGGACTGGATCTGGGCTCGGACGACTACCTGGTGAAACCATTTGCTTTAGAAGAACTGCTGGCCAGGGTCAGGGCGCTTTTGCGCAGAAAAAAGTCCGGCAGGGCTGAACTGCTGCCGCTGTCGTACGACGACCTGATGCTCGACTATATGACCAGGGAGGTCAGGCGCGGCGACAAGCTGTTATACCTGACGGCAAAGGAATTTGAGCTTCTGTCCCTGTTTATGGAACACCCGCGCCAGGTATTGACCAGGGACCTGATTATGGACCGGGTTTGGGGGGCCGACTTTTGTGGTGAGTCGAATGTTCTTGAAGTGTATATAGGCATGCTGAGGCAGAAGCTGGAAGAGTCCGGCGGAAAAAGGCTGATTAAGACAGTGCGCGGGGTTGGCTACGTGCTTAAGTAAGAAGACAAGATACAAAATACAGAATAAGAAAATAATAATTAATGATAAATTAATATTTATTCTGTATGCTGACCCTGACTCCTGAATACTGACATATAATTGTAGCCTGAAAGGATGTAAGAAATGTCCCTTCGTCTCAAGCTCACCTATCTGTACAGCGCGGTTCTGGCTTTGACAATGGTGCTTTTTGGCGCTTTGGTTTATTTTTTTATGGAGCGCAACCTCAATTTTGAGGCTGACCGGGCCGTGGCCGGGATTGCCGGAGATGTTGTCCGCTCCACAAAAATAATGGGGGGTTTGCGGCAGGTGGTTCTGCCGGATGTCGATGTGTTTGCCACCCCCAACACTTATATCCAGGTAGTGGATAGGAACGGGACAGTCGCCGCCCAGTCAAACAACCTGGGCGGGCAGATTATGCCCCTGAGCGAGGAAACCCTGCGACGGGCAGGCGGCGGCAGCGATTTTTTTGAGACGGTTATGTCCGGCAGCCAGGGTTTGCGGATATACAACCGTCCTCTGATCCTGGAGGGGCAGATAATTGGCGTGCTCCAGGTCGGCCGGATCCTGGGGCCAACCGAAGCAGCCCTGAAAAGACTCAGGTTGCTTTTGTTATTTGGTGGGGGGATTATCCTGGTCCTGGCCGGCACCCTGGGTTGGCTCCTGGCAGGCGCGGCGCTAAGGCCTATTAACCGGATTACTGAGACAGCGTCGGTCATTCAGGCTAAAGATTTGAGCAGACGGATAAACTACAGCGGGCCGGGGGATGAAGTGGGACGACTGGCCGGCACCCTTGATAATATGCTGGAACGTCTCCAGGCTGCCTATCACGGTCTTGAAAAGGCTGAGGAGGCGCAGCGCCGCTTTGTTTCCGACGCTTCCCACGAACTGCGCACACCGCTTACAACCATCCGCGGCAACGTAGAACTGCTGAGGAAAATGGGGGACGCCGACCCCGTGACCAGGGCGGAGGCTCTGGCCGATATAGCCGGAGAGGCGGAGAGAATGTCCAGATTGGTGGCAGATCTGCTGGTCCTGGCCAGAGCTGACTCAAAACTTGAATTAAAAAAAGAAGAAATCAGTCCGGCTGCCCTGCTCACGGACGCCGCCCGTACGGGTACGACCCTCTCTGAAAAAGTAAGTTTCCTGGCAGGTGACTTTTCCGCCTTTGAAGGATACAAACTGTTGGGTGACGCGGATTACTTGAAACAGCTTTTCCTCATACTAATAGAAAATGCTTTCAAATATACACCTGCCGGCGGGGAGGTGCGGCTTGAAGCACGGCCGGATGGTTCTTTTCTTGAGGTTCAAGTGATTGACAGCGGCATTGGCATTGCCCAGTCCGAGCAGCCGTATATTTTTGAGAGATTTTACAGGGCCGACCAGGCCCGCTCAGGCGAAGGCACCGGGCTCGGCCTGGCTATCGCCGGGTGGATCGCTGCGGAACACGGAGGCGCCATCAGTGTTGAGAGTAAAGAGGGGGAGGGCAGTACCTTTACCGTCCGGCTGCCCCTGGTTCAAACCTAAGCAAAGGGCATGAATTTTTCTTTTCTTTTTGTTTAGTATTTTATATAATTTCATTATATTTTCAGTGGCTGAGCAGGTTCTGTAAGAAGAGTCTGTAAAATCAGAAAATCTAGGAAATCAGGTGAGATTTGCAGATGAAACAGTTTGCCATCATTGGTCTGGGGCGCTTTGGGACGAGCCTGGCCCTGACCCTCACAAAAATGGGCTACGATGTCCTGGCGGTTGATACGAACGAGGAAAAAGTCAACAGCATCATGGAAAAAGTTACCCATGCGGTCCAGGTGGACGCTATGGACGAGCAGGCTCTTAAGGCGCTCGGCATGCGCAATTTTGACGTGGTTATAGTGGCCATCGGGCAGGATATCCAGACCAACATTCTGGTCACCGTAATGCTCAAGGATTTAGGTGTTAAGAAGGTGGTTTCTAAAGCTGTAACCGAGCTGCACGGGAAGGTTTTAGAGAGAATCGGCGCCGACAAAGTGGTCTTTCCTGAGCGTGATATGGGCGCCAGGGTAGCTCAAGCCCTGGTCTCAAAAAACATCATGGACCAGATTAACCTATCCCCGGACTACAGTATTATTGAGTTGATGGCGCCGGAAGATTTTACCGGAAAAACACTGGCCGAAGGGGCCTTAAGGGTGAAGCACGGTGTAACCGTGCTGGCCATCAGGCGGGGCAACAATGTTGTTATATCTCCAGGGGCCAAGCATGTGATTGAAGAAGGAGATGTGCTGGTAGTTGTTGGCCGTAATGATAAGCTTAAAGACCTTGAAGAAAAATAGGCAAGTGTATGCGACGGTTATTCTAATAACTTCTTTTTCTCTTTGAGCAGCATACCGGTTACCGGTCTTAAGAGCAGTGCCAGCATGATCCCGCTACCGAGTGTAACAAGCATGGCGGTCTGAGTATGGAAAATATACCAGAAAAGAAGATAACCGGTAGATATTACTATAGACAACAGCATTAGCGGAAAGGCTATTTTAAAAAAGTCCATAAAACCTATATACTGGCCTCTTTTTTCAGCCATACCAATTACTACAACATTAGCTGAGGCGCCTATGATAGTCCCGTTGCCGCCCAGGCAGGCTCCCAGAGACAAAGACCACCATAAAAAATTAAGGTCGTTGATGCCGCCGATGCGGCCCATATCATGGATCAGCGGAATCATCGTCGCCACGAACGGGATGTTGTCGATAAATGATGAGGCAACAGCGGACAGCCAGAGGATCAGTATGCCTGTCGGGAGCACGTCCCCGCCGGTCATTTCCAGAGACCACCTGGCGACCGCCTCTATTACGCCTACCTCTTCTAAGGATCCCACCACCACAAATAGTCCGATAAAGAAAAATATTACCGGCCATTCCACGATCTGCAGGGCGTGTTCAGGATCCTCCTTTGTAATCAGAAGCAAAAGGGTGGCCCCCGACAGGGCTATCACCGACGATTCGAGATGGACATACTGGTGCAGGACGAAGCCCAGAATAGTCAAGGCGAGCACCAGGAGGCTTTTACGCAAAAGAGCAGGGTTCTTTAACTCTTCCCGCTCATTTAGCCGCATGATGTTTGCCTGAAGCTCTGCTTTCGCCAGCAGTTGATTCCGGTAGATGAGCTGGAGCAGCGGGATGGTCAAAACGTATATGACAACGACAACCGGGGTCAGATTGATAACAAAGTCCATAAATCCGAGATTGGTAGCGCTGCCGATCATAATGTTCGGCGGGTCACCTATTAATGTGGCGGTGCCGCCAATGTTCGACGCAATGATCTCGACAATCAGGAACGGCAGTGGTGTGATTTTAAGCTGTCTGGCGATGGCAAAAGTTACCGGCACAATTAAAAGCACGGTAGTAACATTATCTAATAACGCGGATAGTACGGCCGTGACCAGGGCCAGGGCGGCTATGATTTTCAGCGGTTCACCTTTCGAACTTTTGGCAGCCTTAATTGCCATGAATTCAAATACACCGGTTTGTCTGGTGATGCCTACAATGATCATCATTCCGACCAGCAGGCCGATCGTATTGAAGTCAATGGCCTCTACCGCTTTCTCCGGATCTATGATGCCCATTAATACCACCAGTGCCGCTCCAACCAGAGCGGCAACTGTCCGGTGAACTTTCTCAGAAACTATCACAACATAAGTAATTAAAAAAATTGAAGTGGCTATTGTCACCTGATACTGTTCGATCAAAAATGTCACCCCATCACGCTGATTGTGTGTTTGTAATATCATTTACAAAAATGTTTTTTTTGTTGTTGTTAAAAAAAGGTGGGAAGTCATATATATGACTCCCCACCCCAGAAGCCGAAAACCTTGAAACGAATCTGAAAATTTCGTTCAACCCGGGAAACACTGTTATATATAAAAATTGTCTCTATTACTTTATCATAACACTATTAGCATAACAAGATTTTAGCACATATTACTTTTTTGAGGCAGGGAATAAATTGCCGGGGTTAGAAGAATTATTAATCAGGATGGGAGGTTTTAAAGGATGATCAAAAAAATTCTTGTGGCTTATGACAGTGGGAAAAAATCCCATAAAGCTCTGGAGATCGCAACAGAAATAGCAAAAAACTGCCATGCGGAAATTTATATCTTTACCTCTGTCAAAATGCCTGAAATCGTATCATCGGTGGCAGACCATGATATGCTCAAGGATTTGGAGGGAAAAACCTACGAGTATTTTAAAAGTGAACTGGGAGAGGCCGAGGAAAAGATCAAAAATGAAGGTGTGCAGGTTCAAATTGTAATTGTGCAGGATAGTCCCGGTACAGCCATTGTCCGTTTTGCCGAAAAAGAAAAAATAGACCTGATTGCGATGGGTTCCCGCAACCGGGGTCTTTTTGAAGGAATTCTATTAGGACTGGGGAGTGTCTCCAACTATGTGATTCAGAATGCCCGGTGTCCGGTTCTGGTCACCAAGGATTAAGCGCTATTCGTTTTTTTCATAGGCTTCCATTTGCTCCAGGACCAGATGTTTTTTCTCGTTACCCGTTTCCTCGCTTAAAACACCTTCCGTCAGAAGCTTTTCGATGGACAGGTGTTCAGCATAGAGGAGCTTTTTGCGCGCGTTGAATTCCTGTTCCTTAAGAAGATCAGGATGTTTGTCATAAAGGCTGTTTAAGCTATGGTTAACTCCCAAAATCCTTGCAGCAGTTTCCTTTTCAATTTTATTGAAGACCTGTGGGGACACCTGTCCCTCTTTATATAAACGGGTGAGTTCATCACCTGCGGCAACAGCCTGTTGTAATTCAAACAACAATTGTTCATACTCTTTCAGGCCACTTACAGTTTTCTGAAGCCCCAGGACGCGAATTAGCGGGGAAATCGTCAAACCCTGTACAATCAGGGAGAAGAACACAACACCAAAAGTGAGGGTGATTATTGTTTCCCTGCCGGGAAAATCCAAAGGCAGGCTTAAGGCCAGGGCTAGAGACAGCGAGCCCTTCAGTCCGCCCGAGTTGATAATGTCCTTGTATGATTTCGGCAGTTTAAAGCCAAGGGTTGAAACGTAAACGGCCACTCCCCGCCCGAGCAGTACCAATACAATGGCTATTAGAATTTGAAGAGCATGTTCCACAATAGTAATGTGGGATATTTCCAAACCAACCAGAATGAAAACCAGGGAATTTGCGGCCAGTACAATGGTGTCCCAGAACACTGAGATACTGAACCTGGTGGTGGGGGACATCCCGATTGCCTTGCCATAATTACCCAGTACCAATCCGGCCGCTACGACGGCAATAACACCGGAGACTTCTATCTTTTCCGCGATAATATAGGCGCCGAAAAAGAGCAGCAATGAAAATGCGTTTTCCAGCGGGTAATCATCAAAATATCGACCTATCTGTGATATTAAAAAGCCCAGTGACAGACCTATAAGTGTGCCTCCAACCACTACTTTAAAGAACACAGCCACTCCGACGGCCGCTCCCCACAGACCTAATGAGGCTATAAAAGTCAAGGAAAATACAGACAGTTGGAAAAGGACTACCGAGATACCGTCATTGATCAGGCTTTCCCCTTCCATGATAACTGCCAGGCGGCGGTTGACACCAAGATTTTTAAATATTGAAATGACGCTTACCGGATCGGTCGCAGCCATTAACGCGCCAAAAACCAGCGCTGTCTGAACAGGCAGCCCCAAAGCTAAATGAGACAGGCCGCCTGTTATGATATAAGCAAGCACAGTGCCCAGGAAAGCAAGCAGAATAATGGGCCGGCGGTTCTGGTTGATTTCCGTGTATGATAGCTTTAAAGAGGCTTCTCCCAATAACGCCGGAAGAAAAATGGAAATAACAGCTGTGCGGGAAACTTCATCCGAAGCAAAAAAATTCCTGGGGTGTTCAAGAACCCCCCCAATTGACAAAATCCCTACAACCGCCCCGATAATTACCAGAGCGATTGGGTAGGGCTTGTTAAGCCGTTTGGCCAGTGCTGTGACACCAACGGATAGGGCTAAAAGAATAAGGATTAACTCTATGTTGTGGATAATCATCTGTTGCAAGCGCCCCTTGTTTTAATATATAAATCTTACTAGAAAGTATCTCCGCCAGATTTTTTTATAATTATACCGCAAAAAAGCCTTCCAGACATTCCTCAATCCGGATTTAACCGCCGCATTACCAGCTTTAGCCCAGGTTGATGAGAATTGAATCTTTAAGAAAAATCCTTGCCAGTTACTTGGAAGAGGGATAAGATATATTGTATATTTCAGGTCGAACAATAAATGAAGTATTTTACAGACGATACTTAAAAGGAGAAAGTGAAAGTGCCGGCGACATATCAAGTTACCTTTGCCTGTGTGGTTTTCCTGGGAACTTACTTGTTATTAATTACGGATAAGATTCACCGTACCATTGTGGCGCTTTGCGGCGCAATGTTGATCCTGCTGGCAGGAATCATCACTCAGGAGATGGCGGTCAGTTCTATCGACTTCAACACTATCGGCCTCCTCATAGGTATGATGGCTATCGTGGGAATAACCCGCCACACCGGAGTATTTGAGTATCTGGCCATATTGTCGGCCAAATTGGTAAAGGGTGATCCGGTCCGGATCATGATGGCCCTGGCTGCCGTTACTGCCGTAGTCTCAGCCTTACTGGACAACGTGACCACTGTACTGCTGGTAGTTCCCGTAACCTTTGCCATTACCCGGCAGTTAAAAATCAGTCCGCTTCCTTATCTGATCGCTGAAATAATTGCTTCAAACATAGGAGGGACCGCCACCCTGATCGGCGATCCGCCTAACATTATGATCGGCAGCGCCACGGGCCTGGGTTTTATGGACTTTGTGACTGCGCTGACCCCGGTGGTTATTGTAGTTTACGCCGCTAATATGCTCTGGCTGAAATTGCTTTACAGAAAACAATTGGTGAGTACTCCGGATTTACAAAGCGGCATTATGAATTTGGATGAGAAAAAGGAAATTAAAGATCCGGTCCTGCTCAGAAAGTCACTTCTGGTGATAGGTCTGACCATCCTGGGTTTTGTGCTGCACCAGTCCCTGCACCTGGAATCCGCCACCATTGCCCTTTCCGGCGCGGCGTTACTGCTGCTGTTGGCGCGCGGCAACCCCGAAAAAGCCCTCGGCGCGGTGGAATGGCCGGTAATTTTCTTTTTTGCCGGTTTGTTTGTGGTGGTAGGCGCGCTGGATGAAGTAGGGGTTATTGAATACATAGCCAGAAAATCCCTGGAGTTGACCGGTGGGTCAATGGTTGCCACCGGAATACTTATTCTATGGCTTTCAGCCATTGCCTCGGCCTTTGTCGACAACATCCCGTTTGTGGCCACAATGATCCCGCTGATCCAGGATATCGGCCGCATTGGAGGCATAACCGACCTGAACCCACTATGGTGGTCTCTCTCCCTGGGGGCCTGCCTGGGCGGCAACGGAACCCTTATCGGCGCTTCCGCCAATGTGGTTGTGGCAGGCCTGGCGGAGAAAAGGGGAGCGGTTATTACTTTTGTGAACTTTATCAAAGTTGCCTTTCCGATGATGCTGATGTCGGTCGCTATTGCCATGGGTTACTTGCTGCTTCGTTATCTACATTAAATAACGTAAGTCTTCTGTTGAAATACTTAATTAAAACCCGCTGTACTTGATGAAATCCTCAAGTTTTTCCAGGTCCTCACTGGTGATCTTTAGCGGCGATGACTGACCCAGGAGCATTCGCCCTTCTATTGCTTCCAGTTTATCCTTTTCCCGCAGCAGGGCTTCTTTGTTTCCCTTGCTCTGGTGATACCTGATTAATTCCAGGGACTGACGCCGGTCAAACAGGTATACCGGCAGGCTGCCGGACGTGTCGTCCTGCAGTGCGTCCCACTTAGCCCGGTAGGAGGTGATCAGTCCGCTTTCCTCGGCCAGGCGCAACGCTACCCTGCCCAGCGCTTCCCCTGGTCCGCCTTCCACATACTCTTTGGCCAGCATTTCCAGGACTAAGGCAACCGGGATACAGCCGTTTTCCCCCGCCCGTTTTTCCAAAGCCGGGGTTTCCCGGCAGATGTCTTTACCCACCGGCTCGAGGTCCGGTAATCCAGCCTGATCATTCAGCCGGTTCCCCGGTTGATGTTGTTCCTTTAATTTACGATTGGCATACCTTCGTCTTGTCATAACTCTCACTCCCTGAAAGATTATCACACCAGAAAAGCTCATGGATGTTATTTAAAGAGACATTTAATAACTTCTAGCACTTATTATTTCAAAAACAGTCAAATTCCTTCCGGCTGACAGATTATTTTAAAAAAAAACCCGCTCAAACTGAACGGGTGAATAGAATAAAACATGTTATGGAAGAAGGAGATTAAATGAAAAATCCGGCTTCCTCCGCTATGGAGCCGGATTTTTCACAGGTGTAACCTGTGAAAAGCATAAAAACAGCCCTGGCCTTTCCACGGAAGGCGGTACCAAGCTGACCAGGCAGGTCTCCTGACTCGTGGATCACAGCAAATCTCCCGCCTTCCCGGGCTCATTTTTAACCCAGTGGCGCTTTTAGGGAGCCGCTCCCCACATACAGTGGCCTGACCGTCCGGGACTTGCACCCGGTTCCCTTTTCACCCCTTTTTAAGGGGTACCTGGACAGTTTCTTTTCGGTTAAAAAGATCCTAACACCAATTAAACAATTTGTCCACTAAAAATGTAGTTTACTGAAAATAACGTTCCGGGCTGCTTTTATAAATGCAGTGATTCTTATCTTCTGCCGGTACCGCGGCACAGCGGCCTTCCAACTACCTTTGTAATCCCTCAGGAAACATCCTCTTTGACAATATGCGGTATAGATGTTGATGCAATAACATCAACTTGTAGGTTTCCATCACCTGCATCTGGTAGCCCTTCCCCTTGTGGCCGCAATAGCCT
>CAZJGV010000011.1:18854-29277 GCA_964545615.1 uncultured Pelotomaculum sp.
GTATTTTAAATATGTCTTCATCGTTAATAACTTCTGTAATATATTTACAAATAGCTTCATTTATTGCTTTATGCATAGTCGCTGACTTAAGTTGTATTCTTGAATATAACTGTAGTGTTTCTTCCGATATATGTCCTTTAGGAGTTGATGTTAATTCTTCTGGTATTTCATCAATTATAAGTGGCAATCAATAATGAGGAATATTTTCTTGAGTTCCATCATTTGAGTAGTGAAAATTGTAAAGCCGCAAAAATGTCTAGTTATATAATGGATAGGTAAGTAATTTTGACAATACGGATTACTCCAGACTGGATTCCTGGAAAAAAACACAAAATACAGTTTATATAAAGATTAATACAGTGACTTATATACCTCAGGAGAAAATAGATTTTGTAGAGAAGGAGATAAGGACGGTTGCCGGTCAGGATGTCGCTCTTGATATTACCCAGATTCCCGTTTTCTCATTGTACGAGAATGGCAAGAAACCGGTTTCCTCGTTGTTGTTGGAGGCCATTTCAGGCAAAGTCTCACCTCAGGTTGAAGGAACCGGTGCTGAAGAAACTACAGATAAAACAGAGAATGGTCTGGATAAATCAGTTTTTGAACAGATAAAAATTAGTTACCCTTACATAGATGGTTATCAGTTAAAATACAATGAGGAGAATAATCTGAAAAGCATAATAGTAACGATTGATCCGAATTACAGCGTAACTATTGAGCAAGTTGACAGTGTTATTAATTATTTTAAGAAATCAAATGATAAAATAGTCATAAAAGTTATATCAGAGAACATTTCATTGCAATCAATCTTTTTTGGAGAAGATTCATTTGAGATAGAATCAAGGGAGCAACCAAAGTTAGATGTATTGGCAGCTTTTTTATTTTATCAAGATCAATATGTTTTAAATGCTACAGGACATGCTGACAGCACTGGAGATCAGTATGTAAATGAATATATTTCCAGAAAAAGAGCGGAATCAGTAATGAATTATTTAATTCAAAATCACAACATCTCACCAGAAAGAATCATGGTAGATTACAGTGTTGAAAGCAATATAGAAAAAGAAGTGGAAGAGGGCAGGAGAATTCAAAGAAGGGTTGACTTGGAGATTGTCCCCTCCGGCTTTAAAGAATATTAAACTGATTGTTTCCGCTAAAAGGAAAAACCTGGGTAACATCCTGAAAACAATGAATGATGTGGCGCCGGGAACATTTTTCAACATATCTGATATACGTTCTATACATGGCGGAATCTTTCCTCACCGGAGGCCATAAAACCCATAGTGTTTACACTTGATGGACAGTGCTATAGGTTATTTCTGTCAGTAAGATTAATGATTCTCTTATTTCTACCGATTTATCTTCATTGGCAAGTGCTAATATATAGTCACCCACAATAATTCTAGTATCTCCTTTAGGTATGATCTCTGACTCCCCTCGTCTGATGCCAACCAACAAGCAGTTTGCAGGCCATGAAATATCTTTAATCCGTTTGCCGTCAAGCTGAGATCCCAAACATACAACAACTTCTATCATAGTTTTGCTGTTATCCCGCTCTGAATAAACAGTGCGGCCTTTCCTGATCAAAGAATATTCCAGCAGCTTTTCATAGATAGGGGCTGTTTTTAGAATATCACTTACTATGTAGGCTACCATGGAAACTGTGATCAAAGGCAGTAAATGTTGGAATGAACCTGTCATTTCAGTAATTAGTATGCTGCCTGTAATGGGAGCTTTAACTATGGCGGTGAAAAACGCTGCCATGGCTAAAACCAAATAGTTGTTATAATAAAGCGGATCGACATGTAGAAATGAAATAATCACATTTCCATAGGCAGCTCCTGCCAGCGCGCCGATTACCAGCATCGGCAGGAATATTCCCCCGGGAACGCCTGACCCATAGCAGATCATGGTAAACAGAAACTTTACTGCAAATAAAATGATCAGCATTGTTAATCCATAGTCACTCTGTCCGACAGAAGCAATCAATTTATTCCCCCCGCCCAATACCCCGGGCAAAAAGAAGCCTAAAATCCCGCCGAGTATTAGCGGTACAGCCGGTACCAGCATCTTCGGCAACCAGACCTGTTTCCTGTAGATATCCAATGTTTTTATTAACATCCGGTTGAAGAAAAACCCAGCCCCCCCGCAGATCAGGCCTAATCCTATCAAATAAAAGTATTGGCTGTGGGGTAAAACCGGCAGTCCAAGAAGTTCAATAACAGGTTTATGGCCAAAAAACTGTTGTGTTACGAAATCCGCCGTAAGTGATGCGGCAACTGCGGACATCAAAACAGGAGGGGAAAAGTTTTTATGCAATTCCTCTAAAGCAAAAATCACACCGGCGAGCGGCGCATTAAAAGCTGCCGCTAAACCAGCGCTGGCGCCGCTTGTAATGAGATATTTTTCCTCTATCCTCAGTCTCCCCAACAAGCGGCTGACACCCTGGCCGACTGCGGCTCCTAACTGGATAGACGGACCTTCACGTCCCAGTGACATGCCTGCACCGATAGCCAACACGCCGCCGATAAATTTCCCGACAATGACTCTCAACCATTTCATCTTGAAATGCCCCAGGATGATCCCTTTTATTTGTGGGATGCCACTTCCGCTGGTCATCGGCTCTTTATGGACAATAAACCACAGGCAAACGGAGATGCTCAACAAAACAGTAAACCATAAAACAACAGGCCAAAAGCCGCTGCTGTGTAAGAGGATGTAAACATCCTCCCGCAGCTGTTCCGCTTTTTCCAGTGAGTATCTAAACGCGACTACCAGCACTCCCGCTAATAAACCGATAACGATTCCCTCTAGACAGATTTTCAAGCGAAAATCCCTCCATTGGATATGAGCGGCGTGGGTATTATTTTTCTTTCTAAACAACAAACCTTTCCACCACCCTGTATTGAAAGGCTATAACAAATCCCGCAGTTTTCCCAGCAGCGCGGTTTTATCACGCAGGACAACCGCACCTTTTTCCTTTAGCCTGTTATATAGCAACACCGCTTTGCCGCCGGTGAAATCACGCTCCTCAATGGTCTGTTCTTCTATAATCAAGACAGGCTTTGACTGTTCGAGGGCAAGAGCAACAGCCTCAAGGTTTTTCAAATTGCCCCGGCCATAGGGGATGTTAACCAGTATACAGGCTGCGGCTTCATTGATAAGTTTTATGTTTTCATTGTGACTTCGTTCGGAAATTGGCAGAAAAGGTATTTCTTCAGCTACTTTTATATCCAAAAACCTGGCTGTTTCCCAGTCAATATCACCTGAGTTGATGACACCGGCACTGACATCATAACTGTTGCCCGACAGCAGGCCGAGTACGGCCGCGCCCGCCCCGCCGCCGCAGACAACGTGGACCCGGCCTTTCTTTGAGATGCCATGAGAGTCCTGAGCCAGGAGTATAATGGAGGGCTGGCCGGTTACAGGATGTTTTCTGATTAAGACGCTGGCGCCGTAAACCTCCTTAATATTGTCAGTGGTCAGCACTACTTCCGGTTCGCCCAGGGTGAAAATTGCGCCGCTTTTCATCAAAACAAGACTGTCACAGTACTGCGCGGCCAGGTTCAGATCGTGAAAAACCCCGATTATGGTCAGGTTGTTTTCCCTGTTCAGTCGCTTTAGCAGACTTAGAATTTCAATCTGGTGGTTGATATCCAGGTGTGAAGTTGGCTCGTCAAGTAAAATAATCTTCGGTTCCTGGGTCAGGGCTTTGGCGATAATCACCCTTTGCCTTTCTCCGCCGCTGATAGCCGTAATCAGCCGGTCAGCCAGATGGTAGGTGTTGGTCAATTCCATAGCCTGTCTGGCCACTTCAAAATCTTTTCTTCCCTCGCTTTGAAAAAGGCCCAGGTGAGGGGAGCGGCCCATTATAACGACCTCTTTAACTGTAAACGAAAAATTTACGGCAGTCTCCTGAGGGACCACTGCCATTCTTTTAGCCACTTCCCGTGTGTCCAGGCTGTAAAGGTTCTCTTCGTCCAGAAGCACTGCCCCTTTGACAGGTTTTAGCACCCGGCTCAAGGATTTTAAGAGAGTCGATTTCCCCGAACCGTTGGGTCCGATAATACCGGTGAAACTGCCGCCGTCTATTGAAAAGGTTAACCCCGTCAGCACTCTGACCGCGCCGTAAGAGCATTCGATTTCATCTATTTTTAAAATCACAGGCATTTTCTTTACCTCCAGGATTGATTTAAAAACGGACGCTTCAAGAACCTGTTAAAATCCTGTGTTATTCTTCTTTCTCAACAGGTATATGAAAAAGGGTCCTCCGCATAAGGCCGTGATGATACCTACCGGTATTTCTTCAGGAGCAGCGGCGATGCGGGCCAGAGCATCCGCCATAATTAAGAAAATGGCGCCGGTAAGAGCAGCGGTGGGGAGAAGAACACGGTGGTCGGGGCCGACCATAAGACGCACAGCATGGGGCACAATCAGTCCGACAAAAGCAATAACACCGCTGACGGCAACAGCGGACGCTGTAGTTAACGTGGCCGCCACCAGCAAAACTTTTTTCATTCTTTCCACGTCGATCCCAAGGTGCTGCGCCGGTTCTTCCCCCAGCAGGATCACGTTCAGTTTACGGGCATAGAGATGCATCAGAGTATAGCCGATAATGAAATAGGGCAGCAGAACCTTTACATGATCCCAGCCGCGTCCCGCAAATCCGCCGATCATCCAGAACAGTATCTGGTGAACGTTCTGACCGCTGGTGATCATCATGTATGAGGTTATGGCCGAAAGGAAAAGTCCAACCGCTATCCCGGCCAGAAGCAGGGTAGCCATTTGAACCCGGTTTCCCACCTTGGCCAGGTTGTATACAATAATAGAGGTAGCCAGGCCACCCAGGAAGGCAACCAAAGGGACCGCATAAATCCCCAGCGCCAGTATGCCAACCCCGGACAGCATGGCTGCCGTCGCTCCAAGGGCGGCGCCCTGAGAAATACCCAGGATATATGGGTCGGCCATCGGGTTCACCAGGAGGCCCTGGAGGACCACGCCGGAAGCGGCCAAACCCGCGCCTACCAGCGCTGCCAGAATTACTCTTGCCAGCCTCATTTGGAAAACGATTGTTTCATAGTTTTCAGGCCAATCGCCGCGCGGGAGCAGACTGCCGACCCAGGGCAAACGGCGCAGCAGCATGGTTAGAACATCGGTAAAACCAATTCCCGCCGGGCCGATAGTGGTGCATAAAACCACAGTTAACCCCAGTAAGGCCAGCAAAAAGAGGATTAAGACTCTCCACCGCCAAGTCTGTTCATTATATTTCAACTACTGGCCCCCTAAAAAACATGTGATTAAGTGAATGATACAATGGTCTCAAACAAGTACGACGTTATCGCGGCGTGTTTATCTATTTTATGAGATCAGGGTGGATCAGCCTGGCCATATATTCAAAACCCTCCACCACACGCGGACCGGTGCGGACCACCGTGTTCTCATCACTGACCAGACCAATACGGTTATTCTTGATGGCGGACACCTGTTCCCACCCTTTGCGTGATTTAAAATCCTCGACAGTTTGCAGGGATGAACCATGGTGGCATAAAATAGCGACTTTGGGATCCCGGGCTAATACCATTTCGGGACTTAAATTCACCCAATCCATCTCCACATCGCCCGCGATGTTTTTCCCCCCCGCCATAGTTATAAGACTGTTAACAAAGCTTTTTGAGCCGCCTGTGGTAAGAGGGTCGGGCCATATCTCAAAATAAACGGCAGGCTTTTGTTCGTCAGGAAGAGCGCTCACTTTAGTGGTGATGCTGTCAATACGCTTCTGCATATCAGCAGTAAGATTGTTAGCCGCCTCAGATGCTCCGGTAACCTGACCGATCAGCCGTATGTTTTCCAGAACCTGCGCCAGGTTCAGTGACTCAATGGTAACCACTGTCAGTCCCGCTTGCTCCAATTGGGGCACGTAATTCTCGTTAATGGTTGTCGCCAGTACCAGGTCTGGCTTAGCTGCCACCACCAGTTCCGCGCTGGGGGTGGAAAAACCTCCCACTTTTGGCTTTGCCTTGGCTTCGGCAGGATAGTCACAGTAATTGGTCACTCCCACCACTTTGTCACTTAAAACCAGGGCAAAGAGGGTCTCTGTTATTGCAGGCGCCAGGGAAACTATCCGCTGGGGCGCTTCTTTAATGGTTACCTGCCTGCCCAGGTCATCTGTAATCTGCATGGGAAAACCAGGACCACTCACAACTTTTGTTGTCATGCCGCATCCCTGCAGCAGGAAGGTAATTGACAGGATTAACAAAACAGATACTAGCGCAGTAACAGTAGATTTTCTTTTACTAAACATGCCGTACCCCTTTCATATCATAAATTCTAATCGGGGGCATTCCTCGTCGATAAAGGAATGCCTATGTTTCCCGTTCCTTAAACGGTGTGCCATCATTCCTCTAACGAATATTTCCTCATGCATCCTCTAAATATATTAGCCCGTGGAGAGGGCAACCTGTCCCCCCAGCGTTAGATATCTTTTTAGCGCCTGAAACAATGCCTTGCGCACGCCGAGGGCCAGCATATAACCTGTTAATGTCCCTGGTCCGGCATATTCGTCGTGCGACATTGAATCTGCCGCGGCAATAACCAGCGCGTCAGTGTTGGTCCCGCTGGCGAAAGAGCCTGTAACCGGACAGGTGACATTGAGCTCGCGCAGAGTCTGAGTCTTGGCTTCGGTTACTGTCTGCACGGCGTTAACCAGCGCGCCGGGTGATAAGGAATAGGAGAGGAAGGCCATAATATTGATGGTCCCGGATTGGATTGTTTTGGGACCCGGTACGCAAGGAGGGGTGATGCCGGCGGAGCAGGCATTGTTGACTCCCGCGGTGATAATTATCGTCACCTGCTGTTCCTGATGCGCTAGCCTTACCCAACTGGCGTCATTAATCCTGGCCGCAGTCATTAGGGCCGCCCAATCGGTACTGGCTGCAGGTATGTATGCTGCAAATTCAGACGCCAGGAAAGCAGCCATTTCATCCCTGGGAAAGGCCGACATATAATCTTTGTCCACCTGGCGATTTAAAAAGAACCTCTTGGGGCCGATGCCGCCGCCGAAAATTCCTGAATTTATAGTCATCCATGGCTCAGAGGCCGCCGCCAGGATATAACCCGGGCCCGGCAAGGCCCGCAGGCCTTTTTGCAGGTCAAACCATTTCCCCGGTTCGGGAAACAGGTATTCAACAGAGGTTGGGCTGCCGGTAAGCGTCAAATTTTAGCACCACCTATTTACGCTATAAATCAAAAACCCCGGTCTTAAAATACGGGGTGGGAAGGATTAATTTAAAGGCTGTATTCGCCTTTATACGCCAAAATCCTGCCTGATATTTAGACTTGAAAGAGCTGTTTTTAATAGCTTAAGAGAGTTCTAATTTGCAAACCAGGCTAAATAGTACTTGCTTTTTTTGTCAGTGGATTTATAATATATTCATTGAAAATCGCTGAATTCTTCAACAGAAGAAGCGGGGGACCCAATTACCGGGGTGAATCCTTTTTTGAGAAGTGAGAAATGAGACTTGAGATGGAATCCGGCTTTACCGGATTCCTACGAAAAATCTCACCTCTAACATCTCGTCTCTTACCTCTAAAAAGGGTAGGGCTATTCTTCAGCCCGAATCCGTCAGCTAACCTCGTAAGCGTTGAAAGAAGGATGAAGAATCATATTTGTCGCGTCTAAAAACCCGGCTGCTAGTTATAAAAATTTGCCGGGCTTTTATTTTTGCTGTAAATTACTGCTTTTCGTTAAAACGTAAATAATAAGACTGCGATATGACTTGGCGGGGAGTTGTTGAATTGTCCTGGCGGGACTGGAAAAAAAACAGGTTGGCTGTCACTCCGTTTCAGCTAATAGTACTTGGATATCTGCTGTTTGCCACTTTGGGGACAGTGCTGATCAGCCTTCCCTTTTCACTGCAGCCAGGAGTTAAGTTGAGCCTGGTTGACACCATTTTTACAGCTACCAGCGCCATCAGTGTTACCGGACTGACTGTTGTCGACACGAAGGATACCTTCAGCACGGCCGGTCGGGTTATACTGGCTTTTCTGCTGCAGTTTGGGGGTATCGGCATCATGACCCTGGGTACCCTGGTTTTCGTCATGCGGGGAAACCAGATCAGCCTTCGGGAACGAATGATGATCAGCGCCGATCAAAATCAGTTGTCCCTGCAAGGGGTGGTTTATTTAATGCTTTTCATTCTTAAAGCAGCTGTTCTTCTTGAACTGGCAGGCACGCTGATCCTGACTGTACACTTCATGATTAAATACCAGGCACCCTTTTTCAACGCGCTGAGCACAGGCCTGTTTCACGGCATATCGGGTTTTACAAATGCCGGTTTTGACTTGTTCGGCAACAGCCTGCAGGGTTTTCAGCAGGACTATATAGTTACAGGCGTTATCGGCTTTTTATTGCTGGCGGGATCCATAGGATTTCCAGTGCTTCTGGAGGTCAACTCCAATGTTATTGCCTGGCGCAGCCAGAGAAAACTCAGGTTTTCCCTTTATACGAAGATTACCACGATCACTTTTTTCGCTTTGTTGTTGGCAGGTTTTATCTTTGTGCTGCTGTCCGAACAGCACGGCACCCTGGCCGGCATACCGTGGTATCAAAAAATTTCTATGTCTCTTTTTCAATCCCTTACTACACGAAACGGCGGCTTCAGCCTGGTAGATGTCAGTACTTACAACTCTGCGACACTGTTGTTTTTTTGCCTGTTGATGTTTATAGGAGCTTCACCCAGCAGCTGCGGCGGCGGCATTCGAACCACCACCTTCGCCGTGCTGGTGCTCAGCCTGGCGTCTGTTTTACAGGGAAGGACAAGCGTTAAAGTATTCCGCCGGGAGCTCTTTCAGGAAGATATTATCAAAGCGTATACCGTGTTTTTTGTGGCGGCGATGCTGGTGACGTCTGCTGTTATTACACTCTCGGCCATTGAAAATTTTTCAACCACAGAGCTCCTTTTTGAGGTCTGTTCAGCTTTTGGCACTACCGGCCTTTCCATGGGCATAACCGGAGATCTTTCCACCGCGGGCAAAACGGTTATTATTTTAGTTATGTTCATCGGCCGTATCGGCCTCATATCTTTATTGCTTTTATTCCGCAGACGGAAGCCTGAAGACAGGTATCATTTTATGAAAGAGCATATTATTATTGGCTGATCGGTGTTATTAGCAGGGGCTTTAAATTACCTCTTTTAGATTAGAGGCGAAATGATTTTGCAAGACAAAAAATTCATAGTTCGGACTACGCCCGCCCAGACTCTGGTTATCGGATTTGCCGCAATTATCTTAACCGGAGCCATCTTCCTGACTCTGCCCATGGCAGTCCAGCCGGGCAGGGAGGTCAACTTCTTGACATCTCTTTTTACAGCCACATCGGCTGTTTGTGTTACTGGTCTGGTGGTGGTTGATACAGCTACCTACTGGACTACCTTTGGACATATAGTAATCCTGGCCTTAATCCAGGTGGGCGGTTTGGGTTTTATGACCATGGCGACATTCCTGTATTTGGTGCTGGGACGCCGTATTGGGCTAAAACAACGCCTCATTATCCAGGAATCCTTAAACCAGACCAGCCTGGCCGGTATCGTCAGGCTGGCCAGGTATGTTTTGGTTTTTACTTTTATCGTAGAATTCAGCTTCGCGGCGATCCTGGCGCTCCACTGGTCTGTTGACCTGGGCTGGCAAAAGGGACTGTGGTTTGGCCTCTTCCATTCAGTGTCCTCTTTCAACAATGCCGGCTTTGACCTGTTCGGCAGCTACAAAAGCCTGATGGATTACGCCGGGGACGCTACGGTAACGCTTTGCGTTACCACCCTGATCATCCTTGGCGGCATTGGCTTCAGTGTAATAGTGGATCTGGTAAGACGGTTAAAAGAGCCAGTACATCTCACACTGCACACCAAAATGGCGCTTTCTGTCACCGGCCTTTTAATTCTTGTTGGTACGGTGTTTATCTTTATCCTTGAATATGACAACACTTTGCAAAATCTCAGCCCGCTGGGCAAGGTGCTGGCGTCTTACTTCCAGGCGGTCACATCCAGAACGGCGGGCTTCAATACCATTGATATAGGAGCGCTTCACTCAGCCACTCAGTTTTTTATTATTCTTCTAATGTATATCGGCGCCTCCCCCGGTTCCACAGGCGGCGGTATCAAGACTACCACTTTTGGTACTCTGTTAGTTTCCGTCTGGTCAATGATCAGGGGCAAAGCGGATACTGATGTGTTCAAGCGCCGGGTCGGACAGGAACAGGTGTTCAAGTCCCTGGCGATTATGTTTATGGCTTCGGCGCTTGTTGTAATTGTATCCCTGCTGTTATCTATTACAGAAAAAGCCGATTTTCTGGCTTTGCTGTTTGAAACCACTTCCGCTTTCGGTACGGTAGGGCTTAGCATGGGCGTTACCCCCAAGCTGACTTCTTTAG
>CAZJGV010000012.1:0-8331 GCA_964545615.1 uncultured Pelotomaculum sp.
CGGCAATTCTGTGGGCAAGTCTTTCATGCTGTGCACGGCCATATCAATCTCGCCGCGCAACAAGGCATATTCCAACTCTTTGGTAAAAAGACCCTTATCCCCTATTTTTGCCAGGGCCACATCCAGGATGTTGTCTCCCTGCGTGCGTATACCAGCGATACGATAGCTGAATTCAGGGTTGTTTTCTCTCAGGCGTTCAACCACCCAACAGGCTTGCCACATGGCAAGCCTGCTTTCTCTGGTTCCTACAATAATTTCCCGCCTCATAACCATATCTCCTAGAAATTCCACATAGTGTCGTCTATTTATCTTTTAGAACGTAAAGAGCCTTTTTAATGTTTTTGTTAACACTCTTCCACTCTCAATGATTTTTCCTGGTTTTCAGGTAATATCATCTTTTTCGGTTTTTGGCCGGCTACTTCCAGGTCAAATAAATTCTGCATAATCTCAGTGTAAAGATGACCCTCAACAGTGAGAGCATATTTTTTCAGTTGAGTCACAGGTGTATGAAGAATCTGGTTTACAATCGAATTGGCAAGTGAACAAACGACTTTCTGGTCGTGCTCGGACAACTCGCCAAGACGATTCAGAGCCCTGCGCAGTTCCTTCTGCTTTATTTCTTCGCCCCATTTTTTGAAGGCGGAAATAGTTGGCACAACAAATTGGGTGCCATGCCATTTCATAAATTCCTCAAGCTCTTCTTCAACAATCTTCTCAGCTTTGTTGGCCGCCCTTCTTCTCTCCGCCAGGTTTTGATCAACCACGGTCTTCAAATCATCTATATCATAAAGGGTAATACCTTCCAGGCTGCCCACTTCAGTTTCAATATCCCGCGGCACAGCGATATCAATCATAAAAATCTTTTTACCCCATCTGTTCTTAACGATACGCTGCATTTCCTCAAACCTGACCACGCAGTGTGAAGCCGCCGTGCAACTGATCACTATGTCGGAGGTCTCCATGTGTTTATACAGCTCATGGAATTTGACCGCCCTGCCTCCGAATTGAGCCGCCAGTATCTCAGCCCGTTCAAACGAACGGTTTGACACAATAACTCCTGAAACACCATTCTCCACCAGATGCTTGGCGGTTAACTCGCTCATTTGGCCGGCGCCTATGATCAGCACGGAACGTCCTGCGAGGCTGCCCAGGTGCTGCCTGGCCAGTTCAACCGCAGCGTAGCTGATGGAAACGGCGTTTTGGTCTATGCCTGTCTCATTGCGAACTCTTTTGCCCACGGTAAGAGCCAGCTGAAAAAGCGTATTCATTACCCGGTTTGTTGATTCATATTCCACTGCCTGCTGGTACGCCGTCCTCACCTGGCCCAGAATCTGGGTTTCTCCCAGCAGCATTGAGTCAAGGCCGGAGGCAACACGAAAAATATGGCGTATGGTATCATAAAGGGTGTGACAGTAAGTAAAGTTCTTTATTTCACATATATCCACCCCGGACCAGCGGGAAAGAAAATCCCAGATAGCGTTCAGACCCTCGTCCATTTCCAGCGAAGCGGCATATATCTCGGTCCTGTTACAGGTTGACAGGATCACGCAACCTTCAATTACCGGATATGATTTTAAGCGTTTCAGTGCAACTTTCAGAGTTTGCCCGGTAAAAGATAATTTTTCCCTGACCTCAACGGGGGCTGTCCTGTGGTTAAGACCCACTACCGCGATAAGCACTAAGTAACATCTCCTTTACCAAGTCCATACGACCTTCTTTTAACAGGCCGAGAACTCTTTCGTCAACAAGGGTTTCCAGGATCTTTTTTTTCTTTTCCGGGTCAGCGACATTCTGAATAATGTCCTTTCTGATACCGCCCAGCATGTCCAGGAATTCTCCATACTGCTCGCCGTAGGCTCTTTCTAGTTCCTCCCTGATCTTCCTGGCCAGCAGCGGACTTTTGCCACCTGTAGACACGGCAAATTCAAGCGAACCCCGCCTGAATGTGGCTGGAACAAAAAAGTTGCCCTTAGCGGGGTCATCCACAATATTGACTATAAGATTACGGGTCAAACAGTCGTCCGCGACCTGCCGGTTAACATCCTCCCGGCCGCTGGCGCCGATAACGAGAAATACACCAGCCAAATCAGAGCTGCAGTAACAGCCCTTTCTATAAATAATTTTGCCCTCCTGGACCATTAACTCAAGCAGGGGCGTAATATCGGGACTAACCAGGCAGACACAGGCGCCGCACTCCAACAGTGTCTGAGCTTTTCGCTCGGCAACACTGCCCCCTCCTACAATCAGGCATCTTTTATTGTTCAAATCCAGGGAAACAAGGTATCGTCCTGACATATCATCGCCCTTGCTCTTTAGAACTTTCTTATACCCACAAAGTCCGCCGCCATACTGAGGGTCATCCTGGTAGGGATATCGGGCAGCGCTTTTAACTCAGCCTTAGCTTTCATTATAAATTTCCTGGCAATCTCAAAAGAATAATCGATAGCGCCGCAGTATCTGACGATATCAAGCGCTTCCTTAACCTCATCTTCGCTTTTGTCGACCTTGCAAACAAGTTCTATCAACCGGTCTTGTTTTTCACAACAGGCCAGAGCGTAAATCACAGGCAGTGTGATGATTCCCTGACGCAGGTCACCCCCGATGGGCTTGCCAAGCTGACTTTGCTCAGCCACCATGTCCATAATATCGTCAGTAATCTGGAATGCCATGCCCATGTTGTACCCATAGCGGCGAAGCGGCAGGTAGATCTGCCTGGGCGCTCCGCAGGCAACCGCACCGAGTTGCGCGCTGGCGGCTATAAGCAGAGCTGTTTTCCTTTTAATCCGGTAAAAATAATTCTTCAAGCTCTGGTGGATATCAAATGAAAATGATATTTGCTGAATCTCACCCTCGCACATTTTCACGCTTGTATCGGATAGAACTTCAGCGATAAGTGGCATCTCTTTATATCCCGCAATAAGCATCAGTGATTTGGCAAAAAGGTAGGAGCCGATATGGGTAGATATGCTGTTGCCCCATATTGCCTTAACAGTAGGAATACCCCTGCGGGTCATGGAGGCGTCTACCACATCATCGTGTACGAGTGAAGCCATGTGGATCAATTCCAGGGCAACAGCCAGGGGTAAAACTTTTTCTAATTGAAAATTATAAAATTTTGCGCTGAATAAGACCAGAGCCGGCCTGAGTCGCTTCCCCCCGGCATTCAGGAGATGAGTGGACGTCTCCGTAAGGATTTGGGACTTTGCCTGAACCACTACCCTTAAATCATTTTCAACTGCCCTTAATTCATCTCTTATATCATGGAAAAGTTCCAACATTTTTCTATTTCACCTGCTTGTGCACTTAAAGGAACCATTGTAAAACCAATGATAATTACGGTAAAGCAAGTGCATAAATATTTTAATACAGCTTCGCTTACTATGCGGGATATTCCTTTAAAGTATAATATAATTTTAAAAAAAAGCAAGAAAACAAAGTTATGCGTCAATTCGAAGACTGATCTACGACTGTTGCGCATAATATACTTTCTTGCCTGAAAGCAGGCGTTAGTGTTATAATATTTTTTGCGCGAGTGTTTATACATTCCACGGGGGTGGATGGTGCCTGGTGGTGCCCCTAGTCTTCAAAACTAGTCGTTGGGCTGATGAGGTCCATGGTGGGTTCGATTCCCACACACTCCCGCCATAGTAATATTTAGGCTTCCGGAGAGCGGAGGTCTTTTTTTTATTCAACACCCTTAGAAAAAAGCCCCACTTCGAAGAGCAGGGCTAATCCTATTAGTATTATATTGCTTTTACATTCTCAAACATATTAGCAGCACACTCGCCGCAAACTATCTTTCCATGAAAACGTTGAACATTGTTTTTATTGCCACAGAAAACACAGGCAGGCTCGTACCTCTTCAGGATAACATTTTCACCATCAACGAGTATCTCAATGGGATCTTTATTATCGATACCCATTGTACGTCTCAATTCAACGGGTATTACAATACGCCCAAGCTCATCAATCTTTCTAACTATACCTGTTGCTTTCATACATATCACCCTTTCGACATAATCCAACAAATTACTATCATAATACCAATAATTAATATAAGTGTAAATGATTATTTTAATTTGCAAAGCCTTCTTCTCCTGTAAGCCAGGCTGTCTGATTGTAAGTCCTTGACCAGGAGGCGGCTTATGTACTGACTTTAAACAAGAGATTGGTAATATAAAGAATATAAATAAATAATTCTGGCCAAAATAAAGCAAACTCATTGGAGGTGAATTTATTGCCCAATATCAAATGTTCAGTATCCGAGTGCAAATGGAATAACGCCGTAGAGTGCCACGCGCCTATGATTCAGGTAGATAGGAACGGCTCCGGTACAGCAGATACATCTGACCAGACTAAGTGCGAAACATTTAAAATGAAGTCGTAAAAAAAGAAAGGCTGGTTGAAAAACCAGTCTTTCTTTACTATGATTGATATAAGAGAATGCATTATTTGGAGGAATATAATGATTGACCCTGTGGCTTTTCAAATAGGACCCGTAGCCATCCACTGGTACGGGATCATAATCGACGCCGCTTTTATCACCGGCACTTTACTTGCTTACCACCATGCTGTAAAGAGTGGTGTCAGCACAGATCATCTGCTGAATTTGATCATTCTGATTATTCCTTCAGCGCTGATTGGGGCAAGGTTGTATTATGTTATCTTTAACTGGCAGGATTACCAATACAGCCCTATGGAAGCCCTGGCCATTTGGCACGGAGGGTTGGCCATTCACGGCGGACTGCTTGGCAGTATCCTGGCCGGGTACATCTACATAAAAAAACATAAGCTTGATTTCTGGCAATATGCTGATGTTTTTGCACCCAGCGTAATTCTGGGACAGGCCATCGGCCGCTGGGGCAACTTCATTAATCAGGAAGCCTATGGAGTTCCAGCCGCCAGGGATTTCATCAGCCATTTTCCTGTCTTTATTCAGAAGCAGATGTTTATACAGGGCCAATACCGCCATCCCACATTTTTGTATGAGTCTGCCTGGGACTTACTTGTTCTTCTATTTTTGATATATTTCTTCAGACGAAAACAATTCCCCGGCCAAATTATGCTGTTTTATCTGGCTTTGTATTCTTTAGGCAGGTTTTTTATTGAAGGAATGCGAACCGACAGTGAGATGCTGGGGCCAATCAGGTTGGCCCAACTGGTAAGCCTGCTTCTGATTGCCCTGTCCGTTTTTATTTACTATAAAAAAGCTGTGGCGAAAAGCCAGACATAATTTAAAATATCCTGCGCATACTTAAAAATGCTTGACACTATCAAGAACGAGGTGATCTTATGCCACTATTGGCGGGCCTGTTTGAACACCGTGGCAGTGAAATGCTGGTGCGCGAGCAAGCTTCTTTCTATATCCGGGAGGCGCAAAACGAAATGGTGGAGATGGGTAAACTGCTGCAGTATATAGCACAAGCCGGTCACCCCGATACTTCACAAGAGTGCTTACGCCTCCAGCAGATCTGCACACAAGTGGGCAATGCTCTTGAACAGGTGCAAATATCTCTCAGGTAACGGCCAGGATAAAATCATCCTGGTTTTCTTTTTTTCAAGATTGCCCGCACGTTGGCAGACTATCTGTAACACAGCACTGCAACAATTCATATTATAAAAAAATAAATGTTTAACAAGGAGGTAAATCACATGGCTTTTGGTACTGGCGGTGGTGCTGCTGGCGGCATTTCGGGGGGCTTTTCAGGTCACTTTTCCTTCTTCTTCACCTTTTTCTTCTTTATTTTCATCGTCTTCTTCCTATTCGTATTCATCTAAGCGAACTTTCCCAAAGGGCCGGTTTATTAGTGCCGGCCCTTTTATTTTTTGGTATAATATTGATATAGTAAAGAAAAGGTTGCTTTTTCACCAAAAAGGAGGTGTGCTTTATGTATAAAAGAATTTTAGTCCCGGTTGACGGGTCGGAAAAAGCGGCAACGGCGGCTATACACGGTGCGGAACTTGCCTCCAAGCTCGGCTCGGAACTGATCCTGTTCCACGTGGTACCTTCGCTTCCCCCCTATGTGGATCCATCCCCTGACCGCCTGAGCAACATCCAGCAGGTGATCATCGATGAGTATAGCAAGCACGGCCGGGATATATTGAACAAGGTTGAAGATGATCTTGAACCATACAGGCTAAATATCATAACCGACATTGCAGTAGGACATCCAGCCGAAGAAATAGTTAAGAAAGCTAAAGAAATGGAATGCGACCTGGTGATTATGGGCAGCAGGGGTTTAGGCGAAATTAAGGGCTACCTGCTGGGAAGCGTCAGCAACAGGGTAACCCGCCATGCCGCCTGCCCTGTGCTGGTAGTAAGATAATAAGTTACTATTTTTTGTCCTGGTAAAACACCTTTGAACTTTTAAGAGAATCGGGGGGGAAACTAATAGATCCCCCCTCTTTAAACTGAGCATCTTCCAGCGGCTGCTCGCAGGGAGCGGTAGCTGAATTGGAACGCAAGAGCGAAAAAAATTCTTCTCCTAAATTTAGAATTCCGATTTCGCAATTGTAAGGCAGGCCAGGCTGTATGTTTTCAAAATAATGGCTCTTTTTCAAAAGGTCAATATCACAGGTTTGACTGATGCCGCCACCTTCAATGTTCAGCCTGATCTGAATCCTCTTTTTTTCACTTAAAGTGTCCTTTAAGCCCGGCGACAGCTCCCAATAGGCGTACAGCACTCTGGGGCTCTGAACCAGTAAAAACAGCGCGTTTTCCTGATAGTCGGGCGGCAGGGATTTTGGGATATTATAGTCCTCCACGCTCATCACTCCTCGTATAGACTATTTGACGCCGGCTGTAATAATCCTCCCATATAAAGATAAAATTTCCATGAAATTGCTTCAAGGTGCTTGTTCCAGGTATTTTACCGCGTTTAACGCGGCAACCTGCCCCTCGCCCACCGCCTTAGCCAGTTGATAAGGCTTGCCGGTACAGTCACCGGCCGCGAAGAGACCCTTAATATTGGTCCCAAAACCACGGTCGACCTGGATATGATTTTCTTTTACCGTCAGACCGGGCACGAGACGATCCGGCAGAAAAGTCTCCCTGTAAATAAAAACTCCGTCTACCTCCAGTATACTTCCGTCAAGCTTAACTCCGGCGACAAAACCGTTGCCTGTAAACCCCTGTATCGACTTGGCTTCAATGACTTCAACTTCCTGTTTTAAACCCTCAACCGGCAGCCCGCCCCCGGGAATAAAATAGACCCTGCGGCAAATCCCGGCTAAAAAATTGGCATCTTCAATTCCTTCCTCTGTATATGCGATTACTGCCACGTTTTTTCCCCGGTAAAGCGGACCGTCACAGGTAGCACAGTAACCCAATCCCTTCCCGGCAAATTCTTTTTCCCCTTCAATTACATTAAGAACAGTTACACCGGTGGCAAGAACAACAGCCCTGGCTTCAAATGCCTTGGCGCCGGCCGACACCGTGAAGCCACCTTCTCCGTTCCCCTGAACTGAAGTGACCCTGACCTGATGCATTGGTATACCAGCTTTTCGCATATGTTCCAAAAACTTATCCCGCAAATCACGCCCGTTTATTTCAGGCAGGCCCAGGTAGTTATTTACCAATGTGGACTGCTGCAGCTTGGGCGCACAGATTTCTCCTCCCAAAAGAGCGACAGACGCTCTTCTGATTCCGGCGTTTACTGCGGCGGAAAGCCCTGCCGGTCCGCAGCCGATAACGGCAATATCCAATCTTTCCATCTCCGGGAGCCTCCTCTTTTCCGGCTGTATCCATTTTGCGCCGGGTATTTTTATTATTAACATTATTCCCGGCACGCTGTTCTTCAAGCTGGAATAAAATGAAGAAAGGGAGGAAGCAGCTATAAATATCTTAAAAATGAGAATGCAGTTTCATATTTTGCGTTGGGAAATACAAAGGTTACTGAAAGCTATTCCGTTATTTTATCGCACTCTGGACTGGCAGATGCTTTTAAAAAAGCTTTTGCAGAGGATTTAAAAAGCGCTGTGTTTTTTCACAGCGCCTGTCCTTACGGTATCACCTTTTTGAGGGGGTACTCAATTATATCCTGCGCACCCGCCTTCTTTAGAGCGGGAATAAGATCCCTCACCTGTTTTTCATCAAGGATCACCTCAACCGCAACCCAATCGCTGTGGACCAGTTGTGATACTGTAGGCTGCTTCATGGCGGGTAAAACATCAAGGATTTTGTCCAGGTTATCCCCTGGCACATTCATCTTCAGGCCAACTTTAGACCTGGCTCTGAGCGCCCCCTGCAAAAGAACCGCCATGTTTTGCATTTTTTCCTTTTTCCAGGGGTCTTCCCAGGAAACCTTATTGGCGTGAAACCTGGTGGTGGAC
>CAZJGV010000012.1:8341-16176 GCA_964545615.1 uncultured Pelotomaculum sp.
GGACTCCAGAATGGTGGCAATAATGCGCAGATTGTTCGCTTTTATTGAACTGCCGGTTTCTGTAATGTCCGCTATGGCGTCAACCAGATCAGGCACCTTTACTTCAGTAGCCCCGTAGGAGAATTCCACAGAAGCTTCAACACCGTTGTCTTCAAGGTATTTTTGGGTTACCTTAACCAGCTCAGTGGCAATTCTTTTACCTTTAAGATCTGCTACTTCCATAATATCACTGTCCTTGGCCACCGCAATTACCAGACGGATGGGATTAGAAGTGCTTTTGGCGTAAACCAGTTCGGCAACCTCTACCACATCCGCTTCGTTCTCCAGAATCCAATCCAGGCCGCTTATGCCTGCGTCAAGCACCCCTTCATTGACATAACGGGGAATTTCCTGGGCTCGCATAAGTACTACTTCCAGTTCCGGATCATTTACAGCGGGGAAGTAAGAGCGTGAACGTATGGTAAAATCAAAACCAGCCTGTTTAAACAGATTGAAAGTAGCTTCCTGAAGGCTTCCTTTAGGCAAGCCCAACCGCAACTTCAAAATTAATTACCTCCTCTGCCAGATTACTCTGGGTCATGCTTACAATCTTAAAGTATACCGACAGGTTTTACGGGTGTCAATACAAGTAACAAGGTTGAGACCATTATTAAATTTTCATACCGTTCCGGACAGCAGCCATACCTGAACGCCTCCGTCGGCAGTACCAAGTCCCAATAGCCCATCTTCACTCAAAGCCATACTGTTGACCGGCCGGCCTATCCTGACCGCCCAGTCAGGCGAATTACTTGCAACGGGTGCTTTGAAACCAAAAAGATACCCCCCGGGCGTACCGGCTATCAGCGTGTCGGTTGTCTCTCCCGCCAGGTGGCCGGCTGTTAGTGCTGGTATGCTGCTGCCTAAATTGTCCGTGGTAAGCAGTGTTGTCAACTGCCCTACCTCCATTATTCTCACCGAACCGTCTCCACCACCCCAGGCCAGTTCTTCTCCCTGTTCCGGTCTCAGATCACCTGCAGTTATTGAAGTCACAGGCGCCGGCAAGTTCAATTGTACAGGTCCTTCCGCTAATCCCCTTTCAGTATAAGTCAGTGTGAGCAGACCTGACGTGCTGTTATTTTTATAAGCTGCAACGATTAAAGGCAAACCCCCCGGGGCACCCGGCACAGTGATCACTTTCTGGGCCGGTCCCGGCAGAATCCTGATCGCCAGGAGTTCAAGCTGTGGCATCCCGGCTGTTGCTTCAAACAGCCTGTAAATAATAAGAGATTCCATGCCTTCCGACGCGGCTAAAACTTCTTGCCTGCCATCACCGTCTATATCTGCCAGATGGAGGTCAACAAAGCGGGCGCCGGGTTCCGGCGTGGTCTCCCATAACATGGTCAGAACACCCTGTCTCATACCGTAAACAACCAACCTGTCATCAAGACCGACTACAATATACTGCGGCGGTGCAGCAGCCAGTCCCACGGCCAGGCTCAAGATCTGCGACCCGACCTCAACTGTCTGGTTGAGGACATATCCCGCATCGGAAGGGGTGAAAAGATAGAGATTTTGACCTGACGCTGCCGCCAAATCCGGCCTTACACCTGTTAAATTGCCCCAACCGACCAGCACAGGGCCGTTCAGGCCTTCCCTAAACCATACTAATTCAACGACAGACAGTGGCATTTAGATCATTCCTTTTATTTTTATGTATACTACTGTCTAACCGATTTAAAACGTAATATTTCTTGATCAACATTTAATAATTGGCTGCCTGTAGGCAAGGGCGCTAACCTGGTCACCACTTTAGATATATATCTGATCAACAGCGTAAACGAGTCCCATAGCCCCCTTTAGTTAGACAAAAAACATCGTTGGTTATTGAGACATATAGTTATATTTAATCATATATGCCATCTATTGCCATACAATAAAACGCGGCTCATTAGAACCGCATTTTATTGCTTAAAAAATTGCCTATCTTAATTTATCCGACTTTATAAATCGGTTTTTTACAATTATCCTCACTTAAAATTTCAATTTTTTTTAAGATCAGACGGCCATTTTCAACTTCAATTAATATATCGTTTCCTTGAGAAATCTCCAGGGTTTTCATAATGGAGCGTGGGATTGTAACCTGACCGTCGGGAGTAATACAAGATAATTTTACCATGAAATCTCCCCTTGTTACTGTAATTTCCGCCGGCTGTTTTATTATAAATGGCCTTATAATTAATATCCAGGGGGTTTTATTGCAAGGTTATGTCGCTCTTTGCCGGACCCTTGAAAAATAAGACTTTATAGCTTGAATTTTTTTTAAAATGATGTAAGATACGAACATACAATTATTTATTGGTTAGGAGTGAGTATATTTGGTAATTTCCGGCAGCATTCAAAAGGTTCTTGCCAAGGCCTCGTGGATTCGAAAGATGTTTGAAGAAGGAGAAAGGCTCAGGAAAATACATGGCCACGATAAAGTATACGACTTCACCCTCGGCAACCCGGATGTTGAACCTCCGGCCGCCTTTAAAAAAGAATTAATAAGGCTGGCCCTGGAACCGGTTCCGGGCATGCACCGCTACATGAGCAACGCCGGCTACCCCGAAACCCGCCAGGCTGTGGCTGAGATGCTGGCGGAACAAACATCCCTTCCTTTCAGCAAAGATAACATTGTTATGACCTGCGGCGCCGGCGGAGCGTTAAATGTGGTACTAAAAACCCTCCTGGACCGGGGCGATGAAGTGATCATCCTGTCCCCTTATTTCGTGGAATACAAATTCTACATTGATAACCACGGCGGCGTTGTTAAAGAGGCGCCAACCACTTCTGAATTCAAACTGGATCATGACGCGATCAGCAAAGCCATAACTCCCCTGACCAGGGCGATAATTATCAATAGCCCCAACAACCCGACCGGAGTGGTTTATGACAGTGATTCTCTTTATGAGCTTGGAAGATTAATTGCAGCTAAAGAGAAGGAAATGGGAAACTCGATCTTCGTGATTTCTGATGAACCATACGCGAAAATCGTATATGACGGCATCACATTGCCCAGTGTGTTTACCCGCATTAAAAACAGTATAGTTGTAACTTCCCACAGCAAGGACCTGGCTCTGCCCGGAGAGCGCATCGGCTACATAGCATTTTCACCGCTGACCGAAGATGCCACATTGCTGATGGAGGGACTGGTATTCTGCAACCGCACGCTAGGTTTTGTGAATGCTCCCGCGTTAATGCAGCGTATCGTGACGGGACTGCAGCATGAGAGCGTGGACATAGGCATGTATCAGGAGAAAAGAGACATTCTTTACAATAATCTTACTGACCTGGGTTTTAAAATGGTCAAGCCGCAGGGCGCTTTTTACCTGTTTCCCGCCTCTCCCATCCCTGATGATATCGCCTTTGTCAGGGCCGCGCAGAAACACAATATCCTGCTGGTGCCAGGCAGCGGTTTCGGATTGCCTGGATACTTCAGGATCTCGTATTGTATCGACAAGCAGATTATTCTAAACTCCCTGCCGGCTTTTGAGGCACTGGCCCGCGAGATAGGCATGATCTCCTGACTTCTGCTGCCAACAAAATCAGAAAGTGGCGCCCCGGGCTGATAAACCCGGGGCGCCAAATTTTTGAAACATGGAATGCCAGCATAGATATCTCCTGTCTCACTTGGCCACAGCGATAAAAAACCATACGATCATAACTGTTTCAATAGCGAGCTTTAAAACCACTCCGCCCATAAATCCAATTATGGTGCCCATACCAACCCTGAAAGCTTTTTCAAGCGGCCTTTTGTTATAAAGTTCACCTGCTACAGCCCCGATAAATGGCCCGAAGATCAGGCCGAAAGGGCCCAGTATAATTAAGCCCAGCAGGCCGCCCAGGACGCTGCCCCAGACAGACTCCCTGGAACCGCCGTAGCGGTTGACACCCCATACACCCGCCAGGTAATCGATTAAAAATATTAGAATCACAGCCAAACCCTGACCGAGGAAAAATGTCCATGGGAGGTTGTGGAATTTCACCAGCAGGCCGTAAAAAAGCATACCCAACCAGATCAAAGGCGCTCCCGGCAGAGCCGGCAGCAGTGTGCCGAAAACCCCTGCCACAAAGAAAATGACGGCTATAATCATTCCCAAAATGGACATAGCACTAACCTCCAATTATATTTATATATATTATACGACAAAAAAGACCACTTAAGTGGTCCTTTTCGCATTATTATTTCATTCAAATTACATCATTTGTTAAGTCTTCATTTACTGTTCTGCGTCTTCGAATAATCCCTTCCATTCTGCCTGTTACTTTTCTGGCGCACCCTGTAGATTCACTGGTACGGTTCCTGTACTGACTGCTTACTTTTGACAGTGCTAGAAAAGCCAGTGCAACAGCCCCGAAGCCGGCAATAGTCCTGTAAGAAAACATATTTTAACGCCCCCTTTTTACCTGACTCTTTAATATATATTTTCCACGGGCGTTAGATCTATGCACTTAATCTGCCGGCGTTATCTTTTTCTTGACGATAAGATCTGCCTGCCGCCGACCAAATTAAGTTCAGGACTGCTGAAGCCGGCCTCGCCAAGCCATTCGGCATACTCAGCAAAGGTCCAGACGCCGCCGTTTTCCGTATTGACCAGCATGTTGACGCCAAAAACGGCAGCCATCGGGTTGGTCCCTCTGACAAAATCTATGATAGTTATTTTCCCGTCTGTTTTAAGAACAGCAGCCACCTTTCTGAAAAGCTCGCTGTTTTCCCGTTCGCCGAATATGTGACAGATGTTCCCCAGGAAGGCCAGGTCAAAAGGACCTGGCGGCAGGCCAACGTTAAAGTCACCAGCAAACATTTCAATGCTCTCATTCTTATTTAGAAAGGTTGACATATATTCAACAACATGGGGCAAATCCTGTACAGTAACCTTCGCGCCGCTTGCCGCGAAGGCTCTGGCGTATGTCAGCGGGCCGCCGCCGATGTCCAGTACCTTTGGTGAACCCCCTAAGCCTGCCAGACAGAAACCGGCAATAGTCAAAGCATTTTCCCCGGCGCTCCGGCTCATCGCCGCCATAAAATATTTGGTGTTTTCCTGACCGGTTTCCCTGGGAAAAGGCTGACCTGACCGGATTACTTCAGGCAGGTGGATCCATGAGTTGGTGACATTATAGCGGTGCATAAAAGAAAAACCTGTGTAGTTGGGAGATTCCGTATTGTATAACATATTTAAAGCTTCTTCACTAAGTCTCAGCTTGTTTTCGTCCTTTGACAGATACCCAAGAGCCTCTAACGCTTCGGTAACCACCCAAACCGCCCTGCCGTCAGCCCCTATTTCCCGGGCCAGTTCGTCAGCGGTCATTGGTTTTTGGGCAAGCTGTTCAATAATACCTGTCTTTACCGCCGCGCCTATAATCAAAAGTTCCTGCGGCGCAATTAATGCTTGTTCATTGGGCATTTGCAGGCACCTCTTTCTATTTGGTTTTAGTTATAAGTTTTTTTATCCCCCGGTTGCTGCTTTAGCTTCTTGAGCTAAATAACGGGCTATTCCGGCATGAATGGACCAGGCAATTTTATTCTGGTAAACCGGATCGAGCATTAATTTTTCCTCCTGGGGATTACTGATAAACCCTACTTCGACAATGACGCTAGGCATTTTTGTCATTCTATTGGCAAAATAATCCACCTGCTTGGCTGCACGGCCGGGATTTTCTAAAAAACGGTTAAGTTCGTCCTGAATGGTTGCAGCCAGTTTTCTGCTCTCTTCCGATCCTGGCTGGGAAAAAGTCTGTGCCCCTTTCTCCCGCCTGTCCGGAAAGCTGTTGACATGGATGCTCACAAAAAGGTCAGCGTTGTTTTTGTTGGCCAGTTCCACGCGGCGGGTCAGATCCTGGACCTTAACTTTATACAGGTTCTGTGAGTTTTGCTCGCTTAAATCACGATCACTTTCCCTTGTGAGCATTACCTGGGCGCCGGATTGGCGCAGCGTTTCAGCCAGCTTTTTTGAAACCTCCAGAACAATCTCCTTCTCATGAAGACCCGAGCGACCCAGCGCGCCCGGGTCTTCTCCTCCGTGCCCGGGGTCAATCACTATGAGCTTGCCGGCTAACACCCAGGACAGGGTTGCAATGTAGCGCTCTTCGTAACGCGCCGCGACAGTCCGGAAAAGCAGCAACAAAATTATTAAAAAAAGCAATAGAAATAAACCGTTCTTTTTTCTTAAAACGACAGTACGAAAAGGCATATCCTCAAAACCATCCTTCCTTCAACTAATTAGGGATAGCCTCTTAAAGTGAATCAATACTTGCCTTTTAAGAAAAATTATGCCGGTCCGGTTTAAAATATGTACACCTGCTAGATCATGCCGCACAGCCCTTCAAGCAGTGCATTTTTAACCTTATGGCAGTTGTCTGTCAGCTTTTCAATATCCTTATCTCCAGCGTTATCAACATGAATTCCAACCACCGCCAGCACCTGGCTGCCCCAGGCTTTTGCTATTTCCTCCGCGACCGGCTTGGCGACCTGATCGTCCTTGTGGCCCGGTAAGGGAATGACAATAGTAGTGCAGCTGATCTGTTCAGGATCAGCCAGGCTTGGACGCGGCGTACTCAGAGCAATAGCGCCAAGATGTGGCTTTTCACCGCCATAAATTTGCGCCACCAGACCTTCTTCCGTGATTGTGGCCATCAGTGTGATTTTATACTTACCCTCACCCGCTGAAAACATTTTCTGCTTGATCATGATTTCTCTCCCTGAAGACATTAGTTTTTCGCATAGTCATTAGAATATCCGGCACAATATAGGTATTATGCACAGTGCCGCCGGACAAACAAAATCCCTGACTGTAAATAACAACAGCATATCCCTGGAAATGATCTACAAACCCATTCACAACCAATTGGTGGAATTTGAAAAGGAACTGGCCGTGGTTTGTGAGGTTCCAGAAATACAACCGTTTTTGGTGGGAGGAAAAAGGCTGCGCCCCTCCCTGGTCTTTCTCTCTTCCCGTTTCGGAGACAGTTCCCGCCCTAAAGTAGCCAGATTAGCCGCTGCGGTTGAAACACTTCACCTGGCAACTCTGGTGCATGATGACATAATTGATCATGCTAAAAGCCGCCGTGGTGAAAACACTGTTAACACAACTTGCGGTGAGAACACTGCCCTGCTAACCGGTGACTTCCTCTACGCTGTCTTTCTGGAAAAATCGGCCGGCCTGGGAGAAATCGCCCTGCAAAGCCTGTCTGGTGCGCTTAAACACATGGTTCAAGCGGAATTGGCCCAGCAAAAAGACCTTTATAACTGTGCGACCGATTACAAGAGTTATCTGAACCGCACCTTTAAAAAATCTGGATCATTCCTCGCCTGTTGCTGTAAACTTGGCGCACTGCTGGCCGGCGCACCAATGAAAACTGTGCTTGCCTTAGAAAAGTTCGGCTTTCATGCTGGAATATCCTTTCAAATTACTGACGATCTCCTGGACTTTAAAGGACATCCGGATGCACTGGGCAAACCGGTCGGGCAGGACATTGCGCAGGGTTTGCTTACCCTGCCTGTAATCCATGTCCTGGCCAACAGCCCCGCCAGCGCAGAAATACGTGACTTGATTACCAATCGGGACCTTTATCCCGCCAGTATCGAATTCATAACCGGAGCCATGCGGGAGGCTGGCTCGCTGTCTTACACGGCTGCGCTGGCAAGACGCTACGCCTATCTTGCCGGACGGGTACTGTCAGCGCTTCCCGCTAACTCCGCCAGAGACAGTCTGACTGCTTTGCTTGAGTTTATCACAACAAGGGAATGTTGAATTTGAATCATTATGCTCTTAAGCCTGGAGTTGCGGGACTGATCAGGATCTTAAGAATAATGCCGG
>CAZJGV010000012.1:16186-28922 GCA_964545615.1 uncultured Pelotomaculum sp.
GCCGGTTATAGCCTCAACAGTTTGCTCTTTTGCTCTGGGGGTTGGCTTTGCTTTAGGATCTATGGGACTTGAACTGCTTAACCTGCGGCACGTCACCCTGATTGTGGCGGCGGGGTTGACGCTGCACAGCATCACTGGCCACGCTTATAACGAATTACAGGACTGGCGGTCCGGCACCGACAAGTTCAGCCCCGGTATCTTATCAGGCGGCGCCGGTGTGATTGCAGACGGCCTGCTGGATGAAAAAAAACTTCAGCTGGCGGCACTGTCAGGAATACTGCCCCCGGTGTTGGCCAGCTTGTACTTCATCAGCCTGCGTGGTCCTTACGTCCTTTTTTTCCTGCTTACCGGCATATGGGCCAGCCTGGCCTACTCCTTGCCCCCTCTCAGGCTGTCGTACCGGCCTTTGCTGGGGGAATGGGCGGCCTTGTTTCCCGGCTTTTTAGCCTGCACTGCGGGCTCCTTTTACATCCTTACCGGCAGCCTCAACTGGCAGATTGTCACCGCTGGTACAATCCATGGCCTTTTAACTCTCGGCTGGATCATGCAGCATCACCTTCCTGACATCAGCGCTGATCTCAAGGCCATACCACCCAAGCTTACCACCCCCGCCTTTGTTCATAAAAAATGGGGCATGGGCAGAGTCAGGCTGGTACCCGTCGCTTACTTTATCCTTGCCGCACTGGCGGGCGTTGTGGGTGGCGTTATGTTTAATATAATTTTCTACCTGACCATAATACCATCCTCCTTTTGCGCCTATCTGGCCTTGAGCACCGATCTTTCCTGTATAGAATCAATCACCACACGTGAAAAAAAGATGATCACTATTTCAACCTGCTTCGCCGTGGCCATCGCGCTTTTGATGAGCCTGGGATTTTAGAGTTACCGCCTTACGCCCTGGTTTTCACATCATATTTCATTTAAAAACACCCCCTGACACCGGGTATATTATTCCACAATAGTAAACAAAAAAACAGCCGGTATATTACCGGCTTGCAAAAAAAAGGTTATATTTTTTTAAATATTTTAAAGAGCCCTTCCCGGCAGGCGTTTATCCCCTACCCGCCGGGTCAGTTTTTCACGATCAAAATATTCGAGCAGGGGCAGGGCGTACTTGCGGGAGGTTTGCAGCAGGTCGCGGACTTCACCCACTGTTATTTCACCTTTCTCACGCAGAAATCCAATTACCTTTTCCCTCGCTTCATGTAAAACCTCTTTAAGAAAATATAACTCCTCGGCTATTCTTACCAGTTCACCGGTCCTCAGCAGATATTGCAGAAGCTCGGCGCCGGAAGACTCACTTAGCCCGGCGGACCTGCTCAAATCAGCCCAGGAAGGAGGTTGAAAAACAGCTTCCTTCATCATTCCCCGGACTTTCTGCATGGTTTTTTCCAGATCATGATTGGGGCTGGGACTAAATGACTGCAGCGCAACAGATTGCGGCATTACCAGCAGAAAACCGTCCTTTTCCATCTCCAGCAGCAAAAGCTGAAAAGCCTTGTTATTGATTTTCTGGAATCTCCTGGAGCGCAGTTCCTCTTTCGGGTAACCCTCTCTCAAGGCAAACTCACTATGATAAGAGGCAAGCAAGCTTTTTATCTCATCCACCCACCTTGTGTAAACATCTATTGAGATCAGGTAGGTTTTTCCATCCCCCGAGATAAGTTTAATTTTATTATCCAGGACCAGTTCGGCGGCAGCCTCCCCCACTTCTTTTTCCTGAAGGCCTGTGCCTGCCGCCACACCGGCGGGCGTGAGCAGGTCTGGAGTACCCTGGAGATAGTGCTCGACTATCTCAGAGGGTGTGCCTCTCTCGCGGGTTTCCAGAGCTCCCAGCACTTCCTGGCGAAAGCGCTTATGTTTGCGTCTGGGTAAGGGGTCGATCACAGTTCCCCCTCCTATGGTGCGCATAGGTGAGTAAGAACGGATCACGAAACGGTCGCCCTTGGCCGCCACTGTCGCCTCCTCCAACTCTATTTGGGCGTAAGCCAGTGAGCCGGACGCCAGTTCCTCCCTGTCCAGGAGTACCACCCGCCCCAAAGTTTCCCTGGTGCCAAGATAAAAACGCACTCTGGCCCTGTTTTTAAGTGTCTTGACAGCACTTTTTAAAAGCAAAAGCCTGACGTCCAGACGCAGTGAGGGTATAACCTTTTTAGGACCTGCCACCACGCTGCCCCGTTCAATTTGTTCCACTTCCAGCCCGGCCAGGTTAACCGCTACTCTTTGACCCGCCTGTGCCGAGTCGACCTTTTGACCGTGCACCTGAATGGAACGCACTCTTGAAGTCAGACCCTGGGGCTGCACCTCAACCGTATCGCCCACTTGAAGGGCGCCGGAGTTAAGAGTTCCGGTCACTACTGTGCCAAAGCCGGTAATAGAAAACACCCTGTCCACGGGGAGCCTTGGCAAGGCTGTAGCGACCCGCGGCGGTGTTTCCGCGGTTATCCGCTCGATGGTTTGCAGCAATTCCGGGATACCCTCACCTGTTACCGCTGAAACGGTAATAACAGGGGCATTATCTAAAACAGTATCCTTTAAAAAATCCCTGACATCCTCTTTCACCAGACCAAGCCATTCTTCATCCACCAGGTCACACTTGGTCAGCACCACAACTCCTTTCTGCACCTGAAGAAGTTGTATAATATCAAGGTGCTCTCTGGTCTGAGGCATAACCCCTTCATCAGCGGCGACCACCAGCAGCACCAGGTCAAAACCACCCGCGCCGGCCAGCATGTTTTTAATAAACCTCTCATGGCCGGGTACGTCAACGATACCGGCGCTGCGTCCGCCCGGCAGAGTAAGAGAGGCAAACCCCAGTTCTATGGATATGCCCCGCTCTTTTTCTTCCTTTAGGCGGTCAGTATCAACCCCGGTCATGGCCCTGATCAGGGCTGTCTTGCCGTGGTCCACGTGTCCAGCTGTGCCAATAATGAGGTGTTTCAGTTCCGGCGCCTCCCGTTTATTTATTTAATACTTCAAACACTGCTTCAGTTAATAATTGAAACTCATTGTCGTCTATAGTGCGCACATCCAACAGGAGCCTGTCCTCCTGCACCCTTCCCAGCACTGCCGGAAGTCCCTGACGCAGCGCGGCCTGCAGTTCACCCACGCTCATTTCAAGGGGTGAAACCGCCACTACCGACGTGGGCAGATCCGCGACCGGCATGGCTCCACCCCCTACTGCCGAGGTTCCTTTTTCTACTTTAATCTCAGCTTTTGCCCCAATTTTACTTTTTAATACAGCGGACAATTTCTGAGCCTTTTGTTCCATCTCGTCAACTGTCGAGGTCAGCATCCTTAAAGTTGGAATTTTTCTAATAGCGCCGGCCTGATCCAGGTATTCTCTTAAGGTAGCTTCCAATGCGGCCGCCGTCATCTTGTCTATGCGCAAAGCTCTGGTCAGCGGGTTTTTTTTCATTTTTTCAATGTAGTTCCTTTTGCCGGCGATAATACCTGCCTGCGGGCCACCGAGCAGCTTATCGCCGCTGAATGTGACCACATCCGGTCCGGCCCCGACAACCTCCTGCACCGTTGGTTCCGGAGGCAGCCCGTAATTGCGCAGATCGACCAGGAAACCGCTGCCTAGGTCGGACATGACCGGGAGAGAAAATTCGCGCCCGATCTCAACCAGTTCACTAACGGTCGTTTCTCTGGTAAATCCGATGATCCGGTAATTGCTGGTATGTACATGGAGCAGCAAAGCGGTTTCCCCGCTTACCGCCTTGATGTAGTCCGCCGGATAAGTTTTATTAGTGGCGCCCACCTCCACCAAACGCGCGCCGCTTTGTTCCATTACTTCCGGCACCCTGAATGAGCCGCCTATTTCCACCAGCTGGCCTCTTGACACAATAACTTTCCGTCCGGCGGCAATTGTGCTCAAGGCAAGGAGTACCGCAGCCGCATTGTTGTTTACCACCAGAGCGGCCTCAGCCCCCGTAAGTGAGGCTATCAACGGTTCCAGCGGCGCGTACCGGGAGCCTCTCCGGCCGGTGTCCAGGTCCAGTTCCAGGTTTGAATAATTTGAGGCCACTTCGCCAACAGCCTGTTTGGCTCGCTCACTCAAAAGGGAGCGCCCCAGATTGGTATGCAGCACCACACCCGTGGCGTTGATCACCCGCCGCAATTTGGGCCGGACTGAAAGCTGTACGGCAGCTATTGTTTTTCTGGCGATCAGTTCAAGATATTCAGATTCACCTGTTTCATGGTGATCCGGTGTTTCCCCGGCTAAAATCTCTAGCCGTTCTTCAGCCAGAGCGGCGCGCGCAGCCTCAACAACAATTCCACGGGGCGCCTTTTCCAGGAGTTCTAGAATTTCATCATGCCTGAGCACCTCATCAACTGAGGGAAGAAGCCTCAGTTTACAGTCCCGCAACTGATTGCTCATACATCCTCCATTACCAACATTTTTGACTTTAACTTTTATAAATTATATGGCAGCATTTATTTAAAAGCAAGGGTCAGCCACAGGTGACGCGATCTTTACCTTTTAGCGCCGCTTGAAGATACCTTTGCAAAGAACCCCGTGTTATATATAATATAGGAATACAAACACATAAAATGCTTTCTAAAAATTCTGCCACCATATAATGATCCCTGCGCACTTATATCTTTGTGCTGCTATGTCGCCTTTTACAAAGGAGGTTCATTGATGATCCAAGAAGTGCGGGTGATAGCAAAAGAAGGTATCCCCGACAGTAAAGGTGAGGAAATACTCTACGAGATCAACCAGGCTCTGGGCATTAAAAGCGTCGAAAAAGTCAGAACCGCCCGCGTTTTCCGTTTTGAAGGGATTAATGAGGAGCAAGCGGTTTATCTTGCTGAAAAACTGCTTGCCGAGGATATTTTTGAGTGCTATTCAGTAAACAAGCCGGTATTAAACGATGCTCCTTTTGTTTTGGAGGTGGCTTACAAGCCCGGGGTAATGAACCCGGAGGCCGCTTCTTTAATGAAATCGGCGTCAGATCTGGGCATATCCGGCCTGGTTGCGGCAGATTCAGCCTGGCAGTATGCTTTTTACGGGGAAAAGGTCAGCCCGGCCGATGTTAATCGCATCATAAACAGCCTGCTGGTTAACGCCACTGTGGAATATGTGGTTAAGGAAAGCCCCGCGACTCTGATCATCAAGGGTACACCCGGTCATACTGCGGTCGTGCCGGTGCGTGGGATGAATGACGGTGAACTGGAGGAACTTAGCCGGGACAAGCTTTTCCTGAATTTACAGGAAATGAAGGTTATTCAGAACCACTTTAACACTCTCGGCAGGGACCCCACCGATTGTGAAATAGAAATCATCGCCCAAACCTGGTCAGAACACTGCGGTCACAAAACCTTCGGGGCCAGACTAATCGTAGACGGAAAAGAGAAACGACCTCTTTTAAAAAGATTAAGAGATACAACTGAACAAATCGGACACCCACTGGTTCTATCCGCCTTTGTGGATAATTCCGGCGTGATGGAGTTTTACGACGGCATGGCCATCTGCGGTAAAGTCGAAACCCACAACTCTCCGTCCGCTATTGAACCTTACGGTGGGGCCATGACCGGCAGCGGCGGCGTCTTCCGTGATATTGCGGGAACCGGACTGGGCGCCAAAGTAATTGCCTCGACAGATATGTTTTGTTTTGCGCCGCCCGACCTGCCGGAAGAGAACATTCCGCCAGGCTGCCTGCACCCTCACTACCTTTTAAGACGAGTGGTCGCGGGTGTCAGAGACTACGGCAACCGTATGGGTATTCCCACCAATAACGGATCAGTCCACTTCCACAGTGATTTTCGCGCCAAACCAACGGTTATAGTCGGCGCGTACGGTATTCTGCCGGCCCTGTCAGGCCAAAAGGGACAGCCGGAACCTGGCGATCTGGTCATTGCTATGGGCGGCCGGACCGGGCGCGATGGTATCCACGGCGCCACTTTCTCAAGTGGTGAGATGACAGACAGAACTATTGATGTAAATGCCAGCGCGGTGCAAATCGGCCACCCTATTGAAGAAAAGCGTATGTTTGACGCGATTCTGGCCGCCAGGAACGCTGGCCTGATCAAGGCTATTACCGACTGCGGCGCCGGTGGTTTCGCCTCTGCAGTGGGTGAAATGGGCTCAGAAACCGGCGCCCGTGTCGCGCTGGACAGGGTTCCCCTGAAGTACCCCGGACTTGCGCCCTGGGAAATGCTGCTGTCGGAAAGCCAGGAAAGAATGGTGCTGGCGGTGGCTCCCGCACACGCTGACCGTCTTTTTGAAATCTGCCGGGGTTATAACGTTGAAGCTACGGTCCTGGGTGAGTTTACAGGAGACGGACACTTTACAGCCACTTACGAAGACCAGGAAGTAATGCGCCTGGCCATGGAATTTTTACACAACGGACTGCCCCAGCGGCTGATGAAAGCTGCCTGGAAAAAACCTCTCTTTGATGAGCCGGGAAATGAACCGGTATCTGATTGGCCTGACCTGTTCCCAAAAGTTCTCAGTCAACTGAATGTCTGTTCCAAAGAACCCATTGTCAGACTTTACGACCACGGCGTCCAGGGCACAAGCGCTCTGCCGCCTTATACCGGCGTCAACTGGGATGGCCCTAACGACGCGGTCATATTAACACCGCTGCTGGGCAAGCCTTACGGGATGATCATAGCACACGGCCTCAACCCTGTTCTAAACCAGATCGACCCGTACTTCGGCAGCCTGTGGGCAGCGGCGGAAGCTGTGTCAAACGCGGTTGCCGCAGGCGCTGACCACCGCGAGATGGCTCTTATTGACAATTTTATCTGGCCCTTCCCTGATGAAGAACTGTTGGGAGCGCTTGATTTGGCTGTAGATGCCTGCGTTGACTTCTCCAGCGCGACCGGCATGCCTTTTATTTCCGGCAAAGACAGTCTTTCCAGCACTTACCGCGGTAAAGACGGAACAATCATTAAAATTCCACCTGTGCTTTGTGTGTCGGCATTTGGCCGGGTCAAGGATGTCAACCATACTGTTTCCACGGATTTCAAAAAGGAAGGCAGCCAGATTGTACTGGTGGGTTTCCGGAACACAGCTGAAATGGCCGGCAGTGTGTTTTATCAAATACAGGGATACACGGGAAATAACATCCCCAGGCTAAACCCCTCTTTGCTGAACGAAGTTTTTACAGTAGTTCATAAAACTGCCGTTTCCGGCGTACTGCAGGCCTGTCACGATATCAGCGAAGGCGGCCTAGCCGCCGCTCTTGCGGAAATGTGTTTTGGAGGAGGACTGGGGGCGAAAATTGCTGTACCCGGCAGCGAGCAGGCTGAGCATTTCTTTTTTAACGAAACAGCAGGCTGCTTTCTGGCAGAGCTGCCTCACGATTCTGACCCGTGCCTTATTTTTGGTCAAGTCCCCTGTGTAAAAATTGGTGAAACAACAGCTGTGCGTGAAATCTATGCTGAACAAGCGGGTGAAGTTCTGTTCACTTTGAGTATTGATGATTTAAAGCAGGCCTGGCAGCGGCCTATGAAGGAGGTTTTCCGTTAATGAAAAAGCCCCGCGTTTGTGTACTCAGGACTGACGGGATCAACTGTGATGAGGAAACCTCCTACGCTTTTGAAAAGGCTGGCGCTGCATGCAGCATGGTCCACGTCAATCAGCTCAGAAGCAGTGAAGAAAAATTATCCTCATACCAGATTCTGGCCCTGCCGGGCGGTTTTTCCTACGGGGACGACGTTCACTCGGGGAAAATCCTGGCTGTGGAGCTGACTTCTTATTTAAAAGATCGGTTAAGCGCATTTGTTGAAGCAGGCAAGTTGATCATCGGCATCTGCAACGGCTTCCAGGTACTGGTCCGTACCGGCCTCCTGCCGGACCGAAAACTCGGTGAAATCACCACTACCCTGATGGTTAACGACAGCAGCCATTTTGAATGCCGCTGGATAAATTTGCTGGTTGAACATACCAACTGTGTCTTCACCAAAAACCTGGAGGGTACTGTAATAAGTGTTCAGGCAGCTCATGGTGAAGGTAAATTTTATACCGACAGGAATACGCTGCAGGAGATAGAAAACCGCGGACAGGTTGTTTTCCGCTATATAGGGCCAGATAACAGCCCGACGGTTCTTTACCCGGCCAACCCCAACGGGTCGCTGAACGCTCTGGCCGGCCTGTGCGACACCACGGGACGCATCATGGGTATGATGCCTCACCCGGAGCGCTACGTGGAAAAAACCCAGCATCCAAACTGGCGCAGAATGCCCGCTAATAATCTACCGCACGGGTTTGCCATATTTAAAAACGCCGTTGCGTACGCCAGAGAAATGTAAGACAACTTCACTACAACAAAAATGCCCCAGGCTACAGTTTCCACATTAACCTTGATGCCTGTTTCCTTGGTGAATTCGTCCAGCATTACATCGGTTGGCACACTCCATTCCGACACCCAGACTGCCCATGTTTTCCGGCTGCTACGGGATACAATTGAATAAATTGCAAATCGCATGGAAAGATAATATAAATTTGATATAGGGAGCTTTTACTATGAGTAACCAATTTATATTATGGTCTATGTTCATCATACCTTGGTTGACGCTTTTCTTTATGAAGAAAGAAGATATAAAGCGTTTTATGTCTTTAGGGCTTTTCACATTCTGGTTAAGCATAATAGTGACTGAAATAGGAATCACAACTGGGTTGTGGGTTCTCCAGGAAACAACTTTTCCACTTGCTGTGATACCAACTTATATTTATGGTATTTTCCCGGTAATTGCAATGTGGATTTTTAAATTTACTTATGGTCGATTCTGGATCTATTTAATTACTGAACTGGTACTTAATATTTCCTATGTGATTATTCTGTTACCCTGGATGGCGAGTAGAGGAATAATAGCCTTCAATGCCCCCTTAATATCTTATTTTGTCGCCATGGGACAAGGGATGCTGCTCTATATTTATCAGATGTGGCAGGAAGACGCATTGGTTCCCGCTATAAAAAACCTCTTTTCGCCAAAACTACAGCCAGCGGCTACAAAACTCCTTTTTAGAGATGTGAACGATAATGACAACAGCAAATAATAGAATACCAATAATATCAAGGTTTCCAGGTTGGACAGCCTGGAATGTCTTTTTGTTACAGATATTATAAGAATAAAGGATAAGCAGGCGTTTAAAGAGAGAAAATAGACCTAAATAATTTAACGGGGGAATTTCTCTTGTTCATTGCTCGCCTGACTGCTGCTCTTTCCCTTATGATTCTCTTAGCCGGCTTTGCCGCGAGTACGGCTATGGCTTACTCGGGCCTGAACCCTGATATTGATCCTGCCACAGTGCCGGAACGAGTAAAGATTATTATCGATATGGACAGGTTAACTTTAACCCTTTTTGACGGCACGGAACCACTGCGCCAGTACCCGGTTGCCATGGGTAAATACGAGACCCCTACTCCTGTTGGCAACTGGGAGATAATCAGCAAGGATATAAAACCGGCCGCTATGTTGGGAACCAGGTGGATGGGTCTGGATATCCCTTATGGTATGTACGGCATCCATGGCACCTATGCGACCCACAGCATAGGCAGCTTTGCCAGCCATGGCTGCATCAGAATGTTTAATCAAGACGTTGAGGAAATATTCCCGATGGTGGAAAACGGCACCCCCGTAACAATTGTCGGGACACCTTTCGGCGCCCCGGGCTCTTCGCCAGCTGTTTTAAAGCTTGGTGACAAAGGTCCGGATGTCCTGGAAGTACAAAAAGTCTTAAAGAGAATCGGCTATCTCAAATGGACTCCTGATGGTTTCTGGGGGCAGGGTACTGAAAAAGCGGTGAAAAAATTGAGAGAAGAAAACGGGCTAAAGGGACAGGTCGTGGTTGATGATGCGGTATATAAACTTTTGGGATTTTAAAGAAGACTAACTCCCTCCTGGCGAAGCAAGGTTTAAATATAATCCTCACCCCAGACACGAATTTTCACCCTTTCCTCGATTAAACCGCTTTTATAGGCATAATCGTAAAAGGTAAGCAGCGATCTCCTGTAATCAGCATCAAAGCCGCACCGCATGGTATCAAAATAATCTTCAAGCAGATGCCGCGGCAGGCCGCTTTCCCTCTGAGCTCTGGAAATCAGATCTGGCATCCGGCTCAGACCGATCTCCCTGGATTTGACAAGAGCTTCGCACACAAGATTAACTGCCTGCGCCTTGCCTCCGGCATACTCTTTCCCGGTTACCCAGACGGCATAAACCATCTTCTCTCCAGTAAACTGCTGCCAGACCTCGCCCAGGTCGGTGACCAGATACGGCAGCCCAGCATCCTTAATCCGCTGATGGGCAAGCATTGCTTCAGGACCAACAAGAAGAGCCCCATCAGCCTTAGCCATCATTTTGTCTAAACCGGCAGAAGTAGTTTTATACTGGACATCGACCTGGTAGTAATGGTCGAAAAGAACTTTTAGCAAGGTCATGTAGGCGGCTGACGACCTGTTAAGACAGACCTTCTTTCTTTCCAGTTCGGTTACCGGAACCCTGCTGAACAGTAAAACGTTGGCAGACCGGCCGGCCGAACTGATGGACAAATCAGGTAACACAAGACAACGGTCCGCATGGCGGGCACACTCAGTGGGGGACATAGGCGTAAGATCCAGTTTTCCAGAAAAGAAAAGTTTATTCAATCTTTTTGCCTGCCCCTTGACCAGTTCTGCCGGCAGGGGTAAAAGCCCCTCTTCCAGGGCGTAGTATACCGGCAGGCACTTTATGCAGTCTACTCTCCCAAGGCGTAGTCCGGACACCAGAACCCTCCTCGATAATGTTGTACAGGGAATCCCGCTTTTTAAAAGTATCTGCCCCGCTTATCTGCTTATAATATCTGTTAGTTGAAATAGACGCAGTGGATACAACACATCCAAAAAAGTAAAAACAAATATAACTATGCTCAAAATCCCGTTCATATTAAAAAAGGCAACACCCGCATGCGACAGATCGTCAGGCCGCACCAGTGTATGTTGACGGAAAAGGATGGCTACCGCTATGACCACCCCGGCCAGATAAAAAACACCCAGGTTTAAAACCAGGCCGGAGGCTAAAAAAAGAAGCGGCGCTATGACGTGAAAAACGGTTGAAACCAACAGTGCCTTTTTAATTCCAAACCGGGCGGGAATAGAATAAACTCCTTCCTTACGGTCGAAATCATAGTCATCACAGGCGTAAATAATATCAAATCCGGCCACCCAAAACAAAACCCCTAAAGCAAGAAGCACAGGCGCCAGGTCAAACCGTCCGGTCAGGGCGATCCAACTGCCCAGCGGCGCCAATCCCAGCGCCCCCCCCAGAAACAAGTGGCAGGTCCAGGAAAAACGCTTTGTAAAAGAATAGGTCGACAGAACCAGTACGGCGACCGGAAACAGGCGAAAAGCCAGCGGGCTTAACTGACGCGCGGCATACAACAGGAGTGCGAAAGAAAGAAAAACGTAAATCCAAACCTCCGCTATACTCAGCAACCCTTTAGGCAGTGCCCGCCCCGCTGTGCGCGGGTTTTTGGCGTCTAGATGACGGTCAATAATCCGGTTCAGGGACATGGCGGCGGTGCGTGCTCCGACCATGGCCAGGGTGATCCAGAGCAGCCCGCGCAGGTCTGGAATCCCCCTCCCGGTTAAAAATGCGCCAACATAGGCAAACGGCAGAGCGAATATGGTATGCTCAAATTTAATCATTTCAAGAAAAATTCGTGCCTTTTTAAATACCATACTTCCCCCATTTTAAATCAACCAGCTTTTTCACTTCTTCACACATTATTATATCTCCCGGCCACTCCCGCGCATGTCCATCCGCAGCCCATTTCCGGGTGGCGTCAATGCCCATCTTGGTCCCCAGATGCGGCATGGGAGAAGAATGGTCCAGAGCGTCCAGCGGTCCTTCAACCATCATAACGTCGCGTTTAGCGTCTATATTATTGAAAACCCGCCACATAACCTCAGAAACGTTCTGAACATTCACATCTTCATCAACCACAATGATCAGTTTGGCCAGCATCATCAAACCCAGGCCCCAGAGCGCCGCCATTACTTTTTTAGCCTGGCCCGGGTACCGTTTTTTAATTGATACTATCACACAATTATGAAATACACCCTCAGGGGGCATGTTAATGTCCAATACCTCCGGCATCTGAAGTTTTATCAGGGGCAGGAAGATGCGTTCAGTGGCCTTGCCGATAAAAGCGTCTTCCATAGGAGGCCGGCCAACAATAGTAGCGGGGTAGACCGGGTCTTTTCTATGTGTCACGCAGGTCAGGTGGAAAACAGGATACATGTCGGCCAACGAATAGTAGCCTGTATGATCCCCGAAAGGCCCTTCGAGCCTGGTTTCTCCTGGCTCAACATAACCCTCAAGAATAATTTCAGCCTGGGCGGGCACCTCCAGATCTACTGTTTCGCATTTCACCATCTCCACCGGTTCCTGGCGCAGGAAGCCGGCGAAAAGCATTTCGTCAATTCCCGCGGGTAGCGGCGCGGTAGCGGAAAACATTACCGTTGGATCAGCTCCCAGAGCAACTGCCACGTGCATCCTGTCTTTGTCTTGAGCCTGTAGTTTGCGGTAGTGCTCAGCTCCGTCTTTATGGATATGCCAGTGCATACCAGTGGTGATTTCATCGTAAACCTGCATTCTGTACATTCCCACATTGCGCCGCCCTGTCTCAGGGTCATTGGTAAATACCAGGGGCAGGGTGATAAATGGGCCGCCGTCTTCCGGCCAGCATTTTAATACCGGTATTTTAGCCAGGGAAGGATTGTGTTTATTAACTACCTCT
>CAZJGV010000013.1:0-748 GCA_964545615.1 uncultured Pelotomaculum sp.
CTATAAAGGTTTAAAGCCGGTCTACTGGTGCGCCACCTGTGAAACAGCCCTGGCGGAGGCCGAGGTGGAGTACGGGGATAAGCACTCGTCTTCCATTTACGTAAGATTTCCGGTAAAAAACGGAAAAGGTATTCTTTCAGAAAAAGATACCTACGTGGTAATTTGGACCACCACTCCCTGGACCCTTCCCGCCAATGTGGCTATCTCCCTGCACCCCGATTTTGAGTACGTGCTGCTGCGGTGTGGTCAGGACAAATACCTGGTGGCCAGAGAATTGAAAGACAACTTCCTGGCAGCCGCCGGCCTGCGGGACGCGGAAGTAACCGGGAATTATAAAGGCTCAGAGCTGGAGTTAATCGAATGTTTCCACCCCTTTGCGGACAGGGCTTCCCTGCTGATCCTGGGTGAGCACGTCACTCTTGAACAGGGCACCGGTTGTGTGCATACCGCGCCGGGTCACGGCATGGAGGACTTTGTTGTCGGCAAGAAATACAACCTGCCGGTAATTTCTCCTGTAGACGCTAAAGGCCGCTTTACCGAAGAGGGGGGACTGTTTGCCGGTCAGTTTTACCTGGACGCTAATAAAGCTGTGGTGGAAGAGCTGAATAACCGTGGGCGCCTGATGCATCACTCAACGGTGCTGCACCAGTATCCCCACTGCTGGCGCTGTAAGAAGCCTGTTTTTTTCCGGGCCACCGAGCAGTGGTTCGCCTCAATTGACGGCTTCCGCCAGGCTGCACTGGACGCA
>CAZJGV010000013.1:758-2297 GCA_964545615.1 uncultured Pelotomaculum sp.
GGACAGTCCGCTGGATTCCAGGGTGGGGCGAAGAGCGCATATACAGTATGGTGGAAAACCGGGGTGACTGGTGTATTTCCCGGCAGCGCAGCTGGGGTGTGCCCATACCGATTTTTTATTGCCGGGACTGTGGGAAAGAATTGATAAACAACAAGACAATTAAGTACTTGCAGGAATTATTCCGGCAGTACGGCTCAGATGTCTGGTTTGCCAGGACCGCAGAGGAGTTGCTGCCTGCCGGAGTGGCCTGCCCGCAGTGCGGCTGCCTGGAGTTTACCAAGGAGACGGATATCATGGATGTCTGGTTTGACTCCGGCACCAGCCACTTTGGGGTGCTGGATGAAAAATCAGTCTGGCCGGATTTGTGCTGGCCGGCTGATCTCTACCTGGAAGGCAGCGATCAGCACCGGGGCTGGTTCAACTCATCTTTGTCCACTTCAGTGGCTGTTACCGGACAGGCGCCCTACAGGGCTGTACTTACACACGGCTTTGTGGTGGATGAACAGGGTCGCAAACAATCTAAATCGCTGGGTAACGTGGTTGATCCCGCCAAAGTGATCAAGCAGTTAGGGGCGGATATCCTGCGCCTGTGGGTGAGTTCCGCGGATTACCGGAGCGACCTGGCGGCATCACCCAGTATTTTAAAGCAGGTTACCGAAGCTTACCGCAAGATCAGGAATACCTGCCGTTTCCTGCTGGGCAACCTTTATGACTTTGACCCGGCCAGGCACAGGGTACACCGTGAAGAAATGCTTGAAATAGACCGCTGGGCGCAGGCCAGGCTGCAGAAACTGGTTCAGAAAACGACCAGTGCTTACTTTGATTACGAATATCATGTGGTTTACCACTCCATCCATGATTTCTGCACCATTGATATGAGCGCCCTTTACCTGGATATTATAAAAGACAGGCTTTATACCATGCCCGCCGCCTCAATAGAACGACGGGCCGCCCAGACGGTCATGTATGACGTGCTGTCGGTGCTGGTACGACTGCTGACTCCTGTCCTGGCCTTTACCGCCGAGGAAATATGGCGGCACATGCCCGGTGATAAAGATGGCCTGGTCAGCGTCCAGTTGGCAGAAATGCCGGAGGCTATAGAGGACTATCTGGATCTGGAATTGGAACAGAAATGGGAGCGCCTGCTGGCTGTGCGAGGTGAAGTAACCAAAGTCCTGGAAGAGGCGCGTCGGGATAAGTTGATAGGCAACTCCCTGGAGGCCGTGGTTGATCTTTATGCCGGCAAAGAGCTGTATGCTTTCCTGGAGTCCATGTCAGACAGTCTGGCTACTTTATTCATTGTTTCAGATGTAGCTCTGGCGCCACTGGGGAGTAAGCCGGCAAGCGCCAGGAAAATCGATTCCATGCCGGAACTGGCGGTCGCGGTGCGGCCGGTTGTCACCGGTAAATGTGAACGGTGCTGGATGTATCACGAGGGTGTCGGCGCCGACACAGATCATCCGACCCTCTGCCCCAGGTGTGCCGGAGTGATAAAATCTAACTTCTAAGAAAAATATATATTACATTATGGCGGTAAGT
>CAZJGV010000013.1:2307-10293 GCA_964545615.1 uncultured Pelotomaculum sp.
GAGAAAGGTGGCCGTAAGATATGGATATTAAAATACTGGGATCCGGCTGCCGGAGATGCAAAACTCTGGCCAAAGATGTTGAGGATGTTGTAAACAGTATTGATCTGGATATCAGGGTTGAAAAAGTGGAAAAAATGGAGGAAATAATGGAATACAACATACTTCGTACGCCGGGTCTGGTCATAGACGGCCAACTTGTTTCCAGCGGAAGGGTACCTTCTAAAAGCGAGATTAAGAAATGGATTCAGGAAAGATCCGATAAATAAAAAGCTGAAATTTAGCTGCTGTTAATTCAGCAGATTTTTTCAAATTAGTGTTTGAAAAATGATTATACCGTTCGTTCAGTGAAAAGATAAAAAGAATTGAAAAATATTGTCAGGCAGGAATTCAGGCAAGCGCTTTTGGTAAAACTTTCATATATGGGGAGATTATTAAGATCTCAGGAAGGCAAGTATGGTAAAATTAACTATGGTGATGTTATGTTTTTTATTGTAATTTTGGCCACATTTATTATAGACCAGGTCTCCAAAGCCGCAGTTCAGTCTTTAATGTTCCTGGGAGAATCAATTCCTGTGGCGCCCCCATTCTTTCATCTTACCTATATTATGAATCCGGGGGCCGCCTTTGGGCTGCTTGCTTATCAAACGCCCCTGTTTATAACTGTCAGTGTCTTGCTGGTGATCGGGGTGCTGGTAGTATACCGGAGCATACCGCCCGAAAAGATTATGATCAGATACAGTTTGGGTTTTATTTTAGGCGGGGCGCTCGGCAACCTTGCGGATCGGCTGCGCTACGGCAGGGTTGTGGATTTCCTGGATTTCCGGGTGTGGCCGGTCTTTAATCTGGCTGACACGGCGATTTTCATCGGCGCTTGCCTTTTAGTATGGGAACTCCTGAAAGACGGCAGTTGGAAAAGTAAAAAGGATAGTGTGGATTAATGGGGCCGGTAAATTATTACGAAGCGGGGGGAAATGACACCGGCAAGAGGATCGATGTATTCCTCGCCGCTGAAACTGAAGCTTTAACCCGGACACATATTCAGAAACTGATAGCCGAAGGGCTGGCTTCAGTTAACGGGGAGAAAGTCCGGGCGAGCCACAAGGTAAAACAGGGGGATTTGGTGAGACTGGAGATACCCGCGCCGGAAGGGCTGGAATTAATACCGGAAGCGATACCACTGGAGATATACTTTGAGGACAGCGATGTTGTTGTCATAAACAAACCAAGGGGGATGGTTGTTCACCCTGCCGCCGGCAATTACTCCGGCACGCTGGTAAACGCACTTCTCTTTCACTGCCAAGATCTTTCGGGTATTAACGGCGTAACACGGCCCGGTATTGTACACAGACTGGATAAGGATACTTCCGGGCTGATTATGGTTGCCAAAAACGACTTTGCCCACCTAAGCCTGGCCCAACAACTGAAGGACAGGCTGATCACCCGCCGCTACCTGGCGCTGGTACACGGTCAGGTCAGAGAAGAAACAGGGGTTATAGACGCCCCTATCGGGCGTGATCCGGGCAACAGGCAGAAAATGGCCGTGGTCCAAAGAAACGCAAAAAGCGCGGTTACCAGATATAAAATGCTTCAAAGATACGGCCAGTACACCTGTCTGGAATTAAAACTTGAAACCGGCCGTACTCACCAGATCAGGGTGCACCTGTCTTTTATCGGCCACCCGGTGGTAGGTGACCCGAAATATGGCCCCGCCAGGCCGCATTTGGGTCTGACAGGGCAATTTCTGCATGCCGCGGCGCTTGGTTTCAAGCACCCCCGCACCGGCGCTTACCTTGAATTCGAGGCGCCTCTGCCGGCTGAACTGGAGGCGGTTATAAAAGAACTAACGCCCTAAAAGCTTAACCAGGGGCATCAGCAGGGCTGCTATGCCTGCCGCCATCAACGGGCCGACAGGCACACCATGCAAAAAGACAATGCCCAATATGGAGCCGATAACCATGCCGAATATAATCTCCGGATCTACTTTGAGCAGAGTCAGACCACGGGCGTTTAAGTGGGTTGCTGCGGCCCCGCCCGCGACGGCCAGGATGCCGGGCAGCGTGACAGTGTTGTATAGTATATCTTTTACCGACACCATTCCGTTGGCCAGTGGGACCAGGATAAAAAGCATCAGAAATAACAGCCCCAGATCAAGGCCACGTCTTTCCAGCAGGGGAAATAATATCTGCAGATTGGTGAATTTTATAACTAACAGTACGCAGGCGGCTGTTGCGATAAGGTTTGAATGGGCGACTATCCCCACCAGCAGCAGCGCCACCAGTAAATTTACCCCGGCACATTTTTTCCCCCGTCATTTAAGCAATAAGTGATTAAATATATGTTTTGCTAATGGCTTTTATTACCAGTCATTTTTTATTCAAACTGCAGGCGCAGGGTGTCTCCCCGTAAGCCGACCCGCAGCGCTTCCAGCGCGAGCGCCTCATTGGAAGAGATATTGCCCAGGTTAACATTCGGACCAAACCGGGCGATGAGTTCCTGCTGCTGCTGTTTTAAAGGCGCTTCCCAGATCAGCAGGTTGATATCGCCCACCGCCTCCAGGATCTGTTCCATCTCACTTGCGATGAACCGCCCTTTCCCGTCATAAAAACCGGCATCCTTGCCCGATTCCCTGCCCTCAATAATTACTCTGAAGGCGCCGTTGTCAAGATCCTGCCTGATCTGTCCGGTATAGTGCTCTATCCGGTCTTTGTCCCGCAGGTTTTTTTTGCCCACTTCGGTCAGAACCAGCAGACCCGCGTCCAGGGCCAATGCTATGGCGCGTTCTCTCACCTCCGGACTAACATTTACCGTGCCGTCGGAAACCTCAATGGCAGGATAACCCAGCCTGCTGACCATATTGATGTATTCTTTCAATTTGTTTTGGGAAATGGCAATTTCCATAAATGTGCCGCCCGGGTAAATCATAACCCCATAACTATTGGCCAGGTTGATTTTTTGGGCCAGGACCTCCTGGCTGTACAGCGCTGATGTGCCGAAGCCGAGTTTTAAAAAGTCAATATAATTAGCGGCAACCTCAAACAAGTCTTTCGTCTCATTTAATCCCAGGCCTTTATCAATAACCATGGTCAGGCCCTCTGTCCTGGGCTTGCCGCTCCTGCCACCGATGGGGAATGAAATTATTCTCAGCCAATGATTTTCAGCCGCCAGTTCATTCATCGAATCGCCCCTTTTCCGGCGCCCGCCATGATTGCAGACTGCACGGCGCCACTGGATTTTTTTTAGCGTATTCAGTCAAAATCAAAATGGTTACCAGGCGGGCAGGGATAATCTGTTAGTAATTTATTAAGTTAACGCGGCATAAGAAGTCTAAAACACAGACAGGCATGGGAGGAGTCATTGTGTTTGAGACAGTTGATAAAATAGTTTTAGGCATGGCCGGAATCAGGTTTTTATCCGCCACAATTGAATTCTCTGCCGCATTTTTAATGCTTTTGTTCGGCAGGGTTGAAACCGCCTTTAAGATCAACGCTTTGCTGGCTATAGTAGGACCAACAGTTCTGCTCACAGTTACCAGCCTGGGTCTGATCGGCCTGGCCGGTAAAAGCTCACCGCTGGGTATGTTGATAATCATAGGAGGGGTTGCTTTAATATTTGTAGGAATCAATAAACTTTAAGTGAAAAATCAGGTAAGTTTTAAGTAGATCGGCAGGATCATTCATTTTTGTGGAGAATAAACAATTTAGAATTTAACTTTTTAAGTTTATTAGTCGTTTTTTTACAAGTATTGCTTTCTTTTACCTGTAATCATGTTTCCACAGAGGAGGATAATAATGATGGCGGACAGTACTGAAATAAAAGGTGTGGAAAATGGTTTTGAAGGGGTTTGGGTTAAGGGAGGCAAAGTATATGTAAAAAAACCAGTTTCTGATGTTGGGTGTGTTTTAACAATTACTCCCTGTGAAGGTATGGAACTGTATATAAACGGAAATTTGATAACCGAACGGACTGTAGTCAACGAAAAAGATGATATTATCTTAAAGCCTTTAACAGTCGAGGAACCTGGATCTTACCTGCTTGCTGTCGCTCCTGACGGTTTATCGGTTTCGCTGCAGGTTAAGGTGGGGACAGCCACCTGCTATTCTGTGGAAGACACCGGGCCTGAAACCGACCTGGTGCTCCGGAGTGTCAGCAGGCTTGAAGATACCTGTCCATTTACCCTGGTTGAGATATTGCAGGCGCTTGCAAGGAAAAGTGTCACTTTCGGAATTAATCACAGTGAAATCCAATCTATCTATGCCAAGCCGGAAAACGGAAATTACCTGATTGCGGCGGGTGAGCCGCCGGGAGAATCTACCAATGATCGTATCGACTTAAAATTTTCTACCGGGTCAGAGGGACAGAAGGTTGATACCACAGGTGACAGGGTGGATTTCAGAGATATAGGTGAGATTGTCTCTGTTGATGCCGGCAACCTCTTGGCAGAAAGACATCCCGGCGAACAGGGCAAGCAGGGCAGGAAAGTAAACGGGGAAATAGTAATACCGCCCAAGCCTGTGACTTATGAGCTTACAGGCGGCAGGGGGGTGGAAGTCTCTCCTGACGGCAATAAGGCTATGGCCCTAATAACCGGGCGGCCAATAGCGAAAAAAATGGGGAAAAGCTGCTTTATTGATGTGGACCCTGTCCTGCACAGAAAAGGCGATATTGATATCCAATCAGGCAACATACGCTTTAAGGGCGATGTGGTTATCCACGGCAACGTCTGTGAGGGAATGACCCTTCAGGCCGCTGGGAAAGTCAACATTATGGGTATGATCTTTGGCGCCCAGGTAGCCGCCCAGGGAGATATCACGGTGGTTCAGAATATAACTGGTGGAAATCTTGTCGCTGGAGGGAACAACATTTTTTTTAAAACTTTTAACAAACTTCTCGCTGCTTTATACCATGATTTTTCCGAGCTGACCACTGTAGTGGCCGATCTTGCTGAAAAGGCTAATAAAAAGAATGTGAAAACCGGTCAATTGGTCCAGCTTCTAATAGATAAGAAATATGCCAGAATTCCCGGTTTAGTAAATGAAATAATTAAACTTACCGGAAATAACGTTTTTATCCTGCCCAGGGAAATGGTAGACTTTGTCAGCATGATGGAGAAAAAGCTGAGCGGGTTGAACGTACTCAAAATTGAAACTTTTGAGGAACTAAACCAGGTTGTGCTTGATATGAAAGAAGGCCTGAGGATAATTGACAATTTGCTCAAGAACAAGGCCAATATCACTTTCAGCTACTCAGTCAACAGTAAAATCGAGTCCTCAGGTGATGTCAAGGTAGAAGGGCGCGGTTGCATCAACACCGTCATCAGCGCGGGGGGTAACGTAAACATAAAGGGGGTGTTCCGTGGTGGTGAGGTTAATGCCAGCGGTGATGTCATCCTGAACGAAGCCGGTTCGGAAATGGGAGCCAGGACATTAATAAAAACTGAAGGCGGCCGGAAGGTATATATCAGGAAAGCTTTTGAAGGTGTCCGGGTGCAGGTGGGAGATCGCATGGCCAGTATAACCTCTACCCAGACCAATATCAAGGCTGAACTTGACGAGGCGGGGGCACTGATTATTTACCACACCGGTAAAAGGTAAGCAGGCAAAATATAGGACTTTTTTTAAGCGATATTTTATTGACACATCAGTTTGTTTCCAGTAAACTAGACGAGAACAAGTTACCTTGAAATCGGTTCTGTGAGACCGGTAAGGATTCATAGGTAGGGTTATTTTTAGGCCAACTATGCCTGCTTACTGTGTAAGCAGGCATTTATTATGGACAGCAGTCGTCGGAATAGAAGGCATTTGACAATGGTCAAAGACCGAGCTCTAAAAATACCGACGACCAACGACTAAATTGGAGGGTCCTTATGGTGAAGGAAAAAGCGCAGATCCTGGATAAGGAAGGCATCCGGCGCTCCCTGACCAGGATTGCCCACGAAATAATTGAGCGTAACAAAGGCACTGATAATCTTACCCTGGTGGGTATTCGCCGGCGGGGGGTTCCTCTGGCTGAACGGCTGGCGGAGCGGATCAAGGATATTGAAGGTCGCCTGGTACCGGTAGGCACTTTAGATATAACCCTTTACCGTGATGACCTGACCACGCTCGCCTATCAGCCGCTGGTGCGTTCCACTGAAATCCCCTTTTCGGTTTCAGGTAAGACTGTGGTTCTGGTTGATGATGTGATTTTTACAGGCAGGACAATCAGGGCCGCTCTGGACGCGCTGATTGACCTGGGCCGGCCCAGGGTAATTCAACTGGCGGTCCTGATCGACAGAGGTCACCGGGAGCTTCCTATCAGAGCGGATTACGTCGGCAAGAATGTGCCTACTTCTGGAAAAGAAGAGGTTTCAGTGCGTTTAGCAGAAATAGACGGCGAGGAGAGAGTAGTCATCCTGACCTTGCCAGACTAGAATAAGACGTTGGTAAAACAGACGTCGGACGTCCAACCAAAGCCGACGACCGCTGCCCGACGACTGACGACTAAATTCGGATCCACCTTTAAATAGCGGTCCTGTGAGGCCGGAAAGGGGAGACGGGGGATGCCCCTTGGAAGGCCTTTATTCCGGTGCAAACTGGTTGGGGTCTTATTTTTATACCTGGAGGGAAAAATAAATGGGTCTTAAGTCTAAAGATCTGATCGGCCTCCAATATGTCACCGCGCAAGAAATTGAGCTGATTCTGGACACTGCGGCGCCGATGAAGGAAATTATCAAAAGAAACATTAAAAAAGTGCCCACCCTGCGGGGACGAACAGTGCTGACTGTTTTTTACGAGTCCAGCACCCGTACCCGGACTTCATTTGAACTGGCGGCAAAGTATCTTAGCGCTGACACAGTGGGCATTGCGGCGGCAACAAGCAGCGTCAGCAAAGGGGAAAGCCTGAGGGACACAGCCCTTAACATCGAAGCCATGGGCGCTGATGTGATTGTACTGAGGCATCCCATGGCCGGGGCGGCGGAACTGTTGGCGCGCACCCTGAATGTTGCGGTGATAAACGCCGGAGACGGCGCGCACGAGCATCCTACCCAGGCGCTGCTGGACCTTTTCACCGTAAGGGAAAAGAAAGGCAGGTTAGCCGGGCTGAAAGTGGCCATAGTAGGAGATGTTCTGCACAGCCGGGTAGCCCGTTCGGATATCTGGGGCTATACCAAAATGGGTGCGGAAGTGAGTGTGGCCGGACCAGCCACATTGATACCACCCGGCATCGCAAAGATGGGGGTCAGGGTTTGCGCCAGCCTGGAGGAGGCACTGGAGGGCGCCGATGTTATCAACATTTTAAGAATTCAACTTGAGAGGCAGCAGCAGGGTTTATTCCCAAGTCTGCGGGAATACAGCAGAATTTTTGGTATAAACAGCGACAGGCTGAAGATGGCCGCGCCTGACGCCCTGGTTATGCATCCCGGCCCTATGAACAGGGGTGTGGAAATTGCGCCTGATGTCGCCTACGGGCTGCAGTCGGTGATTAACGAGCAAGTGACCAACGGGGTGGCGGTGCGTATGGCGCTGTTATACCTCTTGATTGGAGGGAGCGCTTAAAATGAGTCTTTTGATTAAGGGAGGGTCAGTGGTTGACCCGGTGGCCGGGGTTGTATCTGTTAAGGATATCCTGGTGGTTGACGGGAAAATTGCCGGCAGCGGTGTTAAATTGAAAAAATCAGGCGCAAGGGTTTTGGACGCTGCGGGCAAACTGGTCGCCCCCGGCCTGATCGATATGCATGTACACCTCAGAGAGCCTGGCTTTGAAGCCAAGGAGACTGTTTATACCGGTACCCGCGCCGCGGCCAGGGGCGGTTTTACCGCTGTTGCCTGCATGCCCAATACCAGGCCTGTTGCTGACAACGCGGCGATTATAACCTCTATAGTCAACAGAGCCGCGTCAGATGGTGCGGTGCGGGTATACCCTGTCGGAGCCATTACCGGCGGCAGCCTGGGGCTGGAAATGGCTGAGATGGGTGACATGAAGGAATCAGGTGCGGTGGCATTCTCT
>CAZJGV010000013.1:10303-28826 GCA_964545615.1 uncultured Pelotomaculum sp.
TAATGAACCCCGGATTGATGCGTAGGGCCATGCAGTACGCCCGGATGCTGAACACGGTTATCATATCGCACTGTGAGGATAAAAAACTCACGGACGGCGGCTTCATGCACGAGGGCTATGTTTCGACCATACTTGGCCTGAAAGGAATACCGGCTGCTGCTGAAGAGGTAATGGTTGCCCGGGACATCCTGCTGGCTGAAGAGACCGGCTGCCGGCTGCATATAGCCCACGTCAGTACGGCTGGCTCGGTCCGGCTGCTGCGGGAGGCCAAAAGCAGGGGAGTAAGAGTGACCGCCGAAGCCACGCCGCACCATTTTACCCTGACCGACCAGTCAGTAATTGGCTATGACACTTCTACCAAGGTAAACCCGCCCCTGCGCACGGCGGAAGATGTGGCGGAGATTAGAAAAGCACTGGCTGACGGGATCATAGATGTGATTGCCACCGACCACGCGCCGCACACAGCGGAGGAAAAAGATGTGGAGTACGAGCGGGCTCCTTTTGGCATGGTGGGGTTGGAAACCGCACTGGGCCTGGTTTGGACCGAACTGGTGGCCGGTGGGGTGCTCACACCTCTGCAGGCAATAACCAAGATGACCTTAAACCCGGCCCAGGTCCTGGGCCTGCCCAAGGGAACGCTGGAGGCCGGGGCGGATGCGGACATCACTATCATTGACCCGGTGGTAGCCTGGACAGTTGACCCGTCACAGTTTGCCGGCAAGGGGCGGAACACCCCCTTTGCCGGGCGCGTTTTGCAAGGACTGCCCTATGCGACCATAGTGTGCGGCCGGCTGGTGATGCGCGAGGGGAAATTTATATCGGCCTGATGTAAGCAAAACCGCTTTATCAATGATGCTAAAGCAACCCCGCTTTATCAATGACGCTAAAGCACCCCCGCTTTATCAATGACGCTAAAGCAAACCGGGATTCAATACGGCAATTATCGGCGCCGCACCTGCGCCCTTAAGCAGCATCAATGATGTGTTGCAGGCAATGGTCTGCCGATAAAACTCTTTTTCGTATATTTTCCAAATCAAGCGGAGGTGTGCTATGCAGGCAATATTAGCTTTAGAGGACGGCGCCGTTTTTACCGGTGAAGCATTCGGCGCAACAGGAGAAAATTGGGGCGAAGTGGTTTTTAATACCGGGATGACTGGCTACCAGGAGGTGCTCACCGACCCATCCTACTGCGGTCAGATTGTGGTGATGACCTACCCCCTGATCGGCAATTACGGAATTATGAAAGAAGACTTCGAGTCCAAGAAATCATATGTACGCGGCTTTGTGGTGCGGGAGGAATGCAGGCAGCCCAGCAACTGGCGCCTTTCCGAGACCATAGACAGCTTTTTGAAAAAAGAAAATGTGATTGGCCTGGCTGGTATAGACACCCGGTCTCTGACCAGGCGTCTGCGCAGCCATGGTACCATGCGCGGTGTGCTGAGTACGGGCACTGCGGACGCCCGGATTCTGGTGGAGCGGGCTAAAAACTCCCCTCAGCTAACCGGGCAGGAACTTGTGCCTATGGTGGCGACAACAGAGATCTACACCTTGCCCGGCACGGGTTACAGGGTAGTCCTGATGGACTTTGGCGCCAAGCTTAATATTATCCGCTGCCTGCAGGAAAGGAACTGCGAAGTGGTAGTGGCGCCGCCCACAACCACCGCCGGAGAAATTTTATCACTCAACCCGCAGGGGATTGTGCTGTCTAACGGACCGGGTGATCCCACTGACGTGCCTTATGCGATTAAAACACTGCAGGAACTGATAGGCAAAAAGCCGGTGCTGGGAATCTGCCTGGGACACCAGATCCTGGGCCTGGCTTTGGGGGCAAGGACATACAAGATGAAATTCGGGCACCGGGGGGCCAACCACCCGGTCAAAGACCTGGTAACCGGACGTGTGTATATTTCCTCTCACAACCACGGTTTCTCAGTTGATGAAGAATCAATGCAAGGGCTGGACATCTATGTGTCCCACCGAAATCTTAACGATGGCACCGTAGAAGGATTAAAGCATAAATACCTGCCTGTTTTTTCTGTCCAGTATCACCCCGAGGCCTCACCGGGGCCTATGGACTCGGAATACATCTTTGATGAGTTTCTGGAAAAGATGGCCGGGGAGGGGAGATAGCATGCCGCTAAGGAAAGATATAAAAAAAGTAATGGTAATCGGCTCCGGGCCAATCATTATCGGGCAGGCGGCCGAGTTTGACTACGCCGGAACCCAGGCCTGCCGCTCGCTGCGCGAAGAAGGACTGGAGGTAGTCCTGGTCAATTCCAACCCGGCTACGATCATGACAGACACCAATATGGCGGACCGCGTCTATATAGAGCCTCTTACACTGGAATTTGTCTCCAGAGTTATCAGACAGGAAAAACCTGACGGTTTGCTGCCCACCCTGGGCGGGCAGGTGGGCTTGAATTTGGCCCTGAAGTTGGCGGAATCCGGTGTGCTCGAAGAAGAAAGAGTAGCACTGCTGGGTACTTCCCTGGAGGCTATCAAAAGAGCGGAGGACAGGGAAGCCTTCAAAGAAATGATGCAGTCTATCGATGAGCCCATTCCTGAGAGCGTTGTAGTTTCCACTCTGGAAGCTGCCGAGGCCTTTGCCGCTGAAATCGGCTTGCCCCTGATTGTCCGCCCCGCTTACACGCTCGGCGGCACCGGCGGAGGTATTGCCTACAGCATGGAGGAGTTTCGGTCTACAGTGAGCAAAGGGCTTAAACACAGCATTATCAACCAGGCGCTCATTGAACAGTGCGTGGTAGGCTGGAAGGAGATCGAATACGAGGTGATGCGAGACGGGGCCAATAACTGTATCACTGTCTGTAATATGGAGAATATCGATCCTATGGGTATCCATACCGGTGACAGCATTGTGGTGGCGCCTTCGCAGACCCTGTCCGACAAGGAATACCAACTTCTACGGGCCTCCTCCCTGAAAATTATCCGTGCTCTGGGCATCGAGGGCGGCTGCAATGTGCAATTTGCCCTGGATCCAAACAGCTTCCGTTATTATGTTATAGAAGTCAACCCCAGGGTTTCCCGGTCATCAGCCCTGGCTTCCAAAGCCACCGGTTATCCCATCGCCAAGGTTGCCGCCAAAATAGCCATGGGCCTGACCCTTGACGAGATTGAAAACACCGTCACCGGGAAGACTTACGCCTGCTTCGAGCCTGCTCTGGACTATGTGGTGCTGAAGTACCCCCGCTGGCCGTTTGATAAATTTGCCCAGGGAGACCGTGTTCTCGGTACTCAGATGAAGGCGACCGGGGAAATCATGGCCATCAGCCGTACTTTCGAAGGAGCTCTGCTCAAGGCTATCCGCTCCCTGGAAATCAGCCTTGACCACCTGCTCCTGCCCGGAACTGAGGAACTGAGCCGGGAGGAGCTTGAAGAGAGGCTGCGCAGGGCGGATGACGAAAGGCTTTTCCTGGCAGCCGAGGCACTGCGCCGGGGGATCACCCGCGAGCGGCTGCATGAGATCACTGAAATTGACCTGTTTTTCCTTGACAAGATCCGGAATATCCTCCTTCTTGAAGAAGAAATTCACGCCGCTGCCGCAAAGGAAGACATCACGCCTGAACTCATAGACAGAGCCAAAAAAATGGGTTTCTCCGATACCTATCTGTCCAAGTTGACCGGTATGTCCGCAGTGGAGGTCCGTTCCTATAGAATGGCAAACGGGATCATACCAACTTTTAAGATGGTTGATACCTGCGCGGCGGAATTTGAGGCGGTGACCCCGTACTATTATTCCACATATGACCAGGAAGATGAGGTAAAACCCACTGACCGGCGCAAGGTGATGGTTTTGGGTTCCGGGCCTATCCGCATTGGACAGGGAATAGAGTTCGACTATTGCTCTGTTCATTCGGTCTGGGCACTGCGGGAAGAGGGGTTCGAGACCATCATTGTCAATAACAACCCGGAGACGGTCAGCACTGATTTTGACACTGCCGACAGACTTTACTTCGAGCCGCTTGTGGCCGAAAACGTTTTAAATATTCTGGACAGGGAAAGACCAGAAGGCGTTATCGTCCAGTTCGGCGGCCAAACAGCTATAAATCTGGCCAAGCCGCTGGAGGAAGCGGGCATCAAGATTCTGGGCACTTCAGTGGAAGACATAGACAGGGCGGAGGACCGGGAAAGGTTTGACCGCCTACTGACCGATCTGGGCATCCCCAAGCCGCCCGGCAGAACCGCGTTTTCAGTGGAAGAAGCGGTTAAAATCGCCTCTGAGATTGAATTTCCGGTGGTGGTTCGCCCTTCCTATGTCCTGGGCGGGCGGGCCATGGAGATAGTATATAACAACAGCGAACTTCTGAATTATATGGCCACAGCGGTTAAAGTGACTCCGGAGTACCCGGTGCTGGTGGATAAATACCTCTTCGGCAATGAACTGGAGGTTGACGCCATTTCCGACGGTACGGATATTCTAATTCCAGGGATTATGGAGCATATTGAGAGGGCCGGGGTGCACTCCGGCGACAGTATTGCTGTTTACCCGCCCCAGACTTTAAGCCAGGAAACTAAAGAGCTGGTGGTTGATTATACGCTGAGGCTGGCCAGGGCGCTAAACGTCAAGGGACTGATCAATATCCAGTACGTCCTTCATGAAGACCGCATCTACGTTCTTGAGGTTAACCCCCGCTCAAGCCGGACCGTGCCGTATATAAGCAAAATTACAGGCATTCCCATGGTCAACCTGGCGACCAGGCTGATTATGGGCAGAACACTGAAAGAATTAGGTTACAACAGCGGGCTTTACCCGGAGAGCAATTTTATCGGGGTCAAAGCGCCTGTGTTTTCTTTCGCCAAACTGCTTCAGGTGGACATCTCCCTGGGACCGGAAATGAAGTCGACCGGCGAGGTTATGGGTGTGGACAAAGACTTTAAAGTAGCGCTTTACAAAGCCATGGTGGCGGCCGGCTATATGTTTACGAAAACAGGAACGGTACTGACCACTATTGCTGACCGGGACAAAAAAGAAGCCATCCCGATAATCAAGGGTCTGGCTGATTTGGGATATAAAATCCTCGCTACTTCGGGCACAGCCTTGGCGCTGAAGGAAGCAGACCTTGAAGTGGAGGTAGTTAAAAAGGTACATGAAGGCTCACCGCATATTGTGGACCTGATCCGGACCAATAAGATCAACCTGGTCATAAACACCCTGACCAGAGGCAAGGCCCCGCAACGGGACGGCTTTCAAATACGCCGGGCCGCTGTAGAGTATGGTGTGCCGTGCCTGACTTCCCTGGACACCATCCGGGCGATCATGAAGGTGCTGGCGGAAAACAGGGAAAAGGAAGACTACAACCTGATCCCACTGCAGGAGTATCTAGGGTAATTGGACGTGGGATTTGGGCATTCCTCGTGAGACAAGGGGACGGTTCCCCTGTCTCAAAAAAGTCGTGACTACAGCCAAGACTTACTACCAAAAGTGGACACACCGGCTAAGGAATGGGGACACACCGACAGCGGAATGGGGACACACCTCTATTTTTGGTATTCCTTTAGCGACGAGGAATGTCCCCGATGTATTCCTTATAAGATGAGGAATGTCCCCGATTGGAATGTCCCCGATGGAATGTCCTTTGTGGACTGTTCATGATAAAATAAACATGACCTCTGATCGTTATGAATTATACGACCTGAAAGAAATACATGCAAACCCACGTCTCATATCTCATGTCTCAAACAGGAGGTTTTAAGTTTGTCGCTGGTTATGAATGCAGAAGTTATAGAACAAAACGAAGTTGTACGGGGGCATTTCCGGCTGGTCTTGGCCGCTCCTGAAGTGGCTGTCGCTGCGCGGCCGGGACAGTTTTTACACGTAAGCTGCGGCAAAACCTATGATCCTCTTTTGCGCAGGCCTATCAGCATCCACGCTGTAGACCGGCAAAAAGGGGAGGTAAGCCTGCTGTACCGGGTTGCGGGCAGGGGCACAAATTTACTGTCCGGACAAAAAAAGGGAGATTCAATCAGCATTCTTGGACCCCTGGGGAACGGCTTCACTAGGCCCGCGGGCGATGAGAATGTTTTTGTCGTGGCCGGCGGCATTGGTGTGGCTCCTCTTTATTTCTTCCTGCAGGAATTGAGCGAACTTAATCACAAGGCCACCGTCCTGCTGGGCGCCTCCACGCAGGAACAGCTCATTTTCGTTAAAGAAATCAAGGAGCTTGAACATACTGTCCTTCTGGCAACGGATGACGGTTCTATTGGACATCACGGGACTGTGGTGGAGTTATTCGATCTATATGCCCGTCTTCCCGTGCACAGCTGCGGAGATTATAACCCGGACGAAGAAATTTCCGGCCTTGTATATGGCTGCGGACCCGCCGCTATGCTGAAAGAGCTTGGCGGCGCTATTCAGGAAAACGGTTTTAACGGGGAGATATCCCTGGAGGAGAGGATGGGCTGCGGTGTAGGCGCCTGCCTGTCCTGTGTCTGCAAAGCAAAAGACGGGGAGGATGGTTTCCGTTACCGGCGGGTGTGCTTGGAAGGACCGGTTTTCCCGGCTGAAGGGGTGGTGTGGTCATGACCGGTATGGCCGTAAACATCGGCGGTATCCGGATGAAGAACCCTGTCACTACCGCCTCCGGGACTTTCGGTTTTGGGCCGGAATACGCTCCATATATTGATCTAAACCGTCTCGGCGCTATAGTAGTGAAGGGAATAACCTTAAAGCCCCGCCCGGGCAACCCCACCCCCAGGCTGGTTGAGACGCCGGCGGGGATTCTCAACTCTATCGGCCTGCAAAATCCCGGCCTGGAAAATTTTATTGAGGAGTCGCTGCCCTACCTCTCCGGCTTTGACCTGCCTGTAATAGTGAACATCGCGGGAGACACGGTTGAAGATTACGCCAGGCTCGCGGCTGTGCTGGACAGGGCGGCGGGGGTGGCCGGCCTTGAGGTGAACATTTCCTGCCCCAACGTGAAAAAAGGCGGGATGCAGTTTGGCAGTGACCCGGCCATGGCGGCCGAAGTGACCAGGGCTGTTAAGGCCCATACGGATAAAACAGTGATTGTTAAGCTCTCGCCTAATGTCACCAGCATAGTGGCTGTGGCCGAAAAAGTCGCGGCAGCCGGCGCTGACGCCCTGTCCATGATCAACACCCTGCTGGGTATGGCCATTGATGTGAAAACCAGGCGTCCCGTTCTCGGCAATGTTATGGGCGGTCTTTCCGGCCCGGCTGTCCGGCCTGTGGCGGTACGGGCGGTCTGGCAGGTGTACCGGGAAGTGAAGCTGCCCATTATCGGTATGGGCGGTATCATGACGCCGGAGGACGCCCTTGAGTTCATCCTGGCCGGAGCCACAGCCGTTGCGGTGGGCACCGCCAATTTTGTCAACCCCCGGGCGACCATGGACATCATTGATGGAATAGAAAATTACATGGCGGCGAACGGAGTTCAAAACATTTGCGAACTGGTGGGAGCCGCGCATAGACTTTAAGAGGTGTTGTACATGCGGGAAGGGGCCTGGATCAGGGATCTCAACGCGGCTATTACTGTATGTGACAGGGAAGGCCTAATTTTATATATGAACAATAAAGCCTGCCAGGTGTTTGCAAAAGATGGTGGAAGTGAGTTAATAGGCACGAACGTGCTGGACTGTCATCCGGAACCAGCCAGGCTAAAACTAAAGCAAATGATGGAAGCAAGGGTTGAAAAATGCTACACAACTGAGAAAAAGGGTGTTTTGAAACTGGTTTACCAAACACCCTGGTTTGCAGATGAGGAGTACATGGGACATATCGAAATGCAGATAGAATTACCTTTAAAAATGCCTCATTTTCAAAGATAATTTTACTTGCATAATGAAATAAATACTTTGCGCGGGAGAAGAATTAGATGATTAAGTTTAAAAATCCGCTGATTATTGCCCTGGATGTCAATACCATGAGAGAAGCGGAATTGCTCGTTGACACGCTGGCGCCGTACGCGGGCGGCTTCAAAGCAGGCATGCAGCTATATAACAGCGAAGGCCCGGAGGTGCTGCAAAGGCTCAGGGTCAAGGCGCCTGTTTTTGTTGATTTAAAATTCCATGATATTCCCAACACAGTGGCCGGGGCCACCCGCGTCCTTACCAGGCTTGGCGCCGCTATTTTAAACGTGCACGCGGCAGGCGGCGGGGATATGATGCGCGCTGCCAGGGACGCCGCGCGTGACGAGGCCGCCAGGGCCAAGATCAGGCCTCCCCTGGTGGTGGCCGTGACCGTCCTGACCAGTATCAGCCAGGAGGTGTTCAATAATCAGATCGGCCTGCCTGGTTCAATTGAGGAGCGGGTAGTTGCCTGGGCTTTGCTGGCTAAAGAGGCGGGATTGGACGGGGTGGTGGCGTCGCCGCGGGAGATAGCCGCCATCAGGAAGTACTGCGGCCAGGATTTTATCATTATTACACCGGGTGTGCGCCCGGCCGGCGCGGCGGCGGACGATCAGAAGAGGACCATGACTCCCGGGGAGGCCATCGGTCTCGGCGCTACTTACCTGGTGGTGGGGAGGCCGGTTACGGCGGCGTCTGATCCGGTTGCGGCGGCGAGGGGTATACTGGAAGAGATCGAACTGGCTTCTGAGTAATAATTATGAAGGGGATTGAGTTTTGATGATTAAATTACCAAGAGAGCAAAAGCTTGAGCTTGCAGGCAAGATACAGCGTTATTTTAATACGGAATTTTCCCTGGAAACAGGTCAATTAGCAGCTGAAATCTTCATGGATTATATACTAAAAGAAATATCCCCTTATATCTATAACCAGGCTATCAAAGATGCCCGAAACATCATTGAACAAAGAATGATGTTACTGGAAGAAGATGTGTGCGCGCTTGAAATACCTTTGTCACTGGGAAAAAGAGAATGAATGCAGGTGTTAGGTGAGGTAACATCAGATGAAAATGCAGTTCGCCGTTTTTTTTGGAGTATTCTTTTTACTCTATGGAGTTATAAATTTTTATATAGGCTGGCGCGGCTGGCAGGCTTTCGGCAGGTTGCTGCCGCCCGGTTTTGGCATATTATACTGGCTGCTTTTCTCCCTGCTGGCTGTGTCTTTCCTGGCGGGCAGGTTTGGCGAGAAATATTTGCCGGCCGCGGCCGGCGATTTTTTAACTGTTGTTGGTTCCTACTGGCTGGCGGCGATGGACTTTTTCTTTCTGTTTATAGTTGTTATAGATTTAATCAGACTTGTTGACCGGTGGGCCGGCTTTTTACCGGCTAGTATTAAGCAATTACCCGCCCTGACAGGCCTGGCTGTGGTGTTATTGGTCGCCGTCATTATTGTTTACGGGTCGTGGAATTCGAGAAACCCGCGGCTAGTGCGCTATGACCTGAATATCCCCAAAGCTGCGGGCGATATAAGTGAACTGCGTGTTGTGATGGTGTCGGATATTCACCTGGGGAGAATTATCCATAACGGCAGGCTGCTAAAACTGGTCCAAAATGTGAACAACCTTAACCCCGACCTGGTTTTATTGCCCGGTGACATTATTGATGAAAATGTAGGCCCTTTCGTGGAACAAAAAATGTCGGACAGTCTGCTGGGCTTGAATTCAAAATATGGCGTCTTCGCGGTGTTTGGCAACCATGAATATATCGGCGGGCACCAGGAAGAAGCTTCCCGCCATTTGCAGGAAGCCGGCATAACGGTGCTGCGCGACAGTTATAAAAAAATAGGTGAAAGCTTTTATGTGGTCGGGCGGGATGAGCAATCGCGCGAGCGCTTCACGGGAACTACCAGGCAGCAGCTCTCCGGCATTATGGAAGGAGTGGACTGCTCCCTGCCGGTCATGCTGATGAACCACCAGCCGGTTGACCTGGCGGAAGCACGGGAGCAGGGTGTCGACCTGCAGCTTTCAGGGCATACCCATAAAGGTCAGCTGTACCCCTTTAATTTAATTACAAAGAAAATCTTTGAGACCGATTGGGGGTACCTGCGCCAGGGAGATTTCCAACTCATTGTTTCCTGCGGTTTTGGGACCTGGGGGCCGCCCATCAGAGTCGGCAATGTGCCGGAGATAGTGGAGATGGTCATTCACTTTAACAGTCCTCTGGCAGAGGGAGACAGTATTCCGGCGTCAGGTGTGAAAATCATGGGAAGGTTATAGTCATTGCACAAGAAATTTATTAAAAGGAGTGCCTTAAATGCTGAGCAAAGAAGAAATCATAGCTATCTTCCGGGAAACCGGGGCCATGCTCACCGGCCATTTCAAACTTACTTCAGGCAGGCACAGCGACCGCTATTTTCAGTGCGCCCTGGTCTTGCAGCACCCTGTTCACACAGAAAAACTCTGCCGGGAACTGGCGTCAAAGTTTACCGGTGAAAATATTGCCGCTGTAGCCGGGCCGGCCACGGGAGGGATCATCGTGGCCTATGAGACAGCCAGGGCTTTGGGTGTACGCGGCATCTTCACCGAGCGCGAAAACGGCGTTATGTCCCTGAGAAGGGGCTTTAAGATCAAGCCGGGTGAAAAAGTGCTGGTGGTAGAGGATGTGATTACCACCGGAGGCTCAGTCAGGGAGGTTATCGATTTAGTCCGCAGCCTTGGCGGTGAGGTGGTGGGCGCCGGAGTGCTGGTTGACAGAAGCGGCGGGACCGACCTGGGGGTCAGAAAAGAAGCGTTGTTAACAATTGAAGCGGTTTCCTATGACCCCGGGGACTGCCCGCTCTGCGGGGAGGGTCTTCCGGCGGTTAAACCGGGCAGCAGGGATATATAATTAATTTCCGTTATCGTTTTCATAGATTTCACTGATTAAATCCAGCGCGTCCACAGTGCCGGCAAAAGAGTTGTCATTATTAACTACAATGAGTTTGGTGAACTGTTTTTCAATCATTTTTTGCATAACCGCGTGTAAATTTTCGTTGGAGCTTACTACTGTCGGCTTTTGTGGATTGAGATTACATACTTTGCATTCTTCCAGTCGTTTTTGCAAATTCTTTACTATCAGGCGGTAGTTGCCATCTGTCAAGGCAGCGACGTCAGCTGTTCTGTCCCCAGGGGCGCTGTTTTCCTCCTGCAGGATCTTCAGTTCTTCCTGCAGCTTTTGCAGAAAATCAGTGCTCGTAAGCACACCCTTTACTTCATTTTTTTCCTTGTCGATAACAGGCAGGATCGAGATCCTGGCTGAAATGATATCATTAAGCGCCCACATAAAGGGCGTGTCTTCATAAATCTTAGCGCTGCTGCGGGTTTTGGTCCTGATAGTGGCGCTGCTCATTTTTTTATCCTTTAATTCCTGTTTCAGAATTGTTTTAAAAGGCAATTCCTTGGCCATGATCGCGCCGCGGGCATATCCCGCCGTCGCCGCGATCAATACCAGAAGGTAGAGCGCCACAAAGGGGATGCTGGCCATCAGCGGGAGGATATCGCTTTTAATTTCCGTTTGGAAGGTGATTAGTTGATTAATCTGCAGCAGCCACAAGCAGCCTACTAATAAAAAATAAGCGAACAAAAGGATGAAGAAGGCGCCAATCGCCTGTTTGGAGTATTCCCATTTCACCTGTTACCACCCCTTCAGCTGTTTGAACAGGTCTTTTTTTCTAAAAATGACTATTAACTGCCTTTTTGGTTAACATTGCTTTTATTCTAACCATTTTTAGCGTCACTTTCAACAGTAATTTGTGATATTTTACATGGGGTGGTAAAAAGTTGCTTTTATTCACCTGGCTGCCGGGAACTGAGTCTGTCCGCCAATTCTTCATCCGGCGCCGCCATGATGGTCTTCTGGCGCTCGTAGATAACCAGGCCCGGCCTCGCGCCATTTGGTTTGTGAACATGTTTTTTTAAAGTGTAATCCACCGGGACGGTTTTTGACTTTCTGGCCTTGCTGAAAAATGCCGCCAGTCCCGCCGCTTCGGTCAGGGTTGCCGGGGGCGGCTCCTTTCCTTCCACCCGGATAATCACGTGAGCGCCGGGAATGTCTTTGGCGTGCAGCCAGATATCATTTTCCCTAGCCAGCTTCATGGTAAGATAGTCATTCTGCTTGTTGTTTTTACCGACAAGCAACCGGAATCCGTCTGTGGATTGGAAGGAGAAAGGCTTTGGCACATGCTTTTCCTTTTTGCTTTTGGGAGTCCTTGGGCCGGGTGACGGTTGCTTCAAATATTTCTGATCCAAAAGCTCCTGTTTTATCTCGGCCAGTTCGGACAGGTCGGCGGCCTGATCCAGGGCGGTCTTAATTCCGTCAAGATACTCCAGTTCTTCCAGTGCCTGAGTGTTCAGAGAATTTAAAGCCAGCCTGGTGTTTTTAGCTTTTTGATATTTTTTAAAATAGTATTGCGCATTCTCTACCGGCGTCCGCTGCGGGTCCAGGGGGATAGTAACGGGTGGGTTATGTTCTTCATGGTAGTTTTCCAGGGTTGCTTCAACCAGACCTTGCTTCAGGCGGTAGAGATTGGCTGTAAGCAGTTCACCATAAAGCCCAAGTTTTTCCAAGCCGGCGGTATCATCTATGCTGAACGCGTACAAATCCAGCTTTTTTCCCACCCTGGCAATTTCTTTGTTTAGAAGAGCCGCTAACGAATTCCTCTGGCGTGATAACCTCTCCAGGCTTTCCTGCGCCGCAAAGTGTAAATCCAGCAGGAAGTTCATCTCACCATGTTTTATGTTTTGTCCCATATGGCTGAGTTCAACAGCGGCGAAATCCACCGGTTCACCTTTTCTGCCCGCTACCAGGCAGGGTTTTAAATGACCAGTAACCGCCTGGCTGATTATTTTAGAGAATTCCTGCCAAATCAGCCGGAGCTCGTAATCGCCGCAGTAGTTGAGCAGGGTTTCCGGCGCCAGGCCGGTTCTATAAATAATCTCCCTGCAGGTGACTGTGCTTAAACCCTCAAAGCGCTTTTGCAGAAGGTTTGGCAGCGGTGTATCCAGAGGCGAGTCCAGGCAGGCGAGGCGGAAACGCTCTTCGTTCAGCTTGAGCGGGTCCAGTTTTCCTTGAGTCGGTGGCGCCAGGTACGGTCTGCCGGGTAATACTTCCCGGAACCTGCTTACAGCGTGGGAATACTTTTTAATCCCGTCAATGATCGTATTTGTTGACGGCTCAAAAAGTATGATATTGCTGTGTTTGCCCATAATCTCGCAAACCAGGTGTTTCTCGGCCGGTTGTCCCAGTTCATCACGCGAGTCTATTTTTACCACCAGTACTCTTTCCAGTCCCGGCTGGGCAAATCCGGTGATCCGCCCACCCTCGATGTGTTTGCGCAGAACCATGCAGAAGAGGGGAGGAGCGGTTGGATTCTCCCTGGATGTGGTGGTAAGGTGGGCACGGGCGTTGCGCGCGTCCGCCGAGAAAAACAGTCGTTGCCGCGCCCCTGGCTTATGAACCAGCATAATCAACTCCATTTTACCGGGCTGGTATATCTTTTCAATCCGCCCGCCTAAAAGCTTTTCTTCAAGTTCCCTGCAAACCGCGTTAAGCACTAAGCCGTCAAAAGGCATGGTTATCCTCCAAATAGTAAAAGTAAGGCTAGTCACATAGCTCTTCACATTATATTACAAACCATGAACAGATCCTATCAAATAGAGGAGAAAGAAATAACAGCCTGTCCAGTGCTTGCGGTAATTATTTTAACCCGCCCCGCATATGATTGGAATTATCAGGAAATTTATTGAACAAGGGGTGACTGGTTATGTCCGGGCGCTGGTACTCCCTAACCCAGCAAGAGGTTGTAGAAAAATTGAAAACAGATTTAAAAAAAGGCCTGTCCGACAGGGAGGTCAAGGAAAGAGCGGCCAGGTTTGGCCCCAATGAACTGCTCAAAACTCCCAGAACCCCTCCCTGGGTGCTCTTTCTGAGCCAGTTCAAGGATTTTATGGTGCTGGTGCTCCTGGCGGCAACAGCCGTTTCAGGTTTTCTGGGAGAATACGCCGACGCTGTTACAATCATGATCATAGTGTCAGTCAACGCGGTATTGGGTTTTGTCCAGGAATACCGCGCCGAGCGGTCTTTAGAGGCTCTGAAAAAATTAACCTCGCCCGAAGCCAGGGTTATTAGGAACGGGCAGGAGCGCAGGGTACAGACGGCTGAACTGGTCCCAGGGGATATTGTAGTCCTGGAAGAAGGGGACAGGGTCCCGGCCGACCTGCGCCTTCTAAAAACTTCCAGCCTGGAGATAGAGGAATCCGCGCTGACCGGGGAGTCACTGCCGGCGCCGAAGCAAGTAACGGTTCTGGCTGGCAAGAACTTGGCCCCCGGAGATACTTTCAATATGGCCTATCTTGGCACAGTGGTCACCAGGGGCCGCGGCAGCGGAGTTGTTGTACATACAGGTATGGCTACGGAAATGGGCCAGATTGCGGGGATGATCCAGGAAGTGGGCCAGGAAGCAACACCGCTGCAGCGCCGTTTGACACATTTGGGCAGGTGGCTGGTGTCCTGCTGTCTTTTTATCTGCGCGGTTGTGGTGCTAGTCGGCATATGGCGCGGCGAAGAGGCCTATCAAATGTTTCTGGCCGGGGTCAGCCTGGCGGTGGCGGCCATTCCGGAAGGTCTGCCGGCTATTGTCACAGTGGCCCTGGCCATAGGCGTGCAGCGGATGATTAAACGTAACGCTATTATCCGCAAGCTTCCCGCTGTGGAAACTCTTGGCTGTGCCACGGTAATCTGTTCAGATAAAACCGGTACCCTGACCCAGAACGAAATGACCGTACGCGAAGTGGTTTTAGGCAATGATAGTATTGAAGTGAGCGGTGAAGGTTACGATCCTAAAGGCGAGTTTGCCGGTATGGTGGACAGGCACAGGGAACATTTCAGTCTGTTAATGAAGGCTGCGGCGCTCTGTAATAATTCGCTCCTTGAACGCGGCGGGATCAGTGTTGGCGGGCTTTTCAGAGGGTTGGTCCAAGGACGTCCCGCCAGGGGGTGGTCTGTGCTGGGCGACCCAACCGAGGGCGCGCTTCTGGTTATGGCCTCTAAAGCCGGCTTCTGGCGTGAAAAAATTGAAATGAAGGAACCCAGGGAGGTTGAACTACCCTTCGACTCCGAGCGCAAACGGATGACCGTGATCTGCCGTCAGCCGGACGGCTCTTTATTGGCTTACGTTAAGGGCGCGCCGGACGTAATCCTGGAACTTTGTACCCACACCTATAAAAACGGGCTGGCTGTGCCTCTTTCTAAGCGGGAGAGGGAGGCGATCCTGGCCGCGAACGCCAATCTGGCTGAGAAGGCGCTGCGGGTGCTGGCCTTTGCCTACCGGGAACTCCCGGCCGGAACCGGAGATTTTACAGAAGATCAGATTGAAAGACGTCTGATTTATCTAGGTATGGCAGGGATGATTGATCCCCCCCGGCCGGCGGCTGTAAAAGCGGTGCAGACCTGCCGCAGGGCCGGCATCAAGGTGGTTATGATCACCGGTGACCACCAGCTGACAGCGCGGGCGATTGCCAGGGAAATGGGGATACTTTTCAGAAATGATACTGTTTTCACCGGTCATGACCTGGATGCCATGTCCGAGCGGGAGTTTTTCGAACAGGTAGGCAAAGCTTCGGTTTTTGCCAGGGTTTCACCAAGACATAAACTGAAAATTGTCAGAGCCTTAAAACAGTCCGGACATGTGGTAGCCATGACCGGTGACGGGGTGAACGACGCCCCGGCCGTCAAGGAAGCTGATATTGGTGTAGCCATGGGGATCACGGGGACAGACGTTACCAGGGAAGCCTCGGCCATGGTTCTCACCGATGATAACTTCAGCAGCATTGTGGCTGCGATAGAGGAGGGAAGGGGCATTTATGACAACATCCGGAAATTTATTCGCTACCTTCTTTCATGCAACGCCGGGGAAGTACTGACCATGCTTATCGCAGTGCTGGCCGGGATGCCGCTCCCGCTGGCGCCGATACAAATCCTGTGGATGAATCTGGTCACCGATGGGCTGCCCGCCATGGCGCTGGGTGTGGACCCCATTGACCGCGACATTATGCACCGACCGCCGCGTCATCCAAAAGAGAGTGTGTTTTCGCACGGCATAGCCTGGAGGATCGCCTCCAGCGGTATAGTAATCGGTTTGGGTACCCTCTTGTCTTTCTGGATTGGGTTAAGACTGGGGGATATTGATCTGGCCCGGACCATGGCTTTCAATACCATCGTTTTCTTTCAGTTGTTTTTCGTGTTCACCTGCCGGTCGGAATTTCATACCATCCTGGAGGTGGGGATATTTACCAACCCTTACCTGGTTGGAGCCGTGCTGATTTCGGCCTCTCTTCAACTGGGGGTGGACTACCTGCCCTTTCTCCAGACTGTTTTTCATGTGGTACCTTTAAAAGGGCTGCACTGGGCTTTTATTCTGGCTATATCAGCGGCGCCAACTATTCTGAGTACGCTCTATCACCATTTTATAGGAGAAGCCAGAAAAAAAGTTATGTACCTGAAAGTTTGATTGGGATAAAATAATAGGTATATCCGGTCAGTAAGGAGGCGCACAATTTGCTTTTTACCAAAATGCACGGCCTTGGCAACGACTTTGTCCTGGTCAACTGTTTTGAAGAAATGCTGGATCTGGAGCGAGCGCCGGGAATAGCCGCAAAAGTGTGCGACCGTTACTTCGGCATCGGGGCGGACGGCCTGGTCCTGCTGCTGCCTGCGGATGATACTGATGTGACCATGCGTATATTCAACTCTGACGGCAGTGAGGCGGAGATGTGCGGCAACGGCATCCGCTGTGCGGCTAAATACCTTTACGAGCGAGGCCTGGTTAAAAAAGATAAAATCAGGGTGAAAACGCTGGCCGGGCTGATCATACCCGAGCTGATTATTGAAAACGGCAGCGTCAGGCTGGTACGGGTTGACATGGGTGAGCCACGCCTCGAGCGGTCGGAGATACCCATGGAAGGGACGCCCGGCCAGGTGATCAACGAGCCGCTGCAAGTAGACGGCGCTCCTTTCCAGGTGACCGCAGTTTCCATGGGCAACCCTCACTGTATAATTTTTGTTCCGGATACTGATCTGGTCCCCCTGCGTGAAATCGGACCCCGTATTGAGCAGCACCCTGCCTTTCCCCGCAAGACCAATGTTGAATTCATCCAGGTCTTGAACAGACAGGAAGTAAGAATGAAGGTCTGGGAAAGGGGCGCCGGGGAGACCATGGCCTGCGGCACGGGCGCCTGCGCCACTGCTGTGGCCTGCGTATTGAACGGCCACACCGGGCGGCGGGTGACGGTGCATTTAAAGGGAGGATCCCTTCTCATCGAGTGGGAGGATAACAACCACGTCTATATGACCGGCCCCGCCGAGGAAGTTTTCACCGGGGAGTATCACAGCTAGAATTAGATTTTAATCATGAAATTTATATAGAAATCAAAACGGGTATGAGCAATATGCTTTTCGCCCGTTTTTATAGTTCTATAGATGACTGCTGCCAGGAGGTTGTTTTCGCTAATAAGGAGGGAAACTAACCTATAAAGATATAATTGAAGCGTTGGCAGGACTGCGTTCCATGTTTATTGATCATTCGAGTATTTATGAAGGGAAAAACGTGTACTTAAGGATGAATATTAGCGCAATCCTGTGCTGTGCAGCCGTAAAAGCCTTGGCAGCAACCATAAGAAGAGAATTTTAAATTTTTGCGAAAAAGCAGGATTTATAAGGGGAGAAAAAAACTTATAATATACGTGGTTTTTAAGATAAGCATTTGAAATTTGCGGGAGGCATGAAATGACCAAATTACTACCTTATACTAAAGCGGAGATAGATCGGATTATGGAGAAATATCCCACGCCCTTTCACCTTTATGATGAGCAAGCCATAAGGGAAAATGCCCGGCAGCTCCTGGCGGCCTTCGCCTGGGCGCCCGGATTTAAAGAATACTTCGCAGTGAAGGCCACGCCTAATCCACATATCTTGAAGATCCTTAAGGAAGAGGGATTTGGGGCGGACTGCAGCTCTCTGGCTGAGTTGTTTCTGGCAGAGAAGGTGGGTATCACGGGCGAAAACATCATGTTTACTTCCAATGACACCCCGGCCCACGAGTATCTCAAGGCGAAAGAACTGGGTGCTATAATTAATCTTGATGATATCAGCCATATTGAATACCTGGAACAGCACGCTGGCTTGCCGGAATTGATTTCTTTCCGCTATAATCCCGGGCCCCTGCGCGGCGGCAACGCGATCATTGGTTTGCCCCAGGAGGCCAAATACGGTTTAACCCGGAAACAGCTTATAGAAGGGTATGGCATGGCTCAGGAAATGGGGGTCAAGAGGTTCGGACTGCATACCATGGTTGTTTCTAATGAGCTGGATCCTTACAGTTACATTGCCACAGCGGAAATGCTCTTTGATTTGGTGATAGAAATTCATCAAACTACCGGGATAAGAATTGAGTTTGTTAATTTTGGCGGTGGTATCGGTATTCCTTACCAGCCGGAGGAAAAGAGGGTGGATTTGTACCTTTTATCCAGGGAGATCAAAAGATCTTACGAGGAAAAAATAAAAGGGCAGGGTTTAGATCCGGTAAGGCTTACCATGGAATTGGGCCGGATGATTACCGGACCTTTTGGCTGTTTAGTCAGCAAGGTTCTCCATAAAAAAGAGATTTATAA
>CAZJGV010000014.1:0-12418 GCA_964545615.1 uncultured Pelotomaculum sp.
AGGGCGCTGCCCAAATAGCATATTCCGGGTGCTTTTATGTAAAGGAGGGATAGTTAGTAATGTGTTTCAGTATTAACATCAAAACTTTTGGGATCTGTCTGGCTATGGTTTTATTCTTTTTACTGCCCGGCGCGGCACTGGCTGAATCTCCCACTGTAAACGCCACCCCGGCCGAAGCGGGAGAGCAAACTGCCTCTGTCGGCCTGGAGCAGGCGATTGGGATCGCCAAGGAGGCATTCACCGTGCCCGAAGGTTTCAGCCAGTTTTCAACCGGCTTTGACCAGGCAGGAGATAACTCTTTCTGGAATTTGCGCTGGTACCGTTCCGGTGAACCGGGCGGTGAAATGAATGTGCGGGTCAATACCCTAACAGGTGACATCTGGAGTATGGGGCAGTGGATTCCTTCCGCCCCCGGCCAGGAGTACCGGGGACTGCCCAAATATACCAGGGAGCAGGCTGAAAGCGCGGCTGCCGCACTGGCTAAAAAGCTGCAGCCGGAGCGTTTTAAACTTACCAGGCTGCAGCCGGACCAAAATTATTACCAGCCGCTCACCTTCTTGAAGCGGGGACAGGTAGAGTACCAGTACAACTACGCCAGGATCGTCGACGGGGTGCCATATACGGAAAACGGCATCAATATCTCGGTAAGCGGTGACACAGGACAGGTGCTTCGCTTTGATTTGCGCTGGGATGACATTAAGGGTTTTCCGCCTGCTGCCGGACGGATCAGCCTGGCCCAGGCCGAACAGATATTCAGGACAGAGGCGGGTCCGGAACTGTCTTATTTCAGGTCACGCACTCCAGGAGGCAAGGAGACGACTTTGAAGCTGGTTTACCGTCTGCCCGGACAGCAGAACCGGGTGGTTATTGACGCTCTTAGCGGTAAGGTGTTGAGCAGGGAGGACGAGTTCTACGCGTATGACCTGGGTAGCGGCGCTATGGAGAAGATGGCCAACAACCAGGCGGCTATCCCTCTCTCTCCGGCAGAAGAAAGCGCTGTTGAAGAGGCCAAGAGCCTGCTCTCCAAGGAAAGGGCACTGGATCTGGCCCGGTCCGCTGTCAAGGTCCCGGGGGAATATGTGCTGAATAACAGCAGTCTGGAGCAGGACTACCTGTACAAAGATAAAAAAACCTGGCATTTTAACTGGGAGTCCGGCAGCGGCGCTGAACGCAAAGCAATGGACGTTGCTGTGGACGCGGCTACCGGAGAGCTGGTTTCTTTCAACACAAATTCTTACAGAACCATGTATGACTATCTTAAAGAACCGGAAGTGAAATTCAGCGAGGAAGCCGCCTTGAAGATTGCCGGAGACTACCTCAGGAAAGTCCAGCCTGCCCGATGGAACGAGGTTGTTTTAAAAAATATCAGGCCGGAATTTGGTCCTTTAATTGATCCCGGGGGGGAACAGCAGCCCCGCGCTTACACCTTTAATTGGGTGAGGCTGGCCAAAGATATCCCCTTCCCCGACAACGGGTTCTACCTGGTTGTGGACAGCGCCACGGGTGAAATCACCAGTTACCGTATGACCTGGTGGGACGTTAGATTCCCCGACCCGCAGGGTGTGGTAAGCCGGGAGGACGTCGCGGAAAAATTCCTAAAGGAAGCTCCTTTAACAGCGGCCTACTTGCGATTGTGGATTGGTGACATGTATTCGAAAATTCGTGAAGAGGGACAGGTCCACCTGGTTTATCATACAGCCAGTCATAACTTTGCCATGCTGGACGCCTTAACCGGTCAATTGCTTGATTATGATGGCAACGTAGTATTGCCATCTGTAAAAAACCAGGATTTTGAGGATCTGGACAGCCACCCCGCCCGTGAGGCTGTAGAATTGCTGGCCCAAACAGGTATTGTTGCCGCCGGCGGCAAGTACCGTCCGGATGACGCGGTGACCCAGGCCGAACTGATTACGATGCTGGTTAAAAGCAGCGGTCAGTATCCTGTGCCGGAATTCCGGACAACCGCCGCCGGAAAGGACCCGTGGTATCAGCAGTATTACGAAGCAGCTGTCCGTTTAGGGATCATCCAGGCGGGGGAAACCCCCGATCCGGATCTGCCGGTTATACGTGAGGTGCTGGCCCGGCTGACCATCCACGCCATGGGTTTCTATCAAGTGGCCCGCTTGAGCGATATTTACAAGCTTGATTTCCAGGATGCCGGTGACATAACCGACTACCTGAGGGGACATGCGGCACTGGCCGTCGGGCTCGGCCTGATTGAGCCGGTGGATGGTAAATTCGAACCTAAAGCGGTGGTAACCAGAGGTGAAGCGGCGGAGACGCTGGTAAAGCTTCTAAAAAGCAATTAACCGGAGAGCCGGGGTTTTTTAAAGCCCCGGCTTTTTTGCTTCTTAATCACCACTAAAGATGATGAAATAGTGACGGCTTGAAAGAAAGGCAATAGCGGGCGGTAAAAAAGCTGATGGACTGTGTTTGTTTATTTACTTGCCGGTTTCTTTATCAGTAACCCGTGAAAACAATTTAGGATAATCTCTTGCCCCGTGTAATACTCTTAAAATATCTACTTTTTCAGGGTACATTTTATAAAAAAGAAGATATTTGTTTACAGCAATCATACGGAAGCCGCTCTCACTCATTTTCTTATCAGGAATAAGTATGCCGAGTTTGGGGAAGGTTTCCAATCTGTTTGCCGTTTCAATCACTTTATCGTGTATTTTCATTGCGCTTTCTTTACTATCTTTTGCAATATACAGAACTATTTCCTCTAAATCATCCAGAGCGGATTGCAAAAAAACAACTTTACGCTTCTCCATTTAGTAAGCCTTTTAACCTTTCACTGACTTCATGGGTTGTATATGTTTTTGCACCATTGATTCTTTGCATTTCCGCATCTAGCAGCTTTTCCCGCAGATCCAACATTTCTTCTCTACAGGTATAAGCTTCTATACTCATAACAACCAAATCACCTTCACCGTTTTTAGTAAGAAAAACAGGCTCCATTTTTTCTTTGCAAAAATTCGATATCTCGTTGTATTCGTTTCTAAGTGCTGTCGATGGCTTTATCATCATCTTCAATCACCTCCTGCATTTATTCTATGCATATTATATCATTATTATATACGCCATGCTAGGGGTTATGTACCGGGTTTGTGTCAAGGGGACAGGGTTGTTGCTTTACAAGGTCAGCATAGTCTCCTTGGGAAGAAAGTACTCTATTCTGGAGCTTTTGAGGAAACATCTTTTTTATTGAGTCCGTATAACCCGCTCCATCCAAAGGCTCCTTATACTCCAACAAAGAGTACCCGCCGTTGTTATCTCTGGAAAATGTCATTACCGTAGGGATGGCTCCACTGCCGCTGACCTTGGTGAAAATGCCGTTTTCAAAGCCAAAAGCCCCAAAGCTCGCTATTGTGTACACCTTAACCGTTCCGTTGCTCTCCTCGCTGTCCAGGATGATGTGCCCCTCGGTCGCCGTTTCTCCCGCACCGTACGAATTGCTTCGTGATTTTATCGCCATCCTTACCGCTTCCTCTATGTTCCCAGGTTTTTGGTTTAAGTACAGAGTTTCTCCCCCGATAACAATATCCATCGCAGGCTGAACGGTATAATACATCGAGCCGTCGTAAATAATCGTCACCCGCTTTTCATCGATCTTTTGGCCATGTTCGTCCAGAAGCGTGACGGTTACCGGGTTTTTATCCTCCCCAGAAATCTGACCGGCCGGACCAAGGGGCGACCAATAGACTGGAGTATCCAAAGGCAGTTCAATCGCTGACAAACCTTTTGACATCTTCCCGGTAGAGACCTCCCAAGTAAAAAGTGCCCCGCTCTCAGTTGTATAGCGCGTCCCGGCGGCAGAACCACGGTATTCCGCCGCGATCCGTATCCCCGGCGTGCTGGACATGACCAGCGCGTATTCTTCAGGGTACACATGCAGCCTGAAGGTGAGACTATCTAACAATATCTCGAGCGCATTGACGTCCTTGGCGTATTCCCGCAGGTCATGATCAAAACTTTGCTGCACTTCGGCTCTAGAATACTGGTATCCAGATGGTTGAATAGTTCCTTTGACATTAAAGGTTATAACATTAACATTATCAATCAGTGAGAACATAACAACCGCATTATCACGGAAAGCTGATTTAATCTGCTGAGTGTCCAGATTAACACCGCTAAAATTGTAATCAGCCGTAACACCATAGGGAGTGGATTCGGTCTGCAGCGAGACCTCCCCGCGCAGATCAGCATACGGCAGGCTATTGATAAGGTTTACCACCCTGCTGTTGTCGCCCACGTAGGCGGTTTTATATTTAAACAACGCTGCCGCGTTATAGCCTGTAATTCTAGATGAGGGGTCCTCCCTAGTTAGACCGTTTGTCAGCAGTAAGCTGCCCAACACCACCAGACAAAGCAACCCCACCACCAGCGCCAGTCTGCGGCGGCTCTTGAAAAAACCCGCCATTTTTATCATGTTTAGTCTTCGCTCGATATTCTTTTTGTCATCCACCATACCGAGCAGCCTGGGGGCAAGCTTTGGCGCGGTAACGCCCTCCAGTACAGCCAGCAGCGCCCGGCCGTAATCTTTATATTCCGTACTCTCCAAAATTGAGAGTACTTGCTCGTCGGTGGCGACCTCCATATCCTGCCGGATGCACCGGAAGCAGTACCAGATAACCGGGTTAAACCAGTGTACAGTCTGAAAAACCAGCAGAAGATAGTTTACCAGCACATCTTTTCTTTTATAATGCGCCAATTCATGCAGCAGGATATATTCAAGCTCTTTGTCGCTTAAACTTAAAACCGCCGGGGATAAAAGGATTTTGGGCAATCTCACACCAAAAAGGGAGGGGGTGCCAACCGTGTCCTGAATAATAAGTGAGATGTCGCTGCGTCTATCGATCCCAATTTTAACCTTGCACACATCAAAAATATGTAATATCCTTGCATCTGTCACCGGCGAACCCCGGCGCAGCTTTCTGTGAAGCGAATAGTAGGTAAAAACAAGCCACAGCAGTGTAAACACCACGCCGGCAGCCCAGGCGTAGGGCAGCAGGCTTTCAGCCAATGCCGCTGTTTTAAAAACTTCGACTTGCTGTTGATTAGGCGGTAGATATGGCAGTGGATTCTCGGCTGCCAAAGAAGCTTCGTACCGTTGTTCCATTTGATCTGCGATCTCACTTATGCTCTGCTGCGGCATCTCCGGGACCGTGTTAAAAAGGCTTACCGCGCTTTCGGGGCCAAACGGTATCAGAAGCTTTAAGACCAGTACCATCCAAATAAGATAATGCCATTTAGCGCTTAACCTGTTTTTCAATAACCCCTTTATGAGAATAATAACCAGCCCTACAATGGTGGCATAAAGAGAAGCCGTTAGAACGAAATGAAAAATGTTCGCCATAATCACACCTCCTCATCCAACAGCTTTTTAAGGCTGTCTATCTCCGCCGGGGTTATCTTCTGGTCCTTAATAATGCTGGCGACCATTAGATTTAACGAGCCGTTATATACCTTTTGCAAAAAGGATTTACCGGCATAAGCCCGGTATTCGCCCTGGCCGACCAGCGGCGCATATAAAAACGCTTTGGTTCCAGTCTTCTCGGCCTTTACGGCCTTCTTTGCCACCAGACGGGTTATCAGCGTCTGAATTGTTTTTGGCTTCCATACTGTGGTTTTTATCAGCCTATCGACAATCTGTGAACTTGTCGCTTGACCAAGCTCCCATAGTATCTTCATGACCTCCAATTCAGATTCTGAGATTTGCGGCAATACTTTCATTGCAGACTCCTCCAAAGATTACATTTGTAAGCTGCTTTAATATTACATGCGTAATCCAATGTTGTCAATAATGTCCTGAAGAATTGAACGGAGTACAAATAACAAAAAACATCCAATCTTGTAACAAATAGTTATATCATGGTACTGTATAAGAGGTAGCTTTGGCAAAACAAATAAACTCAAAAAATTATAAAAATACAGGAGGAAGTAAAATTTTTTACTTTAAACAAACATGAGAAAAGAAAAACGATTGCTGATAACTAAAATTTCGTTGTCTTTAATAATCGCCGTATTATTGCTGTTTTGTTTGTTTGAGTGGCGGCGCCTTAATTTTGATTTAAGCGGGTTGGTTGAACAGCGTTGCGCTGTCGAAAAGGTTGTGCTGGCAGTTGATAAGGACGGTGACGGTATTTACGACCTGGACGACATTGTCCAGGGGGCGCGCAAGGACCTGGAGGCGAAGCCTGCATATAAGGACGCCTACTATGCCGGGGGATATCCGCCTGAAAACGAGGGTGTCTGCACCGACGTAATCTGGAGGGCGCTGCAAAACGCCGGGTATGACTTAAAAGGTATGATGGACTGGGATATCCAGGAACATCCGGAAGATTACCCGCGGGTGGATGGTAACCCCGAACCCAATATTGATTTTAGGCGGGTGCCCAATCAGGAGTCGTTTTTCAAAAAATACGCCGACAGGCTTACTGCCGAGATCAAACCATGGGATCCGGAAAATCTGAAACATTGGCAGGGCGGAGATATAGTTGTATTCGGCCCACCCTATGACCACGTTGGGGTAGTTTCGGATAAGAGGCGGGCGGACGGAGTTCCCCTCCTGATTCACAACGCCGGTCCCTGTACCAGGGAAGACAATGGCATGCTGACCTGGCCTTCCCCGCTAAAATATCACTTTCGTTTTCCCAAAACTTACAGTTAGAATCCCATATGTTCCAAGCCTGTGGGATGTCTCATGTTTGTCCAGGACTCTGTTGCCAATTTCCCAAACATTCCATATTCTGTAAGGCAAGGTATTCCCGCACAAGTCCCCAATTTTCCCCTGCATTTTTACAAAGTCCTGTAACATACGGCCTGCACCCGGTACTGTACATTAAAGTAACATTTGCCGGAAGTGTCCGGTTGCCTTGCCACCGGGAAGGCAGGAATGTTTAATCCAATAATCTTTCCTGGGTCATATCGTATGAATAAATAGTTGGCTTACCCGTTCTTGCAGGCGAAATTGTTTTAGCCACATGTCCATTAGGGTTGGTTATGGTGAACCTGTCTGTTCCTAACACCGTCATACATGTAGAGGTGTTGAAAATTGGATCATTGGAGGCGATAGCTTGGCCAGGTGAACATTGACACCAAGGTGTGATCCCAGTTACCGGTTGTCAGAATAAAGGGTCTGAAAATGTTAATAAGATAAAGCAAGTTAAAGAGTGTACAGTTATTTCGGATGCAATGTTTAGTCAGGTAGTTTAGTAAATTTAAGGAGTTAGTAGGGATGAGCGCAATAAAGCCGAAAAATGTCTACTGGTCGGTGGCCCTGGTTGGCCTTGTTCTCGGAGTAATTCTTGCTGTGCAATTCCGCATGACCAGGGACGTACAGCAAAACGAGGCTATCCGGAGGACACAGGAGTTAGCAGAACAGGTGGAACAGATGAAAATGGAACACGATGTTCTTCAAACGCAATTGAGCAGGATGCGCGGGCAATTAGAAAATCTGTCCACTGAAACCCTGGCGCCTCAAAGTAAAGAAGAGATGGACCTCACAATGATTTTTGCGGGTATAACCAAACTGACCGGCAGCGGCGTGGAAGTGACCTTAAAAGACAGTAACGTCTCACAAAAACTCACCGACAATCCCAACCTCTATCTCATCCATGATGAAGATATATTGAAAGTGGTGAACGAACTCAAAGCGGCGGGGGCCGAGGCTATCGCGATAAACGGTCAGCGCCTTATAGCCACCACCGAGATCAGTTGCAGTGGTCCCGCCATTAGAATCAATAATAAAGCGCTTGCTCCTCCTTTTGTCATAACTGCCATAGGCAATCCTGAAACTATGGAAGGCGCTTTGAAGATGAGGGGCGGGGTGGCTGAATATTTGCAGTTTTTTGGCATCCAGGTTTCAGTTAAAAAGCTGGAACAGCTTACAATTCCGGCTTATTCCGGAAGCATCAAGTTGGATTATATAATTGAAGAGGATACTGACACTTAGTATCACGCGCCGAATATATAATGTGTTTAAAAGAGAGGTTTTTTAGTTTGAACAGGACTTTTGTCTTTTCTATAACCGTTGTTACCATTCTGCTGGGAGTGATGCTGGGTTTCCAGTTTCGTAATAACAGTGCCGGTAATAATGTTGTTCCCCGGGACAGAGAACAGGAATTGGCCCTGGAGAAAAAAAGTTTGGTAGAGGATTTATATGGACTACAGAAAGAAATTTCTAATCTATCTGCTAAACTGGATCAGGCCGGGATAGGACAAAGAGAGGCTAATGAAGCACTGGAAAAAGAATTTGCCAGAATAAGACGATTTGCCGGCTTAGCACCTGTGTCCGGACCGGGAGTGGAGTTGGTTGTACAAAGTCATCCGGGGCAGGCCGGAACCGGTAATGTCCATGCTTTAGAAAATGTCACCGACGAATATCTTTTGAAAATTGTTAACGAACTATTCAGCGCGGGCGCGGAAGCTGTGGCCACAAATGGCCAGCGTGTCACGGCCGTCAGCGAGATACGCAAAGCCGGCAGCCACATTAACGTTAATGGAACCCCTCTGGAGCCCCCTTACCGTATTATTGCCATCGGCAACGCCTCCGCTCTAAAGAGCAGGTTGGAATTAAAAGGAGGCCTTGTTGAATATCTGAGTGAGTACGGTGTTTCAGTTGAAGCGCAGGAAAAAGATGAGGTTATGATACCGGCTTTTGCGGGGGTTTTATACTTCGAATACGCAAAGCTTGTTAAAGAGAATTAGTATTTACATTACAGCGACATTGAAAGGTATCAGGTGGGTTGTGTTGAAATCACTCGCCGAACTTTATAAAGCATACAGGCACATGATCTTTCGCTACCTCTACCGTTGCACCGGCAGTCACGACCTGGCCGAGGAACTTACCCAGGAGACCTTTTACCAGGCAGTGCTTTCAATAGCCGGTTTTCGCGGTGAGTCCAGCGTGAATACCTGGCTTTACCGGATTGCCCGCAATGTCTGTTCAAAACACAGGCGCAAGGTGAATCATTCACTTCCGGCAGACCCGGCCTGGTGTGATACTGCAGCGGCGACGGACGGCAATCCGGAAGAGGCCCTGTGCTGGTCCGAGCTTGCCGGACAAGTGGAGCGCACGCTCTCCCTGCTGCCGGAAGATTACCGGTCGGCGATTCTCATGCGTGAAGTGGAAAATTTAAGCTACGACGAGATCGGAGAGGCCCTGTACAAGTCTCCCCAGGCTGCGCGGGTGATTTTGTTCAGAGCTAAAAAACGGTTCAGGGAAATATATGGCACGCTGGAAAAGGGGTGATTACATGAGCGAAAGTAAATGCGAGATAGTTCAGGACTTACTGGCTCTTTACGCCGAGGGTGAGGTGAGCAAAACCACTGTCAGATTCGTGGAAGAACACCTGTTGTCGTGTGACGAGTGCAGCCGCTTGCTGGAGGAGTTTCGAAAACCTATCTTCCATGCGCCCGGGCAATTAAACACCGAGGTTAATGAAACGAGTGAAAAACCAGCCGCGGTCTTTCTGGTCAGGCTGCGCCGCACTCTGCTGATGGCTCTGGTTTTACTCGCGCTATCTGCCACAGGACTGGCGTCGGCCTCATACTACGCGGGGAAAAACGTTGCTATGAGGGATCCCGCTTACGCCAGGGCGGAAAAGATGGGCCTGATCACGCCGGTGGGACAGACAAAACAACTGGAACAGAGCCAGATCACAGTCGACGGGATCCTTTTCGACGCCGCCCGTACCACAGTATTCTACAAGATGTCCCCCGCCCAGGATATGTCAGGAGAAATTGAAATCGAAATGCGGGACGAAAACGGGAACTATTATCCATGTTTTGCGGGTAAGGGCTACCGGGGGGAACATTTCATGGCCGAGCTTGCCGCCATAGAACCGGAAGCGCGTGCAGTGTCGCTCATATTTACAGACAGTGTCAGCAGTGAAAAGGCAGTCTTTGATATTCAGGTGGATACGATAAAACTTGCAGGCTTAACCAGGGAAATTAACCCTGACTTGAAACGCGAGGCAGGTGGGTTAAAAATCAGTATAGACAAATTTGTTCTGGGGATTAGCCAGAGTATCGTGGAATTTATCGTGGCAGTGGAACCGGACAGCGACGTGACCGGTGTCGGCTTTGGAACCGGCCAGCCATACAGCCTGGGCCTGGGACCGGACGGACAGGCGCACTCTGCGGCAGCCGGCTTCACCGGACCGCCGCAGCCGGATCAGCCGTCCGGAGGCAAGGGACGCCCTGCCGCAAAGGATGCCCCGCCGGTGGGCATACCGCTGCTGATCGATCTGACAAACGGCAAAAGCGCCGCCTATGAAGGCGCCAAGTATAGTACCATTACCACCACCGGCAGTGTGGCGGGTTCCTTCCTCTTCAGCGCCCTTGACGTGGACGCCGAAGATCTAAAACTCTCCTTTCCCCCGCTGTACTCCTACCGGCAAACCATACCTGAGGAGAAGGCAGCTTTGATAATCCCGACAGAAGGCGAAGTTTTATTGGACAGGACTATTACCGCCGATGGGAAGGAAATTCACCTGGACAGGCTCTCAGTGGAAGAATCGCGGCTTTGTTTGTATTACAGCCTGCCCGGACAGCAGGGCAATTTCCCCGCTTACCTGCCCGACTTTCGCCTGGTGGACAATGAAGGTAGGACACTCGGGCACAGCCGGAATTTCTGGGAAAATGATACCGGCAGGATAGAAATATCCCTGACGGAGCCCGGACAGCGGGATTTGACCTTAAATCTGTTTGCGGTCGGTGAAAAACTGCCTGACGTGGTTTTCAACCGGATACCTGCCGAAAATTAAATTATGAAGAAAAACAGATCGCTCTTAATACTGTGTATAACAGCATATTTTTTGTTGACATCTTTTAAACTCTTCACCGGTGTCGTTGCAGGACCGGGTGACCCAACTATGCGGTTAGTTGCAAAAGGTTTTCCCACCATAAACAACTACTGGCATATGACGGGCGAAGAGAGCGCAGCCAGAGTGCTGTATCAGGGAACCTGGTATTTTGAAGGTAAGTACTTGGTAATCACAGCGGATGAACATGGGTTCACAGGTGAAACAATTTATTGGTTTTTTATCAACGTCTGGTGGTTTGTCACGTTGGGAATTGCTTTATGCTCCCTGAGTCTGGTCTGTTTCTTGGTGTTTAAGCGCCTGTGAACAAATGGATTGTTTTAACAAGGACATTGTGAAAGAGTAGTTCCCATGATTCCCGTCTGACTCAGACCTGTTATTGTAGTTGACATTTATTTGTTTATGGTATATACTGTGATATATATCAATTTGGGAGGTTATTATGGACATTGCTAAAATTTTTAAGAACGGGAGAAGTCAAGCTGTTCGTTTACCAAAGGATTATCGTTTAGAAGGCTCTGAGGTATACGTAAAGAAAGTTGATGATGTTGTTCTATTAATTCCCAAAGATAGTGTCTGGAAAACTTTTGAAACGAGTTTAAATTATTTTTCTGACGATTTTATGTCCAGTAGAAGCCAACCTGAAATTGAGAAGAGAGACGACTTATAAAAATGAAATATATGCTTGATACTAATATCTGCATTTATATTATAAAAAAGAAGCCAATTGAAGTATTTAAAAAATTTAATTCCCTCCAAGTCGGGGATCTTTATATTTCTTCTATTACGTTTGCAGAACTACAATATGGTGTCTTTAAAAGCCGATACCCCGAACGCAACAAAATTGCATTGGCAAGTTTTCTCGCTCCAATCGATATTCTTCCTTTTTCTGATAACGCTGCAGTTTTATACGGTGGCATAAGAGCTGACCTGGAAAGGAAAGGTCAAATAATTGGGGCATATGACTTATTGATTGCAGCACACGCACTTTCTGAGGAAGTAACCCTTGTAACTAACAATATAAAAGAATTTAGCAGGATACCCGAGCTATCTCTCATAAATTGGGCTGATTAATTCTTAGAGCAAAGATAATAAACCCGCTGTAATACTAGTTAAAAACGGCGGGTTTTTCCTTGTTGAGAGGGTGTCAGAGGGACGGGGCTGTTGACAACATTTCTAACTTATAAAAACCTTGAATTGGGAGTGTGAACAGTTGCTAAAACAAGCTAGAAAGACAATCAGTTGAAACCACCTTTGGATACAGTCTAATTCCCTTTTTACTCTTCTGGCCACAAAGGGATGGCTACCGTTACTTTGAATAAATCGCCGTCAATTTCCAGCTGGAATTTTCCTCCCTGCAAACCGGTTAAGCTCTGAGCAATGGAAAGGCCCAGCCCCGACCCTTCGGTGCTTCTGGATTCGTCCCCCCGGACAAAGCGCTCGGTAAGCTGCTCGGGAGAGATATTTAGGGGAAAAGCCGATATGTTTTTAATGGTAAACGATCCATAACCATTGTCTGAGGCAATATCAATATACACCCGGGAATGGGGCAGGGAGTATTTGATCACATTGGACAGCAGATTTTCGGC
>CAZJGV010000014.1:12428-26781 GCA_964545615.1 uncultured Pelotomaculum sp.
ATCCGCCACATATGTTTGCCATCTGCCCATATGACGACCGTTGCAGCGGCAGTTTGCATATGAAGATCCAGCTCTGCCTGTTGAATTTTTTCCTCATATTCTCCGCACGCCTGCATCATCAGCTCCTGCAAGTCCACTTTTTCACCGGTCACAGCCAGATTGCCGCTGGATGCCTTGCTGGCTTCCACCAGATCCTCAATAAGCTGCTTCAGGCGGGCAGATTTTTCTTCCAATATATTGACATATTCAGCCGCCGCTTCATTCTCCAAGTTCTCCTTCTGGAGCAAATCAACATAATTGATGATGGAAGTCAGCGGAGTTTTCAGATCATGAGAGACATTGGTGATCAGATCGGTTTTCATCCGCTCGCCTTTGACCGCTTGGGCCACCGCTTTTTGCAATCCTCCCTGGAGGCTTTTAATAACATCCTTTTCATCACCACTTTTAGCCCGGACAATTAAGGCTGATACCATGTCATAATATCCTGGTACGAAACAAAACCATAAAAACCGAAAAGTTCTTTTTGTTCGGGGAACGGGCCCAGGATTTTTTCCGGTTGTCCGCCGTCGGCCCCGATTATCCAGAGGGCGTTGTCCCGCACATACAGGATGTGGTCTCCGTCTTTGGACCAGACAGGCTGGTAAACGCCCGGCCCTGCGGCCGTCAGGGGATGAGCGCCGGAGCCGTCCGAGTTCCGGATCCAGAGGGTGCGCGTTGCCACCCAGGCGGCCAGTTCCTCGTCTTTATTAAAGCCCCACACGTCGTCGCCCAGATTCTTTGCGGCGACAAAAGCGATGCGGCTGCTGTCCGGAGAGAAAGAGGGGTCGATAGCGACACTGCCCTCGGGGTTCTTTAGCTCCTGGACGCTCCCCGCTGCCGGGTCTACAATCGCCAGGCTCTTTCTGGCCCAGGTAATACGCCAGTTGCCCGCTACCATCAGCAGGCGTCCCTGCGGCGAAAAGCACTGCCACCCCTTTTTAGCAAGGCCGCTGGAGAGGAGTATTGGCTCTGTGTCGCCTAAACGGAGGCTCCACAGGCCCATCCCGTCAGCTGCCAGGGAACCCGAGTGAAATGGATCCAACCAGTACAGCAACCCTTTGCCGTCGGGCCACCAGGCAGCAATCCGTATCCCGGCCTGCGGGGCCACCAGTCGCTCAACAGGCTGACCGCCGTCCACATCAAAGGTATAGAGAGCATCGCTGCGGTCCTGTGGTTCATCCGACGGCAATGTAGTAATGTAAGCCAGTGACTTGCCGTCAGGCGCCCAGGTTAAATAGCACGCGTTTTTAGCCTGGTCGAGTTGGTGCGGTTCACCTTCCGCCGGTACCAGCCAGGCGCCATTCTGTGTGTTTACTGTTAGAACGTTATCAGTGGGCGACCAAGGAAATGTCTGGAGACAGACCGGTTCGGGCAGTCCTTGAACCTGGTGGGCCTGTGAACCGTCCCGGCGCGCCAGCCATAACTGGCCGCAATCAGCCTGCGGATCGGTGACGCGAATGAACGCCAGCCACTGGCCGTCGTGAGACCAGGCTGGCTGTAATGTCCTGCCAGACTCGGTCAGTTGCTTGACTTCTCCCGTTTCACCGTTAAGCGTGTAGAGTGAACCCTGCCAGATGAAAGCCAGGTTGCCTTGATCCTTGAAGGCGGCTGTATTCACATCAATATTAGCGGAAGCCTGGTGCGGCTGAATGTCATCAAGGGGTGTCCGGGTACAACCCACGAGAGTTGATACTAACAAAAACAAAAATAAAACTCTTTTCATTTTCAGACCCCTGCTCTTCTTTTTACCCAAATAGGTATAATGCCACGATATCTCCGTCAATTCTCAATTCATCAATAAGCGGCGGTATGCATTGTATTACATCGTGTTCTATTTTCTTTGAAGCGATACAAAACTATCACCCGTGTTCTTTTTCTAAATATATTTATTTTACCATAATCCGGGCAAATATTTTTTAGGGCTTCTCTTATTACGAATTTATTCAGGTTTTTTACCCCTTCACGAAGCCAGGAAAGACACTTGTGGCGTCAATATCTATTTGCAAAATTTTGCAAGGATAATATGGTATTGGTATCGAAATTAACTGCCAGTACCATAATGAGGGGTTCAGGGGGCGTTAGATACGGGCTCTCGGTTACGGTGAGGTAGCGGAAATGCCGGCCGAGCTTAAAGCCGGCAGACTCCATCCCTTTGACGGAAAGGAGGCCAAAAATAATTGTCTGTTCCGGATGTATTGATTCTTGTCTCATTGGTCCTTTTTTACCTGACTTATAAACTTTTGAAATCTGATCGGTCTATTAAAAAGCTTTTTCTTGCAGCTTTTTTAATTTTTACCGCTGTTTCATTTATTATAGCTGCCTTAAAATTCACCATACCTTCCACCGTGCATTGACTGTGTAATGGCAATGCATTGTTATCCCGACCGATAGTATGAATCTTTCTTAATAAGAAAATTTTGCAAACGGGAGGTGTGCATGGGGAATTTAACGCTACTATTATTGCCCAGATCGTTGACTTTTTTATATTAGTCCTTATAGTAGCCGGAATTGTAACCATTATCTTAAAATTCCCGTGAAATTATTCGCTTTTCTGAGGGAATCGCGGATGTCAAATCCTATGTGAGAGAGTTATCAGAAGCGATAACTGCCGGAAATGCGGTTTTGGCAGAAATGAACAGTGTCATTGAATCCCTGAGAAGCGCAAAAAGCTGGGCCTGGGACATGCTGGGCGGAGGGCTTATCTCAACCGCCATAAAACACTCGAGAATTGATGATGCCAGGGATGCCGTCCACCGGGTTCAACAGAAGTTAATTGAATTAACGGGCGCCATACATAACCCTTATATTAATCCCTATCCCCCCGCGCGGGGATTTTTCTATTTAATTTGGGGCACCGCAAGTCCTATAAGTCTATATAAAGTGAAAAGGTTCTTAACCCCATCATTATAGGATTTCTTGAACTGATGTACGAATCGGGCCTTTAAGACATGAATTTTAAAGCTCTGCATTTTTATAAAGCCATGTAACATACGGCTTATATCCGGTACTGTACATTAAAGTAGTATTTTTAACATTGCAAAATTGCCGGAAACCGGGAGTAGTATCATTTTGATTCCAAAAAGCAGGCAGAGCTTAAGATGAGAAAATGCGCAGTTTGCCAAAAAGGAAGTTCAAAAAGGATAACAAGGATCTCTGCTTATAAATTTGTTGACTATAAACGGAGGAGAGCTGCTCCAAAAAGTTGAATTGCTTATGGGACAGCTCAACGAGTTGATTAAAATAAGTATACACCCGGAGGTGGCGAGATGATTAGATCCGGCAAGGCTGTAGTTTTCCAGGTTCTGTTTTTATTTATTTTCACCCTTTTCGCCGGGGTGGCCGGCAAGCCCCAGGAGGTTTGGGCCGCCGGACAAAGCCAGCTTGCGGGTGGGGCCGGAGCGGCGGCAGGTGAGTCACTGGATGAATTAAAAGCAAAGCTGTGGAAGACCACGAACGTGCAAGAAAGAAGAAATATTGTTGATATTTTTAACGCCCTGCCGGGGCCGGACGCCGCAGCGGCGCAGGTTTTACTGGACTACCTGAAGGACAACCCCGGTAAAGACATAGACCCCGGGAATGTCATTGACACCCTGGTTAAACTGATGACTGACGAGCAGGTTGCTCAACTGGCTAAAGATATCGGTACCTATATCGTCGATACTGCCAGTAATGGAGCTAATTTTTACCCGCTCCTGGTTCCTGTCCTGGCCGCCCGCATCAATAATTCGAATGACTTGACCAGCGCCCTGCTTTCCCTGCAAAAAAGTAATTTTTCTGAGAAATACCTGTACCTGCAATTTATGCAACAGGCCTGGCCAAGAATTTTTAGCGATCCGGCCGAAGCCGTGCGGTGGCTGGACCATATTTACACCGGACTAAGCAGTCCCCAGGCCCGGCGCAGCCTTGTTTACGCCGCCGGCGTTCTTGAACAGGCGCAGCTTAGCGGGGCCGGCCGGACGGCCGTCACCGGCTGGCTGTGGCGCGCCCAGGAGAAGGAACCCGATGCCGCTTACCGCTGCAATCAGCTTTTTACCCTGTATCAACTGGGAGAGACAAAAGCGTTGGAGACCTTGGACGGCCTCTACGCCGGTCTTGCTTCCGCCAGGGAAAGAGCTGATTTAATCAGTATAATCGCCGGCTCCAACCTGTCGCGACAGCAAGAAGCCGGTAAAAACGGTTTGATTGACTGGCTGTGGAAAACAGCCGGAACGGACGCATCGCCATATTGCCGCCAGGAATGCCTGGCCGCCCTCTATAATACGGATTTGGGCCGGGAGAAGGCCTTGGAGCAGTTCGTGCGGGATACTGACCAAAACGGAGTGGCTGCTCCAGCCCAAGGTGAACGGGCTTTGCAAGTGGACTGGCGTTTGTTGAAAGACGTTGGCCAAAAATACCCGCAGAGCTTCCTGGGCCGGGGGATCAAGGCGTACGAAGCAGTCCGGGGGCAGCCTTATTTTGAAATAGACCGGGCGGAAGAATCATTCGAAGTTATCTGGGTACCTCCTTACGGGGACGAAGAATACGACCCGGATCGGGAAATCCCCGGCTGGGAAAAGTTTTTGGCCGAGTTTCCCGGCCACCCTGCCGCGGACGACGCTGCCTACCGCCTGGCCCGCTGCTACGAGATCAAGGGGCGTTTTGCCGACGCTGTCAAAACGATGCAGAAGGCGCGCTTTGCGCCTGACGGGGACCTGCGCTACGCTTCGGACGGCAGGCTGGTTTACATCCTGGACGTGAGGATGACATATGACCAGCTAAAGGCGCTGTCCCTGGAGAAACTGGAACCGCCCCTTGAGGCGTTTGTCAGTTATTCTCTGGCTGTAAAGGAAATCCGCCGGGACGGTTTCCAGCAAGCCGCCGCCAGGCTGGAGGAATTTTTAAAACAGGAGGAGCTGACAGAAGACCAGGTAGTTTTGCCTTTTGATCATCTCAACGAGTACTATCTCAGCGAGAATGATAAATACGGCTTCCGCGGCTCAGTAGAAAAGCAGTTGACCGAGGTAAAGCAGCTTGCCGGTTTACAATCACAGTGGGACAAATCCAAAGACCCGGCTGATTTATACCAATTAGCGGCAGCCATCTTTCATAACGAGATGCTTTACTATAACCACTTATGGGCCGGGCAGCGGCAGTATTACAACTGGTTGGGGTATATCAACGCCACGGGTCACGGACACGCGCCGGCGGAAATGGCTGCTTTCGTCCGGGAGATGATCAACTACAACCACAGCCTGCCGTATTTCCAGCAGGTCTACCAGGATCAGTCCTCCGCGCCGGAACTGAAAGCCAGAGCGCTTTACTCCGCCGGCCTTTGCTGCATCGGCCTGGACGAGTGGGGAGAGGACGCGTCCTTTGGCATCAACTTATTGGAAAATACTGAAACAATCATCTCCACTTACCGGCAGTTTGTCCAGGAATACCCGGACAGCTCCATGGCCGATGACGCGCTGCTGGCACTTGGCGCTTACACCGGCGACACCGCTTACCCGCAAAGAATAATGGAGGAATACCCCGAAAGCGACACAATCGAAAAAGCGAAAAGCCTTATAAAAGAGATGGAATCGCCCTATTACAGGCCTGGTAACCTGTATTATAGCTGGGCAGTACCCTTCAAGATTATAGCCCGGGATGACATAAGCGTGCCGCAAGAAATCAGGGAGTGGGCAGCCGCCAACATCTTGCAGCCTTTTACCGGCTCAAAAAACCTGGCTGGATGGAGCTATCTGCTTGTCGCCGCGGGGGGAAAACCAACGGCCGGTTACAGTGTGGGGGTCATCAGTGTCTCCGGCAGCCCGGACAAGCTAAAAGTTTATTACCGGCTTGACGGCCCGGCGCCCGGTCAGGCGGAGGCGCAGGTGATCACCCGCCCGTATATTTTAATCCGGATCCCGGCAAATAAGGCCGCAGTGGAATTCGTGGAGGGAAGTCCCTGGTGAAAACCGGGTCAAACAACGTAAATACAGACTTTAAACTGGCGAAGGAGTGTCGATCTCATGATTAAAAAAGTTATTATGGCAGCAGTAATTATTTCCTTGCTTTTGTCAATGATACCTGCGTATGGTTTTGCGGCAGCTGACAGCCAGCCTGCAATCATACTGGACGGTACTGAAATGGAGGCTGTCACCTATATTGACGGAGGGAATGTTTATTTGCCGCTGCGGGCGGTTGGTGAAGCGCTTGGGTACCAAATACAGTGGTCGGGAACGGACAGGACTGTTTCCGTAGCCGGGCCCGGGAAAAATATAATGGTTGATTTGAATAACTATAAAATATCCGCAAACGGCCATGTTTATTATATGAGTGGAGATTGCCTGCTCATCGGAGACAGTACCTATATGGGAGCGGACTTGTTCTCCGACTGCTTCGGGCCTATAGTCAGGTGGGACAGGCAGAGCGGCATAGTCCGAATTGAAAGCGTAAAAGAGAATGTGATTTCAATTGAAACAATACAAGAGCTATCTGAAAACGATATCATCAAAATAACCGTACAGTATCCGCAAGTTAAAGGGTTGGCCGGGCAAACCGCGCAGGACAGTATAAACGCAGTCTTAGAAAAGACAGCTATAGACGCCAAAAATGAAGGACTTAAAAATGCGGAGGAAATGGAAAAGTATATGGCGTCCGGTTATACAGGCAGCCCCAACAAGTGTGAAACTTATTTCGACTACAGTCTGAAATATAATCAAAACGGACTGCTGAGTGTTATATTCAAGAACTATCAATACACTGGAGGGGCGCATGGACTGACAGTGCAAAGCTCCCACACTTTCGACCTGAAAACAGGTGAAGAATACAAACTTAAGGATCTGGTGAAGGCTGACGCGGACTATGTTTCTTTTATCAGCGGCAGCGTCAGGGATGAGATAAATAAGAGGTCAGAGGAAGAGGGACTGTTAGAAATTACACCCTTCGAGGCCATCAGGGACGACCAGGATTTTTACCTGTCCAATAACGCGGTCGTGGTTTACTTCCAGCAGTACGAGTACTGGCCCTATGCCGCCGGCATACAGGAGTTCCCGGTTGAATTTTCAGCAATGAAAGATATGCTGAAAGCGGATTTCAGCTTTTTGAACGATAACATAAAAAATGCATTTACATTATCCCATTTTCAAACGTCTTAATGTAGTACTTTATTTTTGGAAAGGGGAAATGTGGTGAAGTCAACAAGAGCTGGACCGGTTTACAAGAGAGAAACAAATACTGACTGGTTGAAAATGTAGGCGCGCAATAAATGATCATACCCCTTAGACTCATCGTATTCCTTCATCCTTAGAAGTTCCGTAGATTTCAAGCAATCTTGCCACTCCATATGCAATGAGCGCATAAACAATCATGGCTATAATGGTGGTAGGCTCCAGAACCGACTTGGTTTTGATCCCTTCAGTTACAGCAGATCTAAAAATATCATTGAAGGGAGCTATGAAAACGCCTGAAACAGTATAGATGAATGATACGAAGGCGCTCCCGGGATTAGCCCCAAGAAACTTAAAAATAAGTCTGAAGGCAAAAAGGACTTCAAAGATACCGAGTATATAATACACGATCCTTTTAAGTCTTAAACTATTCGCCTGAGACCTGTAAGCGCTGTTTTCTTCCATTTGTTTCCCTCCGGTTTGCTTGATTTACTGTCCATAGAGTACTTTTCAAGGCGGTATTTTAACCTTACGCAAATGCGATCAAACATCTCCAGCTCTATTATTTACAGTTCCCGCAAATCATATCCTTTCTTTATGCGGAACACCTGATGTATCTACCGGTGATCGGCGAAAATCAGAAGGCAATCAATAGGTTTGTCCTCTTGATTGCCGTGATTCCTGTTTACGGGCATAGCCAGGGGCTTAAAAATAACCGAGGGCCGTTCCAGCTTCCATTGAAATAATTGTACAAAGCCGGAAGAAATAGCTTCTCTCCAATATGAACCTGCCAGGATGCAAGCAAGTAAACCAAAGCGGGCCAAATGATCACCTTCCAACAGAGGGGAAAAGACATATTTACAGCCAGGTCAAAGTATATTTGGCGAACTGTTTAAAGTCATCAATCCTTTTTAAACTGTCAAAGACGATCTTGGGGTCCACTTCCAGGTAGTCATGAACGAGAATATTTCGAAAGCCCGCTATTTGTTTCATGGTGTTGGCCAGTGTTTCGGAAAGCAAGCCCTCTTCCGCTAAAACCATAAAGATATCTCCGTAGCTGCACGGGGGACGGTACTCCCGGTCAGCGATAATATGGCTGCCGATATCAATACAAATTTGTGCGGCTATCTGTAAATTTCTTTCTGCACGATCCCGGATGCCTTCGTCCTTTATATACTCACCCCAGCTGAATTTCGACAGTTCCCTCAGTTTGCGCAGGGATTTCTCCAGCTTAAAAAGTCGCTTCTCAACGGTTTCCCTGTCAACCACCGAACCGATCCTCCTTGATTCGTCTTACTAACCCTTCATGCAATATCTTTTCAACAGGCTTGAAGTCAAAATACCGGTCGTAAGTTCTTACCTGAAAACTTACCCGTTGGTCTTTCCCGCCTTCTTTTTCATAAAGAAGCCGGCCCTTGCTCAATATCCGGTAAGAAAGGGATGGAGGAGCCTGGTTTAGAATCACCAGATCCACTTCATCTGTTTTGAGTAATGATGTTATTGTTGAAAGCAGTTCCAACTTTTTTTCAAAGTAACGGCCAGGCGGAAAATCCCGGTCTAAAATAACCGCTAGGTCAATATCACTGACTGGAGTCTGTTTGCCTTCCGCAAATGACCCAAAAAGGTAAATTGTCACGATATCCATGTCAATTCTCAATTCATCAATAAGAGGCGGTATGCATTCATCAATCTTCTTTAAGCGATACAAAACTATCACCCGTATTCCTTTTTTTAAGCTATATATATTTTACCATAATCCGTGCTAATATTCTTTAGGGGTTGTCTTGATTAAGATTTTACAAAATTTTACAATTATATCCTCAACAATTCGGATAGCGCCAGCTTAAGAAAAAAGTACAAAAAATATCCGGACTTGTAACAAACAGGCATTTTATGTTACTGTGAGTAAAGGAAATATAAAACAAATGTACCAGAAGAAATAGTATATTAGTAATTATATGCTTTGCGTCCTCTGGCGGCTGTGGGGCCAAGCCGGGAGAGAAAGATCTTGCCGGCGGCGTAAGCGTCACGCCGGAAGCAACTGAATGCTTGCCCGTATTCCCCGTGCGGTTGGCTGTGACCTATAATCATTGCTCGTTTCTTATTTCCCGTTTAATCAGTTTAGGTAGGTATTGAAGTTTGCCAGGCAGCTTAATAAAGAATTTCTGTATAAAAGATAGGGACTGTCTTAATATTTCCATGTAATCACCCCAGGAGTAAATTATAACATATTTCGACATATTTCAACAATTAACTGATCATTTAAAGCTGCCTTAGGAATCCTTAGGAATAATAAAACCTGTGTATCCCGCGCAATCCTTGATTTTTTACTACTGTTGGTAAAAAGCAGGGGCTCATTATTTTACTGAGGTGCTCACCATGACCAGCGAAGAACTTAACGAGGCGATATGCCTCACAACTAAGGAGATTGAGCAAGTTAAGAAGCAAATAGAGGGGACCCCCGATCCACGGAAGGTTCGTAAGTTGCAGCGTCGGTTAAAGGAGCTGCAGTACCGGGGAAATGGAACGGCCGGGGGTTCAGCAAGATAGCTTATGGCGAACAGATCGCCTTCCTTACTGTAAAACCGGGTAAAAGTGTAAGGAGCGACGAATTCAAACTGGCCGATATAGGCGACAAAGGCCTGCCCTTGGTTTGTCTCAGTCACCCCACCGGAACCTTCATATATGATGTATTGAAATTTGGGGATGTCGGATAGCTTTTGATATCGAACCATAGTTGAATGTGCCCGTAATTATATTGAGCCCTCCATCTAGTCAATGGAAAGAGGGAGGCTATAAGTGAATATATTACAAGTTCAAATCAAACGCGCCGGTTATGCGGATAATAAAAAGGTCATTGAGAATATTAACTTTTCTCTAAAAAAGGGCGAACTGGCAGGTTTAATCGGACCCAACGGAGCCGGGAAAAGCACAACTATTAAAGCTATTTTAGGCCTGTTGCCGGAGATGGATGGGAAAATAGCTCCAACAAGGCAAGACGCCAAATATGCGTATATGCCTGAACAACCTGTTTTTTATGACGAGCTGACTTTGTGGGAACACCTGGAATTAGCTGCGGCGGCATATGGTATGGAAAGGTCCGAATTCTTGGACGAGGGCGATAAATTACTTAAAATATTCAGTTTGCACAAGGAAAGGCACCATTTGCCGGGTAGTTTTTCCAAGGGAATGCAGCAGAAGGTAATGCTCATTATAGGTTTCTTGATTAAAGCGGATATTTATATTGTCGATGAGCCTTTTATCGGACTTGATCCAAGGGCGACAAGGGATTTTCTGAGCCTGTTAAAAACAGAAAGAAAGCGTGGCGCCGGTGTGCTGATGTCAACCCATGCTCTGGATACAGCGGAAAGGATTTGTAACTCATTCGTACTGCTGGCCGACGGAAAACTGGTTGCTCAAGGAAACCTGGAACAGATCCGTGAAATCTGCCGGATGCCGGGGGCGTCCCTTTTTGATTGCTTTAATACAATCCTGGAGAACTTAGAATGATTTCGGCAACACAAATATTTTTCAGGCGAGTTAAATCGGAATGGAAATTCCAATACAATGTGTGGAAAACCGCGATTGACTGGACGGTCGGGCTATATATTGTTCTCCCCGCCGTGTTTATTGGCCTGGACAGCTATATCTTGTTGTGGAAAAACCAATATGGCTGGATTGAAGCGATTCCGTTTAGTTGGCTTTTGTTGGCCATTTACTTATTTACATGGTTGGGAAACATCAGGACGTTTATGGAAGAAGGAGATCAGCTTTTTTTATTGCAACATAGAAGCTGGATCAGAAGAATTATTACGCTTGGTATCGGTTATACCGTAATCCTGAATATCTTGTTAAGCCTGATGGTCTTTTTCCTGTTTGCCCCGTTATTATTCATCCAGTCTAAACTATCAATAGCGCAGGTTATGCTGTTTTTTGTATTTGCCTTCTTGTTCAAAATGAATGTGGGAATATCAAAACAGCTTTTTGAATTACGTTTTCAAGGCTGGAAAAAAGCAGTTGTTTCTAAAATAGCTTTTATCGCGATGAGTTTTATTTTCATTAAAGGAGTACTTTTTCTTATAGGCCAACCCGGCTTATTTTTTATAACCTGTGCAATGTTATCAATTGTTTTCGGATTTTTAACTAAGATGAGACTCGATTTAAAGGGAAGTTTCTTTGATGACGTTGCCCGGGAGCAGCGAGGGAGATTGAGATACGCTTCCCTTTTGCTAAGTATGTCGGGTATAAGCGTAAAAAGGTCAAACTCACAAAAAAAGCGTCCTTTGTTGTTTCGCAGTTCAAATAACCTGTTCAGCAAACGCAATGCCGTTAATCTCCTGGCTGAGCTCTGTATTAAATCAGTTTTGCGAAATAATAGAAGCCTTTTGTTTTATGCGCAATTGGTGGCAGTTAGTATACTTCTCGTATGGTCTTTTCCCCTTTGGTGGAGGTGGATTATCTGGCTTGGGCTGGCTTTCCTGCTTGCTTCCCTGACAAATCTATATTGGAAAGAAGCCGTATCTTCCGGTTTTGTGCAATTATTTCAATGGAAGTCCGGGGATATAATCGCAGCCGCCGGCAAATCCACGTTCCTGTTAATACTTCCTGGATTCTTGCTGATTAGCTTTGCTGCGGGCTTTCAAACCTTTTCCTGGATTGGCGCTTGCGCGGCATTACCGGCCGGGATCGTCCTCAGCTATTATACAACTAAATTCATCTCAACTTTCATATGAGGCCCGGTATTTTGCTTGTCATTAGGCTGGACAAACCTAGCGGGTATAAGCGGCAGCGTTGCCGGGAGAAGGCCAGGTATATGCTATTCGCTGACCTGCACCCGAAGCTTGAGTCTGTGCTGAAAAACTACCTGGAGGGCAGCGGTGACGCCTACAACCAGCATATCCTGGCCGGTGACCTGGCGGGCGACTTCGTTCCCGCCGCGCAGTTGAAATCCATCCATCGCCTGAACTTCGGGAAAGCGCTGTCACTTACACCTTTCAAGGTAAAGGAAAACGCCTTTGATTACTTCCGCTTTCTATCCCGCCTGATTCAGGCGGCCGGTTATGCCGGGTGGGTGATTCTCTTCGACGAGTTTGAACAGCTGACGTATCTGGGCATCACGGCCAGGGCCAACGCCTACCTGAACGCCGCCCGCTTTATGTCGCCATCTTTCGGCTTGACGGCGGCTTATACTGTATTCTCGGCTTCATCCAACCTCTGGTCGGAATTGATCTGGAAGCAAAAAAACAGCGACTACGATAATGTGCCGCAGAAACTGGCGGCCAAAGAGAGGCAATACGACATACCCACGGTGCGGGAAGTTTTCGGCAGTTTTTTAAAAGAAAATCTTTTTTTGGACGCGCTCTCCACTTTTGACGTCCGCCGCATGCTCCAGGCCGTTCGCGACCAGCACGCCCTGGCCTACGGCTGGCAGGCGCCGGACGACATCAGTCAGGCAACGGCAGGGCTTCCTGCGGACCGGCCCTTACGCACGCTGATCCGGGCCGTGGTGGAGTACCTGGACCTGCAGTATCTCTATGGCGGCAGTCAGGAGATTGCGGCGGCGATGCCGGAGGAGATCCTGCCGGGCGATTTGCCGGAGGATGAGCGGGCAGAGCAGGAAAAGATGCGGCATCATGAGCACGAATGTCTATAGCCCCGGGACTGGCGCCCGGAGCATTTTTATTTGCGCGTAGAAGTAATTGCGGGAAGGGTGTCGTAGTGAGCTGTATTTTGCACGCTGACGCATTGATCGAGGCTTTCAACGGGGCGCTGGCGGAAGAAATAGCGTACCTGCAAAATGAAGGAGGCCGTCCCCTGGTGGTCTTGGACGGGGTGCTGATCTACAGAGGTCAGGAGGGGTTCCTGTATTCCTTTGCCCTGGAGGTGGAGGCTTTCCTCCTCGACGGCACGCCGGTGCGCCTGCGCTACGGCTCCCGCGAAACTTATGGAGAAGTGGTAACCGTGCGCGGTGCGGAGTTGACCCTGGCGCTGCGTGAGAACTTGGGTGAACTCCTGGAGCGGGCCGACGTGTTCTGCGAGCCCTGGTTTTTACTGGCCGCCCTGCAGGAGCGGCTGCGCGAAACGCCGGAGAGGAATCTGCGTCTGGCCCTGGCCGTACTGGAAAAGGCGCCGGCGCGCCAGCGGCGCTACGTTTCACTGTCCGCCGCCGCCGGCGCCCAGGAAGAAGCGTTGCGTCTGGCCGGGGAAAGAGAAATCACCTTTATCTGGGGACCGCCTGGCACCGGCAAGACCGAAACCCTGGCCCTGATCGCCAGGCTCTTTTTTGAGCAGGGCGGACGGGTGCTGATCCTTTCCCATGCCAATGTGGCCGTGGACGGCGCGGTGCTACGGGCGGCGGCACGGATCGGGGCGCCCGCTTCCGCCGGCCTGGTGGTACGTTACGGCTGGGCCAGGCTGCCGGAGTTGCGGCAGAGTGGCCTGCAGGCCTCCAGCCTGGCCGCCGCCGGCCGTCCGGAGATGTGGGAAAGTATTAGGGAGTTGGAGGAAGAGCGCGGCGAACTGCTGGCCGGATTGCGCACCGGCGGCGTCCGGGGCAAACGCCTGACTGTGGTGGAGCAGGCCTTGCGAGACCTCAGGGAAAGCCTGAAAGAAGCAGCGGCGCAAGTGTGCCGGGCAGCGCGGGTAGTCGGCTGCACCCTGTCTGCGGCGGCCACCGATCCGGTGATTTTCAGGGATCACTACGACTTCGTGCTGCTGGATGAGGCCAGCATGGCCTACATCCCCCAGGTGTTTTTTGCCGCTTCCCTGGCGGGCCGGAAGCTGGTGGTGAGCGGTGACTTCCGCCAGTTAGCGCCGGTGGCGCTGGCAGGGACGCCGGGGGTAAAACACTGGCTGCAGCGGGACATATTTGAGGAGGCCGGGATTACGGCTGCTTTTGAAAAAGGTCAGGCGCCGGACATCGCCGTGCTGCGGCTGCAGCGGCGGATGCACCCGGCTATCGCCGGGTTCGTGAACGACTATGTATACGGGGGGCTGCTCTACAACGCACCGGAGACATCCGGACGCGCCGCGCTGGCCGCTGCCGGACCGTGTCCGGGAGCGGCGCTGACGCTGGTGGATTTGAGCGATCTGCCCGCCTTCTGTTACCGGCACGGTTCTTCCCGCTTCAACCCTTTGTCTGCTTTCCTGGCTCTGACGCTGGCCAGACAGATCAGGTTGGG
>CAZJGV010000015.1:0-9494 GCA_964545615.1 uncultured Pelotomaculum sp.
GTTCTTGAGGGCTTCCGCCATTGTTATGGAGGCGGGAGGGTCTCTGTCTCACGGAGCCATTGTAGCCCGGGAATACGGTATCCCAGCCGTGGTGAACATTCCGGGCGTGATGAAGATAATAAAGGACAGTCAGTTAATTACCGTCGACGGCGACGAGGGGAAGGTATATCTGTAAGTTTGTTCTTTGAGATGTTAAACAGAGGGGCCGCCCGGCACTGATGAGGCAAACTAATATTTTTAAGGGGGTTTTAATTGACAACGTCTTAAAATGCAGATAAACTGTATTTACAGCTTATCAGTTAAAGGAGGCGTCGTAGATGCCGGAGCTTATTCAACAGGTACAAAAACGTATGCTTATCAGTCTGTCTCAGATTGCTAAAAAATTAAATATACAGGAAGGGGATTATATCGCCTTAGAGGAACGGGATGGGGGAATTTTTATCAAACCCGTTGCATGGCATGATAAAAGCCAGGAGTATTTTTGGTCTGAGGTTTGGCAGGAAAAAATGAAGCAAAGCGCTGACGCTTTAAAAGAAGGCCGGTATAAAACATTTTCCGATGCCGGCGAATTATTAGAATTTCTTGGGGAAGAAAACAATGCCGACGATAATTCTAACTGATCCTTTTAATAATGACTTTCGGCAGCTATCGCCTGCCGAGCGAAAACAGGCCAGGAAAACCCTAAGTTTTATGGCTGTCAATCCAAAACATAATTCACTTAAGATTCATCGAATCAAGGGTACAGGGTTTTGGGAGGCTTATGTTAACAAAGATATTAGGGTTATTTTTGAGCAAAACAGCGACACGCTAATACTTCACGCTATTGGTCACCATGACATTTTACGAAAAGCATAAATTGGTTTACCGCCGGGTTTATTCCAAAAGAGTAATATAGCCAAATTAATTGAAATATTCTTTAGATAGTATTTTAGAGATGGCCGCCCAAGTCGGGGTGGTCGTTGTTTTTTCGACTGGATAGACAGGTGTGAATTTTTTAGGGCAGGTTTTCAGTTGGTTAAGTACGGAGTAAAGGAAATTTACAGGCTTACGCTTTAGAAGTTAAAAAAGGAAGGTATTAAAAAATTATGAAAATCACTGCTTTTAACGGAAGCCCCATGGGAGCATCCGGCAATACGAACGTGATGGTCACGGCATTTTTGGAGGGCGCCGAAGCGGCGGGAGCCGAAGTCGAAAATATCTTTCTGGCCGATAAGGAAATTAATCATTGTAAGGCCTGCCGTCGCTGCGTATTTTCCGGAGGAAAATGCGTCATTAATGACGATCTTTTTGGATACGCGTAAGAATATCGGCTATGTTGCTTTAAGCAAGATTTACCATGAGCTTAGGATAATCAGGGTCGGGATGCGAATCTCATTTAAACGCCCGCTTGCGAAAGGCTCTAATACGGCTGCAATCCTGGGATCTCAGCTAAAACGCTTTTTTGCGTCTCTCGTAATCAGACTGTTAAATCTTATATTCTGTGACGAAAGCTTTCCGAAGCTGCCATTGCTTTGAAAAAAACAGATCGCAGGGTGGTGGATATTGCCTTTCAGTACGGTTTCAATTCCCATGAACAGTTTACACGGGGCTTTAAGAAAATGTTTCACGTTACCCCGAGCCGCTACAGGAAAGAGAACATTTCTGTTTCATTAATCGCGGAATCTTCAGAGGAACTTAAAAAAGGGCTTGCTATTCCTGAAGGGAATTACATCGCAGGCGCCTTGATGTTTGGGTATCCGGAATATAAGATCCACAGGATACCCAGAAGACTTCCAGCGAAAGTACGTTGGTTATAAGCGGGGAAAAGCTGATTAATAAACCAGAAGGAGGATTCTATATATGGATGAGAAAAGAGCCAGCTTCACTGCAACGTTAATGGCTTACTATCGCGCGTACCATGCCATGCATGATGACCCCAAGATATTTGATGATTCTGTGGCCTGTCATCTTTTTTTTACGGAGGATGAACGCTCGTTTTTCGAAAACGCCTGTTCGCAGACTCCCAGGCTGTATGATCCCGAACGCGCCGCGTCGCTCTCTGACAAATAGGAAGCCATAGCATGGGTGCTTCAAACATTCACACCGGGCCCATCCATGACACTTAGCCGTTCGCGGTACTCGGAAGACAGCTTGGAGAAGGCTGTCGGGCAGGGGGTTAAGCAGTATGTGATACTCGGAGCGGGTTTTGATACCTTTGCGTTTCGCCGCCCGGAGATGTTGGAGAAGCTTCAGGTATTCGAGGTCGACCATCCCGTCACGCAGGCTTTTAAACGCCAACGCATCGCTGAGGCGGGCTGGAAACTGCCGGCACAGCTTCACTTTGTTCCGGTGGATTTCGAGCAGGAGAGCCTGGCGGAGGCACTTATGCACTCGTTGTATGATCCGCAGGTTCCGAGCTTCTTTAGCTGGCTGGGCGTCACCTATTACTTAACCCGCGATGCTATATTTGCCACATTACGTTCCATCGCCGAAATTGCTCCATCTGGAAGCACGGTTATCTTTGATTACCTTGATACAGACGCGTTTGTCCCCGAAAAAGCGGCTAATCGCGTAAAAATTACGATAAGGAACGCTAGGCAGAACGCGGGTGAGCCGATGATAACGGGTTTTGACCCGTCAGTCCTGGCCACCGACCTGGCTCGCTTGGGATTACGTCTCCAAGAGGAGCTGAGCCCGTCCGAAATCCAGGAACTCTACTTCAAGGGGCGGAAGGACGGCTATTACGCATGTGAGCATTTGCACTTTGCCTGGGCGGTGGTCGAATAGCACGACGGACGCCATGTTTTAATGTGGATTAACCGGCGCCAAAATCAGTACGGTTCTTATCCAGGCGCCTTTCTATGGCAAGGCCGATTAGCCGTTCAAGCAGTCATAGAACTCCTTACATGGAATGATCTCTCCGGGAAGAGAAGCTATTGGATCATCATTCCCCAGTACGCTTACCTCAACTTCTCTGGCGTTGATGTTCTCCTCAACGATAATCTTGCGGTCGTATTTGGCTGCCATATCTATGGCCATGGCTAGCTGCTCCCGGTTATGGGCTTTGTTAATACCAACGCTGGAGCCGAGGTTGGCCGGCTTGACAAAACAGGGGTATCCCAGGCTTTTTTCCACAGTCTCTAGTACAAGTGAAGCGTTGCTTTCCCATTCCCGCCGCAGGCAGGACCAGAACCGGGCCTGGGCTACGCCGTGTTGGGCCAGCACCGTTTTCATCATTATTTTATCCATCCCCAGGGCCGATCCCAGGACGCCCGCCCCCACATAGGGCACATTGGCCAGTTCCAATAAGCCCTGAACTGTACCATCCTCCCCGTAGGTACCGTGCAGCAGCGGAATTACTATATCGACCGAGCCCATGTCTGCCCTGGCTTTACCTATGGCAAGCATAGCTAACCCCATACCTGTCGAATCATCTGCTAAAGATATGAGTTCAGTGTTACCGTCTATATCGGTTCCAGTTAAAACCGGTTGATTCATCCCGGCCATTAGTTGCTTTGGCGTTACACCGGTCAACCATTTTCCTTCCCGGGTAATGGCCACAGGAACTACTTCATATTTCTCCCGGTCTAATGCAGTTATCACATTGGCTGCGGAATTTAATGAAACCTCATGTTCTCCGGATCGACCTCCGAAAAGTATCAGTACCCGTTTTTTCTTGCTCATATGTTTACCCCCATAAAAATCACTTTTTCAATGACATCTGCCTAAGGTTCTTTGTTGTTAATATTATACATATACAGTGGACTTCTTTCTATGTATAAAATCATTTATCGTCCTTACTTTTGAAAAGATGATTTCGGGTTTTAGCCAGGATTTACTCCCATTATTAATAAAAAAGTTTATGTAATAACACGTAATTTCTATTGTATACGTATTATTACGTATACAATAATATTGCCTGCTGCTGGGATGGGGAGGCGCCTTCCGGTATTTCAGGAATCGGCAGAACGGTGGCAAAGTATTTCCAAACCGCGTTCAAGTTTATTGTTTACCCCTTTTATCAATTGGACCGGGTAGAATCCGGACATGTCAGTCATATGTGAAGCCAACTTGGTGTTCATTTCAATGGGTTTGCCATCAAATATCGACATAGCTCTTCCTCTATAATCTCCTATTGAAAAAATCCGGTTGCTTTATGAAATTAAATTGTATTATTGTATCCGCTGTTATTCTGCTGCTGTCCGGTATTTTCATTATAAATGCTTCTAAAACAGGAGAGTTGACATTTTTATAGAAGTTTTTAGGAAGGAGGAGATAATAATATCGCACATCGATTCTCCCAGTTACTGAAAATGGATGTGAGGATATTGTTATTAGCTTTAATAATTTTCATCATTAGGCAGAATTCCCAAGATCAAGCAGATGATGCTTTTAAAATATTATTACATGGTGGTAATTTACAGTGAAAATTAAGAAGAACTATATTGATAATTGTGAAAGAGAAAAAATTATTGAGGCGATTAAATATTTTTTAACCAGTATGCCGGAAATCATTTTTGCCTATGTCCATGGCTCTTTTACGGAACAGAAAGACTTTGGAGATATCGACATCGCCGTATATTTAAAAGAAGAAAACTTGAACGACAAAACCATAAACTATGAAATAGAGCTGGAGATTAAACTGGAAGAGAAATTAAAGTTTCCTGTGGATGTCAGAGTATTAAACACTGCGCCTCTTTCATTTCAATATCATACTATTAAGAGCGGGGTCTTGTTGTTTGAGAAAGACGGAGACAGCCGGGTGGAATTTCAAACAAGGACACTGGATTTCTACTTCGATTTTGCGCCTTTCCGGAAACAATATTTGAAAGAGGTGCTCAGTTTTGGCGATTAATGAAGACAAGGTCAGAAAACTATCCCATGAATTAAAGAAGGCCTTAACCAGGTTAAAAGCTTTATCCTCTCTCCCCAAAGAGGACTTTGTCAATGACCCTGACAAAGTTGGAAGCGCCAAATACCACTTTCTGGTCGCCATTGAGGCTGCCATCGACCTTTGTAATCACATCATTGCAAAGAATAATTACCGTCCTCCGGAAGACTATGCGGACACTTTTCGGGTAATGGGAGAAGCAAAAATCTTTGACGGGGCGTTTGTAAAGAACTTGGTCAGTATGGCCAAATTCAGAAACAGGCTGGTACATATATACTGGGCAGTGGACGATGAGTTGCTTTATAAAATATTGACGGTTAACCTGGGGGACATTGAGAGGTTTCTTAAGGAATTGGGAGTGTTTTTAAAGAAGACTATTTGATACCACCTAAGATACAAGAAGGATTCATGGCAGACGGTCAGATCTCTCTGCCAGATATCATGAAATGCAGGGGGTCCTCACTGTTTTAAGGTGAGAATCCCTTGTTGTTTTTGGGTGCGATTAGGTTAAAGCAGTTTGCGTAAAATGTCAAATCAGCATAAACTATGAAGGATGTTATTGAAGCATTATAGAATAAAGATCCCATTGAAGCGGTGTTACAAAAGTTAAGCCGGCAGCTTTTAGTTAAAAAACTGCTTCAATACGGCCTGGACCAAAGCCCTGTCTACGGTTTTTACACGGAATTAAAAGTTGAAGATGATGGAGATAGATTACAGGAATGTAAGGGAAGAAACAGCCAAAGTAATAAATCACCTTGAAAGAGGCGGCGACTTGCCTGATAAGGTGATTTCCCTTCGCGAATATAGGCTTGGAAATCAGAAATAAAGAAACTTACTATAAAGGCAAGGGTGTCGGAATTATGTTAAAGGAATATATCTCTGATGAGAATATGATCAATATGGCTGCCGAGGTAGCCCGGTCCATGGACCCGGAATTGTATGAGAAAGGAAAAGAACATTACAATTGTGGCCGGGTTGAATGGACCAAGTTGTTCGGACCAAGGATTTACTCCGTTGTTGATGACGGCAAGAAAAATACCGTGATCATCCACATCGATAACTTTTCCAATAGCACCTGCGCGTGTGTAAAAAAGCATTTTTGCGAACATATAGCCGCGGTTTTTCTCCATTACTATGAACCATGGCTGATGGAAAATGAGATCCTTTCTAATATAAATTTGGCCTCCTCAAGTAAAAAAACATCCGACAAGAATCTCCCTCTCCAGTTAAAGAATCAGGTTTTGAACATTCCAGTCACAGAAGAAGGACCGGTTGAACGCTGGTATGAGTATTTTGAGCGCGAATGCGGCCGGCTGGTAGTGACTCCGAAGAAGTATTACCAGCAATATATGGAATACCCGTTTGACGATATGTACAACTCGGACAGGCAGTATAATAACTTTATCAGTACAGTGTCCGTCCACAGCAAAAACTGGTCTTCCTTCAACGGAAACTTATACCATTTGCACGGCATACTCTTTTTTATGACCAGGCTGGAAAATAGTTTGGAAAAAGAGAGTTTATCGTTTATGGGCGATTATCAAATCGAAAGAATTGAAGACGAATTTATGGAGGCCCTGGATTCCGTAATGTCTGTCAAACGGCGGGAGAAAGGCCGGCCGTTTTTTCAGAAAGCTGTGGAACTGGTCCGCGAAAACTTCCTGCGGGAGAAAAAACAGCTGTTTGACTGGGTTTACATCTACCGCCTTATGTGTGTCACCCTTTTGGACAGCCAGGGGTTAAAAGGTGAGACGGCCTGCCTGGAAGAAATAATGAAGGGGCTTAAAGATAACCAGCAGGGGTATTATTACGCGGCCCTGGGGCTGGCCGGCCTGAAAATGCCGGCGCACAGGAGCGGCGAAGCCCTAGCCATACTGCAAAAACTAAAAGAGAAAAACATTGAAGATATGTTCTTTTACCTGCAGAACCTGGCCGGGACGAAAGAATGGGACAATCTCCTGGCCTGGCTCCTCTGGCTGGATAATGAGATAAGAGATGCAAATCATGTGTTTTTTGAAGGTGTCTGCGAGTACTGCATTCTGGCGGCTAAGAACAGCCGGGCCGGGGAAGAGTTTGCTAAGCTCGTCAAGTCCTGGCTTCCCCGCAGCTTCGATTTCTATGCCGATTACCTCCTGGCGGCGGGCCTGTTCAGGGAATGGGTTGAGTGAAACATGATTTACCAGGCTTATGGCCGGCAGAGTATAAAAATTAGTGCCTTACGGCATTTGGAGTCATGCGAGCCGGCTGTCCTAATACCGCTTTACCACCAGTGGGCGGCGAAGCTGATTGAGGAGAAAAACCGTAGTTCTTACCGTGAAGCGGTGAGGCTGTTGAAAAAACTGCGTAGTCTCTATAACAGGCAGAAAATGGGCAAGGAATGGGATACATTTATTTCCCGCTTATCTTTACGCTTCCCGCGCATGAGGGCCTTTCAGGAAGAATTACGGAAAGGAAAGTTGATTTCATAATGGCGGATGGCAGCATCAGCGTTTTTTCGGAGTGGGTTTCCGGTAAAGGCTTCGTACTCTGGGACAGCGGAGGGGGAACAAACAGCATCGATTTGAAGTACCTGCTTTTTGCCTGGCACAAGCCTTCTTACTACGGGACATTTATTGACACCGTCAGCCACCGGGGCAGGCAGGCTGTTTTTCTTTCACCCCTGACTTCCCTGGACTTTTTCACCACGCAAACCTGGTCCAGAGAGACGGACTGGCGGTGGAGCGACGAGATCGTAACGCTGATGGAAACAGCTCCGCGTCTCAAGGCGGCCCTGGCCGGCGGAAACTGGAAACCGGACTTTCACAAGTGGCGGGAAGGCGGGAGAGGGTGGCTTGTAGAGTGGGACGGTAACCCGGATTTCAGCGATATACCTGCCAAATTGCCGTTTATTTATGAATGGGCAGACCTGATTATAAATGAACTGATCGATCAATATCCGGAAATCGGCCAGGCCTGGGATAAAATCCTGTTGTCCTACCCTGCGCTTACTCCCGCCTGGAAACATCCACAGGCTTTAGCCTGCGATGAAGAAACCTGGCTGGAAGCCGCCGGCTGGAAGCAGGACCAAACGCCCTTCAGAACCTGCCTGGAACTGGCGGAACCGGAAGGAGACAGCCCTGCCTGGCGTCTCAATATTTTTTTACAGGACAAGCAAGATCATAATATCGTGGCTGCCTGGGATCCCGGAGAAACGGACTGGCCGGATGAAATGCCGCCGGACTGGCGGCATCACAGTGGCCGGATCGAACGTGAGATAAAAAGATGGACGAGTGTCCTGCCGTGGCTGCAAGATACCGGAGGGGAATGGGCGGATGGCACGGCCGGTCTGCGCCGCGAACTAAATGAGGAAGAGGCCTGGGAGTTTCTCAACACCGGCGCCATCCATCTGGCGCAGGCCGGGCATACCATCTTCCTGCCCGTGTGGTGGGAGGAAGTAAAAAAGCTCGTGCCGGCGCTGAAAATCAGGACCCGCTCCTCTGTGGGCTCCTGGAAGGAGAGCCGGCTGGGGCTTAGCCAGATCATTCAGTTCGACTGGAACCTGGCCGTTGGCGGCCTGGAACTGTCGGAAGAAGAGTTCAGGCTTATCGTTGAGAAAAAACGGCGCCTGATCCAGGTCCGGGGCAAATGGATCCAGCTCGACCAGTCTTTTATAAAAAAAATCCAGCAATTCATCCGGAAAAAAGACGGCGTTTCACTGAGTGAAATCCTGCACTTGAGCCTTCTTACACCGGATGCCTCACTTTTAGCCAAACAGGAAGCCGGCGCGGCAGAAGCGCTGCAGATAGAGGTGGAACTTGGCGGACAGCTGGCGCAGATGGTAGAACAGCTGCACAACCTTTCCCAGATTCCCGTCCTTGAAGCCACGGCTTCTTTCCGGGGCACGCTGAGAAAATACCAGCAGGCGGGTACCTCCTGGCTGTTGTTCTTGCGTCGCTTCGGCCTGGGCGGCTGCCTGGCCGATGACATGGGCCTCGGGAAAACAATACAGTGGATTGCCTATCTTTTAAAAGTCAAAGAAAGCGAGAACCCGGCTCTCCCGTCACTGTTGATTTGTCCGACATCAGTCCTGGGCAACTGGCAAAAGGAGTTGGCCCGCTTTGCCCCGGAGCTTAAGGTACAACTTCACTATGGCCAGCAACGGGCGAAAGGCTCTGATTTTCTCCCTTCCTTGCAGGGAGTTGACCTGGTGGTTACTTCATACAACCTGGCCCACATAGACGAAGAAGAATTGTCCTTGGTGGAATGGGACTGCGTCTGCCTGGACGAAGCCCAGAACATCAAGAACACCTACACAAAACAGGCCGCCGCAGTGCGGAGGTTCAAGAGCGGCCACCGCATCGCCATGACGGGAACCCCCATGGAAAACCGCCTCACCGAGCTATGGTCGCTTTTCGACTTTATCAACCCCGGCTACCTCGGGAGCAGCGGGGAATTCAGCCGTAAGTTCGTCAACGTGATTGAGAAAAAGGGAGACGCGAAAGATATCGGGCGAGTACAGAAGCTAATCCGGCCTTTCCTCCTGAGGCGGCTTAAAAGCGACCCGGCCATTGAGCTGGACCTGCCGGAAAAGCAGGAACAAAAAGAATACGTCCCCCTGACAGTGGAACAGGCTTCGCTTTATGAA
>CAZJGV010000015.1:9504-26620 GCA_964545615.1 uncultured Pelotomaculum sp.
ATTACACGACCTGTTTGAAAAGCTGGAAAACTCAGAGGGTATGGCCCGCCGCGGGCTGATCCTGTCAACTCTGAGCAGGCTGAAACAGGTCTGCGATCACCCGTCACTTTTGTTGAAAGACGACCAGCCCGATAATATCAGCGGGCGTTCCATAAAAGTTGAGCGCCTTCTGGAGATGATAGGCGAACTGCGCCAGCAAGGGGACCGCTGTCTCATTTTCACGCAGTTTATCAGGATGGGCCAGTTGCTCCAGGAGGTATTGATGAAAGAACTGGGAGAGAAGTCTTATTACTTACACGGAGGCACTCCAAGGAAGGTCCGGGACGAGATGGTTGACCGTTTTCAGGACTTAAATGCCGGGGACAATTGCAATATCTTCATCCTTTCCCTGAAAGCCGGCGGCCTGGGCTTGAACCTTACCGCTGCTAACCATGTCTTTCATTACGACCGCTGGTGGAACCCTGCTGTTGAGAATCAGGCCACCGACCGTTCCCACCGGATAGGACAGACCCGTCATGTGATGGTCCACAAATTCATCAGCCTGGGCACGATGGAGGAGCGTATCGACGAAGTACTGGAGCGCAAATCAGGCTTAAGCGAGCAGATTATAGGCGGGAGCGAAGCCTGGATTACGGAAATCTCCACCGGTGAGCTGCGGGAGCTTTTCGCCCTACGCAAGGAATGGGTTGGTCTAGAATCAACGGCAGGTGTCATTCGTAAGGAGGCCTGAAGTGGGACGAAAAAAAAGAGAGAAGAAAAAGAAAAAGCGACGGGTTGAGGAACCCATCAGTGCCGGGCCGGAAAACACCGCCGGAAAAACCACCCAGCCTGAACAGTCGGACCTTAGCCACCTGTCCGGCGAATGGCGGGAATTTTACAGGCTGGTAATTAGCCGGCTAAGTACGCGGTAATGAATAAAAAACTAACATTCATAATGGCTGAACCAAATATAAGCCTGGATTCGTCTCACATGTAACATCCCTAATAAATGGAGGGTGAGAATCCCCGGCGTGCTGGACATGACCAGCGCGTATTTTTCGGGGTATGTGTGCAGCCTGAAGGCAAGGCTGTTTAATAATGTCTCAAGCGCGCTGATGTCCCTTGAGTATTCCCGGAGGTCTTTATCAGGCAAAAGGCTTTCTCCGCACACCTGTCCAGCATAGCCTGCGAGATATTCGCCGCGTATACCCTCCGGCACAACCGGTTAGGGCCGTGACGGTTGTTAAAATAATAACCATAGGGTAATTTTTATATTTCTATTTCACTTTTTATGTAGTTTTTTAAGAAGGACCGCTTTAAGCCAGCTCATATGCAAATACACAGGTTATTCCTGGTTTTTGTCAATGTGGAAAATAAAAGAGCCGACCATGAACTGCGGTCGGCCTCGGGGGAAGCAAGGGGGGAAATAAAGGGACATTATTTTTATTTCCAGGTGTTTAGAACTCGGCATTTTTAGGGGTTCTGGGAAAGGAAATAACGTCGCGGATGTTGGTCATCCCTGTCAGGTACATGATCAGTCTTTCGAACCCCAGGCCAAAACCTGCATGCCTGACACCCCCGTATTTTCTGAGATCCAGGTACCACCAGTAATTTTCTCTTTTTAACCCCAATTCGTCCATCCTTTTTTCCAGGTAATCGAGCCTTTCTTCTCTCTGGCTTCCGCCGACGAGCTCACCTACGCCCGGCACCAAAAGGTCCATGGCTGCGACGGTCCTGCCGTCATCGTTCATCCTCATGTAAAAAGCCTTGATTTCTTTTGGGTAATCCGTTATGAAAACCGGCTTGCCGAAGTGTTTTTCGGTGATGTACCGCTCGTGCTCGGTCTGCAGGTCAATTCCCCATTCAACGGGGTATTCGAACTCTGTACCGGATTTTTTCAGGATCTCGATTGCCTCACTGTAAGTGATATGGCCGAAGTCGGATTTTATGATATTTTCCAGGCGCTCCAGCAGCGATTTGTCGACAAAGTTATTCAAGAAATTCATTTCTTCCGGGGTGTGTTCCAGCACATAGCTTACTATAAACTTAAGCATTCCTTCGGCCAGATTCATATTCTCCGTGAGGCCGGCAAAAGCGATCTCCGGCTCGATCATCCAGAATTCGGCCGCGTGACGCGGTGTGTTGGAGTTTTCCGCCCGGAATGTAGGGCCAAAGGTATAAACTTTGTTAAACGCCATACAATAAGTTTCCGCTTCCAGTTGGCCGCTTACCGTTAAGTTTGTATCTTTGCCAAAGAAATCTTTGGTGAAGTCAACAGCTCCTTTTTTATCACGCGGGGTTTTGTCAAAATCCAGGGTGGTTACCCGGAACATTTCACCGGCGCCTTCCGCGTCACTGCCCGTGATGATGGGTGTGTGTACGTGGACAAAGCCATTCTCCTGAAAGAATTTATGAGTGGCGTAAGCGGCGACCGACCTGATTCTGAAGATTGCGGCAAAGGTGTTTGTCCGGGAACGCAGGTGAGCGATGGTGCGCAGGTATTCAAAGGTGTGTCTTTTTTTCTGCAGAGGGTAGTCCGGCGCGGAAAGCCCCTCGATTTCTATACACTCCGCCTTTAGTTCGAAAGGTTGTTTTGCCCCGGGGGATTCTATGAGTTGTCCCGCTGCCTTTATAGCGGAACCGGTAATCAGTTTAGATACTTCCTTATAGTTGGCCAGGTTTTCGTCATAGACAACCTGGAGGTTGGAAAAGAATGTTCCGTCGTTAAGCTCTATAAAACCAAAAGCCTTAGAAGATCTGACTGTCCTCACCCAGCCGGTTATTTGAATTCGTTTACGCAGGTATTTTCCCTTATGCGCATACAGTTCTTTCACTGTGGCTGCTTCCAATTCATGCTCCCCTCCCTGTAATGAATTATATAAAGATGCTTTCTTTCTACTTCATTTTTATCCTGATTTTAGCAAATATTCTTTCATCTACATTTTATTTTTTTGCGCTCAGATGATCAAGCCTAGATATACCATCATTTATGGGCATCGCCGTAAATACATACAGCGCCTGATCTCACACCTGTGAAAGCAGGACATTGGTATAATCCAGTAAGAATAAGGAGCGGTTCTTTATGGAACAAAGCGATTCTCCAGCTAAAGATGTGCCTGATTGGATAGCCCACATAATGGCCAATTCTCGTTGAGGATGCTGGTGTATGTCCTTTAACTTAAATAACGCCCTTGACACCTCCTATGGGAAGGTGCAAGGGCTGAAAATTTTACTTCTCGTTATTTAGAAATCCGTCAATCTTTGGGAACCACCTGGGGCAAACCCGTATGTCAGGTGGTGTAAGTGAAGGTCGGGTGCCTGCCGCGCCTTCCTACTGATTAATGGTCAGTCAATGGTACCTATTACATTAAAGGGATAATAGCGGAATTCTGCTTTGCCGATTATGTTTTCAATCGGCAAAGGCCCCCAATATCTGCTATCAAAACTATTATTCCGGTTGTCTCCCATAAGGAAAATCGTATTATCAGGAATTATAAAAGGTTTAAAATCAACCCGTGGCTTTTCTAAAATGTAAGGTTCATCTAACGGTTCCCCATTAATATAAACAGTTCCGTTTTTAATGGAAAGGGTTTCTCCCGGCAGACCGATTATTCTTTTAATAAAAGGTATTTCATTTTTTGAATTAGCAGACGCTGGAGGATCGAAGACTACTATGTCGCCTCTTTGTATGTCCCCGATGCCCTTAATTTCATAAGAAATTTTATCTATGATGAGGTGGTCCCCAATTTTTAAAGTAGGAAGCATAGACTCCGAAGGAATGAACCTTGCTTCAGCCACATAGGTTTTCACAAGAAGGGATAAAACAATGGATATTATGATTATTTTGGCATACTCAAGTACTATACCAATATAATTATTCTTCATTTAGCCCTACCTCATTTCCAAGAAAAGCTGCTATGCGTTTTTAAGGCTCCGGTACGGTCTGGCCTGATTTCAGGCAGTTCTCTATCCAGCATTTTTTCGCATCTTCCAGTTTAGTCATGGCCTCTTGCGGGGTCTTGCCCTCAGCCGTACAACCGGGGAGCGCGGGAATAGCGGCTGCCCATGCGCCTGTAAACCCTATCAGTTTAGTTTCATATTTTAGGTTAAGGTAATAGTTTAAATTTTTCATGGTATTTACTATATTATCACAAATAAAGGTTAAGTGAAATCATTTACCCATGCCTTTTGACTTATGGCTTCAATATTTTACCAGGCAAGGCAAGAACCGTCCCCACTTGCTACTTAGAACCGTCCCCACTTGCTACTTGATCAGGTCTTTTATGACTTCGGCGGCGATCAGGAGGCCCGCCACCGAAGGTACAAATGATATACTGCCGGGGATTTGGCGACGGACGGTGGTTCCGGTGGCTTCTTTGGGGCCGATGCAGCTGACCTGGCAGCTGGAGTCGTTTGTCTCCAGGGATCTCAGTGGCTCCTCCCTCGAATAAACAACTTTTAGTCCGCTTACGCCTCTTTTTCGTAATTCCCTGCGCATCACCCTGGCCAGGGGGCAAACCGACGTGTCATATATGTCGGCAATTTCAAATTGGACCGGGTCAAGTTTATTGCCTGTCCCCATGCTGCTTATGATCGGAATCCCCAGCTGTTTGGCGTTTACAATCAAATCGATCTTGGCGGTTACCGTGTCAATCGCATCAACGATATAGTCATATTCCGGCTTGACCAGCTCCAGGGCGTGTTCAGGCATATAGAAGGTTTGGTGTACCTCAACCTGGGCCTGCGGATTAATATCGAGTATTCTGTCCCGCATCACCCCGACCTTGGACCGGCCTACAGTCTTCCTGGTGGCATGAAGCTGCCTGTTGATGTTGGTGAGGCAGACGCAGTCGTTATCCACCAGCACAAACTTGCCGACACCGGCCCGCACCAGACCTTCTGCCACGAAGCTTCCCACCCCGCCGATACCGAATACGGCGACTTTACTCCGCGCCAGTTGATCAAGCGCCTTCTTACCTATCAGCAGCTCAGTTCTCGAAAACTCGTTCAGCATTTTTCCTCACAGGACAAACAGGGTAAGGTTCTTGTTATGTTAAGGCACAATAAGAACCTTACCTGTTTGCCTTTTTTACTTTCCTTTTTGCTCCCTGATTTTCTCCAGCAGTAACGGCAGAAATGTCTTCGCGTCGGCCACCACTCCGTAATCAGACACTTCGAAGACAGGCGCCCGGGCGTCGTTATTAATGTTGATCACCACACCGCTGTCTTTCATGCCGATTACATGGTGGGCAGAACCGGAAATACCAAAACCGACATAGGCCCGGGGCCGTACCGTTTTGCCGCTGGTACCGATCATGGTGTGTTCACCTCTGGCCCAGCCCGCGTCGAGAGCCGGCCTGGTGCAGCCAACCGCGCCTGCCAGTTCAGAGGCGATCTGGTCGAGATAAGGCCAGGCTTCCGCGCCCACACCCCAGCCGCCTGCCACCACAACCTCGGCTTTTTCCAGCGGGAGTTCCGGGGGCTGTACCTGGACAACATCTACTATTTTTAAAGGGGATTTGTAAGCTGCCAGTACCGCCGCAGTTTCTTTAATCATCTCGCCGGTACGGGCAGCGTCTTTTACCGGCTTTTGAAACAGGCCGGGTTTGACACTGGCCATCTGGGGGCGGGCTTTGGGGCAAAGAATATCGCCGAGGACCATCCCGCCGAAAGCGGGGACTACTTGTACCAGCTCTCCCTGGTCATTGATACTCAAGTCAACGCAGTGTGCCGCCAGACCGGTTGCCAGCTTGGCCGCCACTGTCGCGGCAAGCTCGCTGCTCCGGTAAGTGGCGCCGAAAAGAACTATTTCAGGCTGGTGTTTTTTGATCAGATCTGCCAGAACAAGTGCGCAGGTGTCATTCTGGTAAAGTTCGAGCCGCGGGTTGTCCACCAGCAAAACCTGGTCCGCGCCGCAGGCGATAAGCTCTTCAGCTAAAAAACCGGTATCATTGCCCATAAGCACGGCGGAGGTATGTGAGCCGCCGCCCTGTGCCGTAAGTTCACGCGCTTTTCCCAGAAGCTCGAGGGAAACTTCCGCTATTCTGCCCCCGGTTTGTTCCACTGTTACCCAGACCGCGCCAGGCTGTTTTCCCATGCTCATTCCCCTTTCCTAGGCCAGTACGCCTGCGGCTCGCAAAATTGTTGCAATTTTGCCGGCCATATCTCCGGGTTCACCTGTCAGTATCTCAGCTTTTCGTCCATGTTGGGGCAGGTGTAAATCCCCCGGCTGAGTCGGCGATCCGGCCAAACCGGTGCTGGCGGGGTCAAGCCCCAGGTCGCTCAGCGCCCAGGTGGTAAACGTCTTATGCTGGGCGGTAACAACCCCCATCAGTGAAGTGTAGCGCGGGGTGTTGATTTCCCTGGCGACACCCAGCACCATGGGCAGGCTGCCTTCGTATGCAATATAGCCGTGCTCTATTTTGGTTTTCATTTTTAAGGCAGGCGGGTCCAGCTTCAGTTCAATAAGGCAGTTCAGGTGGGCCAACCCCATTAACTCGCCCAACTGGGAGGGCACATGGTTGGTCCCACTGTCGGCGCTGGCGGACCCGGTCAGGATCAGGTCCAAATCACCGATCTTTTTAAGGCCGGCTGCCAGGATCCTGGCTGTAGCCAGGGTATCAGACCCGGCAAAGGCGCGGTCACTTAAAAGGTAAGCTTCATCAGCGCCCATGGCCAGGCCTTCTATAAGTGTCTCCCTGGCGTCGGGTGGGGCCATGCTGACCAGCAGCACTTTGCCGCCCAACTGCTCCTTTAACTGCAGGGCCGCCTCAATGGCATTTTTGTCGGTTGGATTAATTACCGCCGGTATCCCCTGGCGTTCCAGCAGTTTTGTGGCGGAGTTAATGGTTATTTTGCCGTAGTGGTTGGGATCGGGTACCGGTTTAACACAGACAGCTATGTTCATTTTGATATGATTCCCTCCAGCGGTAACTTTATTTTCTCAGCTCGCCGCCCGCGATAATCATTTGCATGATATGAGATGTGCCGCAGGCGGGAATGGTGGCCACAGCGTCCCTCAGGTAGCGGCTGACCGGGTAGTCGGTAATCACCCCGTACCCGCCCATCAGGTCGATAGTCCGTTTGGCTGTGTTGACGGAGGCTTCTGCGGCGAAGAACTTGGCCATCGCAATTTCGGAAGAGCAAGATTTGCCGGCGTCCTTCAAACCAACCGCGTTGTAGGTCAGCAGCCGGGCAGCCTCGTAGTCGGTGCGGTTCTGAGCGATAATGAACTGAATGTTGGTCAGCTGTGACAGGGTTTTCCCGTAAATGATGCGCTCTTTGGCAAATTTCACCGACTCTTCCAGGCACGCCCGGGTTATGCCCAGGGCTGCCGAGGCTGTGCCGCCCCTGCCCATCTCGCCTAAAGTGCCGAGGCTGATTTTGCCACCTTCGCCCGGTTTGCCAAGTAAATTGGCTTGCGGTAATCTAACGTTGTCCAGGATGATCTCCCCGGTATAGGAACCTCTTAAGCCCGCCTTTTTTTCTTTACGGCCAGGAGTGTGACCAGGCGTGTTTCCTTCTATGATAAAAGTTGAAATCTGCGGGCGGCCTTTATTATCTTCCCCGGTACGGACGGTTACCACGTTCACACCCATGCAGTGGGAGTTGGTGATAAAACACTTGCGTCCGTTTAAAACCCACTCCTTATCAACCAGTTGGCCTGTTGATTTTTGTCCGGTAAAGTCCGATCCTCCTCCTGGTTCAGTTACTGAAAGGCCTCCAAAAGAACCCGAGCAGACCAGGGGCAGGTATTTTTGCTTTTGCTCATCATTGCCCCAGGTCAAGATGGCGTAAACACCCATGTAATGGGCCACCAGGCCAAGAGCGAGACCCGCGGCGTGCCGGCCGATCTCTTCAACTATAATGGCCATTTCAGTGTAGCCCAGGCCTGCCCCGCCGTATTTGGCAGGCACGAAGACTCCGTTGAAACCCAGTTGGGCCATTTTTTTAAAAAGTTCAACAGGGCAGGAATCTTCCTCGTCAATTATCTGTGCGATCGGGGCTATCTCGTTCTCAACAAAGTCTCTTACCACTTTCCTCAGTAATTCCTGCTGTTCGGAGAGTTTTAACATTTCTCAGCCACCCTTTCCTTTTTAGCATTTTTGCAAAATTCAAAAACTTTATTTGGGTAAAATATAACCAGGTCACGTAAAGTTTGTCAATCCATTTTTAAAGGCAGATATTTTTGGTGCCAGTTGTTGAATTGTTGAATTGTCGAATTGAGGGACATAAACAAAAAAGCATAATCAATTTAATAGTAAATAGTTATTTACTATTAGCGCCTTGTACTATATACTGTTTTATTATCAGCCAAAATGTGTTCACGGGAGGTGTTAGAATAAGCAACTTAGAAAATGTGGCCGGCGACTTCCTGGCACTTTTAGCTTACATGCGGGATAAATTTATCAGGCCATTTGAACAAAAAACGCGCTCCCGGCTGAGCCATGTTCAATTCTTTGCGGTATCGCTCCTGCACCTGAAGGGTTCCCTGTCGATGTCGGAGCTGGCTCATGAAATGCAGATATCAAAACAACAGCTGTCTCCGCTTGTTTACAGATTGATTAACCAGGGTCTTTTAGTCAGAAAACCTGATGAAAATGACCGGCGCATTGTGCGCATGGAAGTCACTGAACAAGGCAGAAAAATGGTTGAGGAACTATTTGAGGAAATTAAACTGGATCTTGTAGCAAAGCTCAGGACACTTCCTGGTATGGAACTGGACGAACTTGAGCAGATGTTGAAGCGGATTCAAGAAATACTTGAAAACGTAGAGTAAAGACGGATCAGGACTATAGCATTACGAAATCCAAAAACCTTGAAGGTGGTCACTGAATGAAAAACCTGAAAAAAATATTGCTGATACTGGCAGTAATCGTCCTTGCCGGTGGCGCGGCGGGGATCTCCTATTATTTTTACCAGAGCAGCAACTACTTCACCACGGAAAACGCCCAGATCACTTCCGATATAATTACGCTGACACCAGAGGTAACTGGCAAAGTGAAGAACTGGGACGTCAAAGAAGGGGACCTGGTCAAGGGGGGGCAGGTGCTCGGCAAGCAGGATGTCAGCATGATGGTGACGAGCACAGCGATGAACCCTCAAACACTGGCCAGTTCAGCGGATATCATGATCTCCAAAGCGGATATCAAATCTCCCATCGACGGCAAGGTGGTACTGTCCAGTGTAGTCAAAGGCCAGGTTGTTTCGCCCGGGATGGAGATTGCGACCATAGCGGACACCTCGCACATATTCATCAAGGCGAACATTGAAGAGACGGATATTTTCAAGATCAAACCGGGCCAAAAGGTCGATATCAAAATTGACGCTTACTCCAATAAAAGCTTTACAGGATATGTCGAGAGCATTGGGCAGGCCACGCAGTCAGCCTTCAGCCAGTACCCGTCACTCAATACAAGCGGGACTTTCTCCAAAGTCACCCAGCTGATCCCTGTGAAAATTGCCATCACCAACGCTGATAACCTGACTCTCATGCTCGGTATGAATGCGACAGTCAAAATCCATCTTAAACAGTGAAAGAAGGTTTTTGTATGCGGAAGCAAATTAAAAAATCCCTGCCGGCTGTTCTGGCCGTGCTTCTATTATTGGCCGCCACCGGTTGCGGCCGGAATGAGAGCGGGACAGTGGCGGTAACGGCGGCGACCGCTGATAATCAGGAAATCGAAACAACGCTCGAACTCAGCGGGGTTCTGGTACCGGTTCAGACGGCTGACATATCAAGTAAAATCTCAGGCAAGGTAGTCAGCCTGAGCTGCAACGTCGGCAGCGTGGTAAAGGCGGGGGACATCCTTATCCAACTGGATACGGATACATTAAACGCCCAGCTGATGCAGGCCCAGGCCAGTTTGCAGTCTGCCGAGGCGGCAGCGGAGTCAGTTGTCAATCAGGCATCTCTGGCAAGAATAAACCTGGATGCGGCGCAAAAACTTTATGACCGGACAAAAGTCCTTTTCGAGTCGGGTGTGGTAGCACAAAGTCAGATGGATGAAATCACGGACAAGCTGAATATCGCGCAAAACCAGTTTGAAAATGCTTCCGGCCCGGCGCAGGACCAGGCTCAGGCTGCGATCAGCACAGCGCGCGCCAACATCAGGAATATCCAGGTGCAGATTAATAATGCCGTCATCAGAAGCCCTTTAGACGGTATCCTGACCACCCAGAGTGTGAACGTTGGCCAGGTGGTCTCACCAGGCGTGGCGGTAATCTCAATTGTCGACATATCAACTCTGAAATTAAAAAGCACGGTAACCCAGGATTTACTGCCTCTTTTATCGGTTGGCCAGGAAATGGACATTATTGTTGACAGCTACCCGGATAGTAAATTTAAAGGAACTATATCAAGCATCGGACCAATCGCGGTCAGTACAGGTGAAGTCTTCCCCCTGGAAATCACCATTAATAACAACGGCAGCCTCACGGCCGGCTTGTCGGCCCATGCCGCGATGACCACAAAAATAAGGGGAATTATGGTCCCGGCATCATCGGTCATGCAGAGCGGCGGGGAAAGCTATGTGTTTGTAATCAGTGATAACACCGCTTCGAAGCGGGTTGTGAAAGTCGGGCTCAAAAACAATAAGGCAGCCCAGATTTTAAAGGGACTCAGCGTTGGTGAAAAGGTTGCTGTTACCAATATCAGCGCTCTCACCGACAATATAAAGGTAACAGTTAATTAACTGAACTACGAGTGGAGATTAAATAGATGGTAAAACTATTTCGTTTTTTCAGGCCATATACCTGGGAATTATTCTGGGTCATGGTATTTCTTTTCGCCCAGTCCATCGCGGAGCTGTATCTCCCCACGCTCATGGCGGAAGTTGTCAACAACGGCATGATGAAAGGTGATACCGGTTACATCTGGAAATACGGGAGTTACATGCTTCTTGTAGCGCTGGTGAGCAGCTTTTGTTCCATAGTGGGCAGCTACCTTTCTTCAATAATTGGGATGGGTTTCGGCAGGGACATCCGTGACAGTGTTTTTTCGCGCGTGGAGAGCTACTCCCTGCATGAATTCGATAAAATTGGGACCGCTTCTCTTATAACGAGGACCACCAACGACATCACCCAGGTGCAGACTCTGGTGGTAATGGGTTTGCGCTTTATGGTCTATGCTCCGATCATGTGTGTCGGCGGCATTATCATGGCTTATTCAAAGGATCAGCAGCTGACTTTAATCCTGGCTGTGGTTCTGCCTGTCATGCTGCTCCTGATCGGAACTCTCGCCACCGTGATCGTGCCACTGTTTAAAGCAATGCAGATTAAGCTGGATAGGGTTAACCTGGTCCTGCGCGAGAATCTGACAGGCATCAGGGTGATCCGGGCTTTCAACAGGCTGGAAAGCGAGAATCAGCGGTTCAAGGAAGCAAACCGCGATCTGACCGATAACGCTATTAAAGTCAATAAAATAATGGCCCTGATCCAGCCGGCCATGATCATCATCATGAATTTAACCTCTATTGCGATTATCTGGTTTGGCGGCATCCGCATCAGTCAAAACATGATGCAGGTGGGCGATATGATGGCTTTCCTCCAGTACGCGATGCAGGTCATGTTCTCTATCATTATGGTGACGATTATGTTTGTCATGGTTCCAAGAGCCCAGGCGTCAGCCATCCGGATCAACGAAGTGCTGGATGTGGAACCCGGCATAGCCGACCCGTCGCAAATCAGCGCCTCCGGCAGTCAGAAAGGTTATGTGGAATTTCAGGACGTCACCTTCAGCTACCCCGGGGCTGAACTGCCGGCCGTCAGCAATATATCTTTCGCCGCCTCTCCCGGTGAGGTGACAGCTGTTATAGGAGGTACGGGCTCGGGCAAGTCTACCCTGATCAACCTGATTCCACGTTTTTACGATGTTGACAGCGGCTCAGTCCTGGTTGACGGTGTGGATGTCCGGCAAATGACCCAGCGGGACCTCAGGTCCAAAATCGGGTTCGTGCCGCAGACGCCGGTCCTTTTCAGCGGGACTGTAGCTGAAAATATCCGTTACGGCAAATCTGACGCGACTGAAGAAGAAATCACCCACGCGGCTGAGGTAGCCCAGGCGAGCGAATTCATTTCCGCCATGAAGGATGGTTATGAATCTACAATCTCCCAGGGCGGAACCAACCTGTCCGGCGGTCAGAAGCAAAGGCTTTCCATTGCCCGCGCTCTGGTCCGGCGGCCTGGTATATATATTCTGGACGACAGCTTTTCGGCCCTGGACTTTAAGACTGACGCCCGGCTGCGGGCAGCGCTGAAAAAAGAGACTACCACTTCTACCGTGATCATTGTGGCCCAAAGGGTGGGAACGGTGATGGACGCCGACAGGATTATCGTGCTGGACGAAGGACGGATTGTGGGCACAGGCAGACACAAGGAACTTATGGATTCATGCGTGGTATATCGTGAGATCGTATCCTCCCAATTGTCGGAAGAGGAGATTGCGTGACAGTATGAGTGAACAAAGAGCACAAAAACCCGCCCGCCCGGGCCCCGGAGGCCCAATGGGCCGTGGCGGCCCTATGGGTATGCCGGTAGAAAAAGCGAAGGATTTCCGGGGGACTCTAAAGAGATTAACAGAGTACCTGAAGCCGGAGAAATATAGTTTTATCATAGTGTTTTTTCTGGCTGTCGCGAGTACTATTTTCTCGATTGTCGGCCCTAAAATCATGGGCAAGGCCACGACCAAACTGGCCGATGGAGTACTTGCCAAATACGCATATTATATGCAGCTTTACACGGCGATCCAGGAAAACATGCCGGCTGCAGTTATCAACCAACTAAAAAAGCAGCCTATCCCGGGCTTTGATTTTGATTATATCTGGAAGATCCTTCTTTTGCTGGTGGCGCTTTATGTAATCAGCGCCCTGTGCAGTTATGTGATGGGCTATATCATGTCGAGCGTTTCCCAGAACACTGTTTACAGGATGCGTAACGACGTCAAGGATAAGCTTGATCGCCTGCCGCTCAAATATTTCGACCAGCGGACCTATGGCGAGATCCTGAGCAGGGTCACCAATGATATGGACAACATAGCGACGACGCTGCAGCAGAGTCTGACCCAGCTGATTACTTCTTTAATAACTGTCATTGGTATTTTGATCATGATGCTGACCATCAGTCCTTTGATGACCCTGATCGCGGTGGTGACGCTACCCATCAGTATGCTCATAACTGTATTGATAGCGAAGAATTCCCAGAAATATTTTGCGGCGCAGCAGAAATGCATCGGGGAACTGAACGGCCATGTTGAGGAAATGTACGCCGGGCATAAAATCGTTAAAGTGTTCGGCCATGAGGAAGATTCCATAGAAAAGTTCAAGGAAATTAACACCAGACTGTACGGAGTCGGGTGGAAAGCTCAGTTTATGTCCGGCGTTATCTTCCCGGCCCTGAACTTTGTCAATAATATTGGATACGTCGTCATCTGCGTCGTGGGCGGCCTGCTGGTGGCGCACAAGAAAATTGAGATAGGTGATATCCAGGCCTTCATCCAGTATACCAGGCAGTTTACCCATCCGATCATCCAGGTGGCCAATATAGCCAACGTACTGCAGTCCACGATCGCCTCCGCGGAACGGGTATTTGAAATCCTGGATGAAGAGGAGCAAATCCCCGACAGTGATAAGGCTAAAGTGATCAAGCTACCGCAAGGCAGGGTAAAATTTGAACATGTGAAGTTTGGCTACAAGGAAGAAGCGCCGCTTATGGATGACCTCAGCATAGATGTTAAGGAAGGGAGTACCATCGCTATCGTCGGGCCGACCGGAGCGGGCAAAACCACCCTGGTCAACCTGATCATGCGCTTCTACGAGGTGCAGGGCGGCTGCATCTCCGTCGACGGCGTGGATATCAGGGATATCAAGCGTGGGGACCTGCGCACAATGTTCGGCATGGTGCTGCAGGATACCTGGCTGTTTAACGGGACCATCAGGGACAATATCGCTTACGGCCGGGAGGGAGCGACTGAGGAAGAGATTTTCAGCGCGGCTAAAGCCGCCAATGCCGATCACTTCATCAAAACCCTGCCGGACGGCTATGATACCATCTTAAACGAGGAGGCCTCCAATATCTCGCAGGGCCAGAAGCAGCTCCTGACTATCGCCCGCGCTATCCTGGCCGACCCGGCGATCCTCATCCTCGATGAGGCTACCAGCAACATCGATACCAGGACCGAGGTGCTGATCCAGAGGGCGATGGCGAACTTGATGAAGGGCAGGACCAGTTTTGTGATCGCCCACAGGCTTTCAACCATCCGTGAAGCCGACCTGATCCTGGTGATGAACCAGGGAGCCATCATTGAGCAGGGCAGCCACAAAGAACTTCTGGCCAAAGGCGGCTTCTACGCCGAGCTGTACAACAGCCAGTTTACGGGCGGCAACCCAGGTGAGAAGGCTGTTTAAGAGAGGAGCCACAGGCGTACGCAAGCGTACCGGGTACCTAAGTTATTAAGTTATTAAATCAGGAATTGAAACGTCATAAAAATTAGAGGAGCAGCTTAAAAACTGCTCCTGTGCTTATTGACAGAGGTTTGAGGATGTCCCGGACTATGGAATGGCCGGGGCCTGGTAGGTGCCGTTGAGCCATTTGTAGATATCGTCGTAAATGGATCGTATTTTGTAGTTGTCGCTGCGCCAGGCTCTTACCAGGGTTTTTGAACCGGCGTAGTAAGCTTTGGACGCTTCTTTGTCGATATTGAGTTGCTGCGCTTTATTAAGCTGCTTATAGAACAGGTTGTAATATTCAGGGCTGTAGAGTATGCCGTCGTCACATTCTATCTCAAGGCCCAGGTTATAACGCTTTGCCAGTTCCGCAGCCTTATCAATGCGCTCGTCCGGGGGGACGTTGCTGGCGTAATAGTTGGGCTGCAAAAAGACATGGCTGAAACCGTATGATCTCCAAACGTCATAACCTTGCGCTCCATAGAACGGAATCCAGAAAAATTTCAGGCCGTCATTACGCACCAACCGGGCCACGTTTTGCACCAGTTCGACGTCACCGGGAGTAGTCGGGTCCATACTTTCTTGATACCAGTAAATGCCGGTCAGGTTAAGGTATTTAAACTCCGACTGGTCCCACCTGTCCATTAAATTGTCGTAAAACCAACGCAGGGCCAGGAAGCGGTCTCCGGCCGCCTGACTCTTGCCGGCTTTCTTTTCGGAGAAACAAAGTGGGCTGCCGCCGCTTTCCAGAATACCGAAGTTTTCCTGCTGCCCGTTGGGATAGGGAACGGTAAGAATGACATTTACTTTTCCCTGGTAATCAGGTATTTTATTCAAACAAGCCATAGTTTCCTCCAGGGCGGACAGCTGCGCTCCGGGAGCAAAGAGGTCTTCAGCGTAGGCGCTCCAGCCGTCCCTGGTACATGATAAGTCGGGGTAGGGGAGAAAGAGCATGGTATCAAACATCTTACCCTTTATGCTGTACCTTTTGTCCAGATAAACCAGCATAGGTAAAAAGTCCTGGGAAGTCCATTTACCCAGGTCGCCGTGGCTACCTGAAAAGATCAGCAGAATGTTTTTGATGTCCGGGAGCTGCAGGTAGGTGTCGGCAGATTGCCACGCCTGTTCTTCATGCGCCAGGATCACCGGCCTTTGCGGTTGGCTGCCGCCTCCTGTGATGGACAGGTGTCTGGCGAATACAAAGACGTCAACCGGAAAGCTGATCTTAACGTACCGGGCGGCGAACGAGGGGAAGGTCAGAGTGAAGTCCTTGCTTTGAACAGCCGGATCGGCGGGGTCAATACTATGATTGACCTGCCCCAGGTGGTACCACTCTTTACCGTCCGCCGACATCGAACAATTCATGTATTGGGGAAGGTAAACGCCTGATCCGGCTTCCTGTTCGAATTCCAGGGAGATTTTTGTGACAGGAGTAACCTTTTTTAAATCCACTATAATATCCCGCCCCTGCTGGCGAAAAAAGCCTGTCCAGGTTTCGTCCCGGGAGGTAAGCCCTTCTTTGGGGCCTGGATAACTCTTTTCTTCAGTCTCCCGGAAACCCTGGTCGGGCGAGTGCACCGCTACACTGTAAGTTGCTCTGTTAGTGAGCTCCTCTTCGGGCAAACAGGTTGTGGAAGTTACGGGGCTTTCTCCCTTCGTTTTTTCTGCTGTACCGGCGGAAGTAATATTAGTATGGATCAGATAAGAGTTGTATCCCGCGTTAACCGTAATGGTAGCTTTGGCCGGTTTCGCCCCGGCTGAAAAAGTGCCGTCCGGCGAGATGCATCCGGCGGTCGGATTGTCCAGTCCGTATACTGTTGTAAAGGACAAGGGCTGCTGAGAGTTGGCTGGTTCAATTTTACTGTTTTCTCCCGCTTTTGTCTGCAGTTGCTGGGAGGAGACAAACGGGAAAGCAGTCAGAGCTTGTCCTTTTCTGATCTTAAATAACCGGTCGGCGAGCACAGCTGCTTCCGCCCTGGTTAATGTTTCTTGAGGACGAAAGAGGTTGTCACCGCCGTTCATAAGGCCTTTCCAGATAACATAAGCTACGCTTTTCGCAGCATATGAGGAAATCTGGTTTTCATCAAGGTACCTGCCGTTAAGTATTGGTGCCTCTAAATTATATTCCGGCAAGGCGCGAGCCAGCAAAACAGCAGCATCCTGCCGTTTGATCGAATCATCCGCTCCCATTACCTTGTTTCCAGTACCCACTACCAGGCCAAGTTTGACCATTGCCTCCACATATCCTGATTCCGCCGCGGAGAGGGGCAAATCAGAAAAGGTAGGAGCAGCGGGAGAATAAGGCTGTACCCCCAGCACCTTGGCCAAAAGGACAAGGAAATGGCTGCGGCTGATATTCTGCGCGGGGCCAAATTCATTGGGTCCGAGGCCGCTGGTGATTCCTCGTCTGGTCAGTTGAAGAATGGCGTCCCTGGCAAAAGAACCTTCAATATCCTCAAAGACGGGTGAATCTGTTGCGGCTTTGGCGGTTGCGGTAAAAAGGAGGAGTATAAAAAAACTTAATATCAAATACTTTACTTTCATTCTTTTCACATACTTTTTTGATTTGACATGCTAAGCAAATTATATATTTATTGGTGAAAAAATAAATACTAAATTACTTTGGGTTAATAGATAAAAATTATTTGATGAGAAAATGAAGCACTAATAGGTAAAGGAACGAAGGAGGAATTTTA
>CAZJGV010000016.1:0-13830 GCA_964545615.1 uncultured Pelotomaculum sp.
CACACCGTAAATGATCAGGTTGTCAGGAAGTCCTGTCAAATGTTTTGACAGCTCAACTACTTCCAGCAGAGAATAACCATGTGAATTTCTCCAGTTTTCCGGCAAATTTTTAATCTCCCGGCCCATAAACCTGTATATATTTCCTGGACGGCCACCTGCCCTGACCGCATCCACTGCTATGACACTCCGTGCACAGCTGATTTCTTCGAGATAATAGATCACAGACAAGCCTGCCTCCAGAATACAAACCTCCGGCGGCCATTCTCTCTTTTTTAGCTCCTCTGCTGCATAGACGCCCAAACCATCGTCGCCCATTAAAACATTGCCTATGCCAATTAACAGCACTTCATATTTTAATTCATTCATGCTTCTTAATATGCTTAATGTTTTTAAATGTTTCTTAAGGGGCAACTGTATCTTCCATATCATAGTATGTAAAAAGTCTGTCTTCAATAAAAATAAACTACACATACCTATAATCACGGGGTGAATATCATGGAAAAAGAGGAATTTGTCCGGTTATGCCGCCGGCTTTCGTCCGCTGACAACCATGCTCTTACCAGGGCTGTCCTGCCGGTCGTTAATGAGCACCTGGCTCTGCCGAACAAAAACAAGCTGCCTGTTGTCTGGCTTGAGACCAATGACAGCGGCGACAATAACATCGCCTTTATGAACACCACCTACCCCTATCTTGACCAGGTTTTTACTAATATGATCGACCTGCTTTTCAGCAACACCTTTATGGCCGCCCAGGGCGGAGACGCCCTCAATATTCTGGAACAGGCATCATTATTATACAAAGGGAAGTTTATCCTGGTGGTGGAGGGTGCGATCCCGGTCAAGGATAACGGGCTGTATAACATCATAGCAATAACAGAGAAACGCGCCATCACAGCCCTGGAAGCGGTAACCTGGCTGGGGGGAATAGCCGGCCAGGTTGTTGCTATCGGCACCTGCGCCAGCTTTGGCGGCCCATCTGCCGCCAGGCCAAATATTACAGGGAGCGTCGGCGTAAGAGACGTTCTGGACAGAGAAATCATTAATGTAAGCGGCTGCCCCGTCAACCCCGACTGGTTTGTGGGCACCCTGGCCCACCTGCTGATGTACGGCAGGCCGGAGCTTGACAGCCTGGGCCGGCCGGAGCTTTTTTACGGCTTTACGGTGCACCGCCACTGCCAGCGAAGATCCTATTTTGACAGAGATGAATTTGCGGAAGAACTGGGAGACATCGAGTGCATGTTTTCCCTGGGCTGTATGGGACCCCGCACGGGCGCGGACTGCCCCTACAGGCAGTGGATTAACCACGTCAGCTGGCCGGTAAAGGCTAACACTCCCTGCATAGGGTGTACCAACGAGGACTTTCCGGACGGTTCTACACCGTTTTTTACCCCCCTGCCTGAAAAAAGTGCAGGAGATAGAGAAAAAAACCCACTTTCCGAAGGAGAACCGAAATGAGCAAGAAAACTATAATATTCAGCCCTGTCACACGATTGAGCGGACTTCTCTCCGTGCAGGCAACAATTGAAAGCGGACGGGTGGCAGAAGCTAACGCCAGCGGCACAATGTTCAGAGGTTACGAATGGATCATGCGTGACAGGCACGTCACCGATGCGGTTTATATGACCCAAAGAGTATGCGGTATCTGCTCCCTGGCTCATGGCGCCGCAGCCAGTTACCTGCTGGATGAGCTCTATGACAACGATTTGACCGAAAATGCCCAGTATTTGCGTAATATCATGTTCGCGGCGGATTTTTTGCAAAACCACATCAGGCACTTCTACCTGTTCAGTCTGCCGGATTTTGCCAGGATGCCGGACCGCCCTCCTTTCCACGGGCAAAATCTCACGGACGCGCGGCTCAACCCAGTTGATAATGAACGGCTGGTTGGGCATTATTTTGAAGCTATTAAAGCAGCCCAGGAAAGCCACCAACTGCTGGCCTTGTTTGGCGGCAAAGCTCCCCATCAGCATAGTTTTGTCCATGGCGGAGTATCAGTTGCCCCGACAGCGGATAAGATTAACCAGACACTGGCCCTGATCAGAAACATAGGTGATTTTGTAAAATCCCGTATGGTTCCCGATACCGAGTTAATTGCCCGTGTTTACAGCGATTATTTTTTAATCGGGGTTACACCCGGACTCCTCCTATCCTTCGGGCTGTTTAAATTCGGGCAGAAGAATGAAAAAACATTATGGAGACCCGGCGTGCTGGCGGACGGCCTGCATACAATCCCCCAACTGGATTTGATTGAGGAAAGTGTCGCCGCTTCCTGGTACACCGACAGCCCCAGGAAAAATGGTAAAAGTGAAGAAACAAAGCCTGATCCGTACAAGCCCGGCGCTTACACCTGGGTTAAATCAGTGCAATACGCAGGACGACATTTCCAGGTGGGCCCGCTGGCACGCATGATTATAAACGGCTTTTATAACGGCGGCACTTCAACCATGGACAGGATTTATACCCGCACATTGGAAACCCTGCTGCTTACGGATTTGGTGCAGGAGTGGCTCAAAAAAATAGAACCAGGCCCCCCTCCCATTCACCAGAAAAAAATTCTGGCGAAAAATGAAGCCACCGCTGCCACTGACGCCATGCGTGGAGCACTGCTGCACAGCGCAAGTATCCAGGCTGAAAAAGTGGCCAGGTATAATATTATCACACCGACAGCCTGGAACTTCTCACCCAAGGATAGGTCCGGCGGCCGGGGGCCTGTAGAGAGTGCTCTGGTTGGTACGGAGATAAACAGGCCCGAGCAGCTCTTTACAATTCTGGGCCGTACGGTCCGTTCTTTTGATCCGTGCATGGCCTGCGCCACTCATGTTCTTGATCTGAATGTAAATATTGAATCTGAAGCAGTTTTTTAACCGGCTTTTAATCACACCTGGCAGTATTTCATTGATACCTCATTAAACAATTTAATGTGGTGATACTCGTCCATAATAATTCTTTCCAGCAGTGCTTTAATATAAGGGTCTGCTATCCTGCTCTGGTGATCACGGTAAGCCGCGATGGCAGCCCACTCTCCCGCTATGTCGGCCGCCAGGCGGTCGCAAAGGCCCAAACCGTAATAAACATAAGTGGCGTTCCAGTATATTTCCTGACTATCTTTGAAAACCCGGTAGCGCGGGTCTACACCTAAAAGCTTGATTGTTTCCGCCAGCAGTTCCATGTGATACATTTCAACAATAGAAACGCATTCTAACAGATCAGCGACTTCGTCATTTATTCCCTCCAGTACAAAATAGTGGTAGAGGTACTGGTTTATAGCAGTGATTTCACTGACTACACCGGTATAGTCCTCGAGCAAGAGTGCAGCATAGGCGCGATTGGGCGCCATGACACGTACAGGCGGATATGGGGCGTTCAAACCACATCTTAGTGTCTGAGACGTGTGAATTCGTCCCGACAAAATAATCCCTCCAAATTAAACAGGTTTTGTTTAAGGTCTATTTTAAATGTTGGATATTTATAACTGGAATTAAATGATTTTTGGATGGAGGAATAATTAATGTGATATATAATTATTAGCAGTATAATGAGGTGATAAATATCAGAAATTCGACAAAAATAGTTACAGCCGTTCTGGTTTTTGCTCTCTTTCTGCTCTGGCAACAGGTAGCCGCTGCCTGTGATCTGACACTTACACCATCTTCCTTCTCCACTCAGGCCGGCAGTGATGTTACTTTTCGCCTGGAAAGGGTACCAACTCATAAAACATGTGTGACCCCTCTGGAAGACACAAAGATAATTGTTACAGGCGGGGATTTGGTCGATCCGGGTAAATGGCAAAAAGGAACACCTGATATCTTAATTTTCAAAGTAAAATTCAATGCTCCCGGCCAGTCAACAGTGCGTGTAGAGCGCGAATGCACCAAGGTTGGGTTGATTTTTGTTGAAGCCCAGGGCACAGTGACCACAGCCCAAAACGCAACGCCTGTTAAGGACACTGCTGCGCCAAAAAGCGCCGGCGATACCCCAACCACAGCTCCAGTCGTCTCGTCGAACTCAACTGGGAGTGGACAAGCCGTACCCGAGCAACCTTCCAGCGAGCAGACTCTTCTTGAGAAATTCGTCTCTTCTCTGACATTGGACTCATTACACCTGCAGCTGTGGTATATCTTTTTTCTGGCCGGCCTGGCGCTGTTTCTCTTCAAATTAAAGAGACTAAGAGTTCCACTGCTTTTTCTCAGCATGTTGATCCTGGGCTTTTATACCGGAGGCTGCCCGGAGCCGGTAGGCACACCGTTTATTTTACTGATGGGAAGTAAATCAATCCTCAAAATAGCAATCATCCTGCTGGCCGTCCCTGTGCTCCTATCGCTTATTTGGGGGAGAATATTTTGCGGCTGGATCTGTCCGCTCGGCGCCGTTCAAGAAATAATACACGCACAGAAAACCGGCTGGCGCTTACCGGCCTTCGCCGATAAAACCTTAAAATACCTCAAGTTCGTTTTGCTTCTTATCTTTGGTCTTCTGAGCTGGCAAGCAACCAGAAACGTGTGGTCTGAATATGAACCTTTTAAAGTGCTGTTTAATTTTGACGGTTCGTCTGTGGCAATAGCTATTTTGGTATTAACGCTTCTACTTGCGGTATTTATTGAAAGAGTGTTCTGCCGCTATATCTGCCCTCTGGGTGCTATTCTGTCAATTACCTCCAGGATCGCTCCATACAAAGTCACAACTCAGACCGGCGCCTGTAAAAGCTGTGGCAAATGTACCGGGGGAATCTGCCCGACCAATGCCATTTCAACAGTTAACCATAAATCAAAACAACCGGAAGTTGATAATTCCGAGTGCATCAAATGTTTGCGCTGTGAGGACGAGTGCCGTTTTAAAGCCATTTACCTGAAAATTTTTGTCGCGGCAGGTAGAAAAACCAGGATTGCTAAAGACACAAATACCCCTTAAAAAACATGACTGATTATCAACAAAACAAGCAGTACCACAGCCCAGCAGTGGGTCCTGAATAACGGTTCTTTGCGCGAAACCAGCAAGGCTATAACCACCACAGCCGCAAGCATCGCCCAGGCCACTGCGCCGGATAGTATGGCGCCGTTGAGATGCGCCTGCGCTCCCCAACCCCAATTTCTCCTCGAAGCCAGGGCAAAGAAACCATGTAAGGTTAAGACAACCAGGCTGGCCAGCGCTATTGAGTGATGATAACGGGAAAAGGATACTGCCGCTGCTCCGCTTAAACGCATACGGCGCGAGAAAAATGGCACAAGAGTGCTTATAAAAAGCAAAAAACCAATCCAACCGAGAAATTCTACCATAAATGCAATTCACCTCCAATATCAATTTTACATCATTACTTGTATAAAAAAAAGCCGGTGTTACCCGGCTTTTTTAGTCACTCTGCGGTTGCACATGGCCCATTGCCGGTACCATTGCATTGACCGCCGCAATTACCTTGGCCTCGCCCTAAGCCTTTGCCCATTCCGGCACCCATGCCTCCGGCTTTAAAACCCCTGTCGCCGGTGTTGTTCGGCCCAACTGTGGTGCGGTTGATGTTCTCCTGCACCCGCTCGGTCATAAATTGCTTGTGCTGTTCGGCCTGCTCCTGGGTTATCTTGCTGTCTGTGACCAGTTGGTCGATCTGAGTGCTGCGCTGGTTAAGCATATAATCCAGCAACTGTTGTTCACTGATACCTTTTTCAGCCGCAATCTGCACCAGCGACTGGCCGGCTTGACGGGCCGCGCTTAAATCTTCCTGGCTGATCCCCAAAAACTCCGCCACATTTGTTCCCATTCCGCCCATATTTCTGCCCATCTGCAGTCCGTAACCGCCCCGGTTACCTTGCCCGGCCTGACCATTGGACTGGTTTCCTACTGCTGAAGCCTTTGCCGCCGGGATACCTACCAGTAGAACCCCGCCCAGCAAGGCTACGGCTACGGCCGCCGCCAACCAATTCTTGATTTTCATAAAACTGAAGCCTCCTTTGTTTTTCATCTGAATATATGATACCAATAAGTTTTTAAAATCATTTTTAGAAAATGTTAAGAAAATGTCAAGATTCATTTGTAATTATAAAAATGTTTAAATTAATGATAAAATGTGTGATAAGAACTACTTGAGACTTATTTCGAGGTGGAACCGTGCCTAAAAAAATACTTGTGGTGGACGACGAGGAAAAGATCCGGAACCTGCTTAAAAACTATTTGGAGAATGAAGGTTTTACAGTTATTCAGGCGGCGGACGGCCTGGCGGCTTTGGCATTAGTGCAGTCGGAAAAGCCGAACCTTGTCGTGTTGGACTGGCTGTTACCCGGCAAGAACGGTCTGGAAGTATGCAGGGAGATCCGGCAGAAAAGCAGCATCCCGGTAATCATGCTGACGGCCAGGACAGAAGAGATTGATAAACTCCTGGGGCTGGAAATAGGCGCGGACGATTACATTACCAAACCGTTCAGCTTAAGAGAACTGACCGCGCGGATCAGGGTTGTTTTACGCCGCAGCGAGCCGGGTGAGGAAAAGAAAGAAGAACTGATCAAGGTGGGAGATCTGGAAATAGATATTAACCGCCATGAAGTTTTTATAAAGGGAAAGAACATCCTGCTAACGCCCACGGAATTTAAAATATTACATTTGCTATTAAGCAACCGGGGCAGGGTCTACAGCCGCCTGCAGCTGCTTGACGCCGCCCTTGGTTTCACTTACGAAGGCTATGAAAGGTCAATAGACACGCATATCAGCAATTTGCGCAAAAAGATTGAAGCGGACCCGGCCAATCCCAGTTACATAATCACCGTCTACGGCACAGGCTACCGTTTCGGAGGTCAACTAAACAGCTGGCCCTGCTGGCGACCCTGATTGTGGCAGTCCTGTCCGGGATTGCCGCCCGCGACTCGTTTGACAATTATGTGGATAAAAATCTCTCTTACCGTTTAGAGCTCTTTGCCGGGCTTCTCACCGAATACCAACGTGATAAAAATAGCTGGAATGATGTACAGTCTGTTTTTGATTCCCAGCTTAAAGGCAGAGGCATGGGCGGCTGGAATGGACGTATTGCCCAGGGAGTTGGAGCGGGCCACAGAATGGGACCCGGCATGGGACCTATGATGGGATCGAACACCGGTGATTTCTTTTTAATAGACTCAAAAGGTGTGATCATAGCGGCCTCAGACAGTGCCTATATTGGAAAAACGTTGCCGGAGGATACAATTAAGCATCGCCTGCCTTTAACAGTCAACGATACTGTGGTTGGCACGCTGGTCATGCTGAATAACCAGCGTGGTGAATGGGAGAGCGAGTTTATCAATAATGTTAATAGAGCCACTATATGGGCTGCTGTTGTCGCTTCCCTGATCGCATTGATCTTTGGTATCATCATATCCAGGCACCTGAGCAACCCTATAGCCATGCTTACTTTAGCCGCTAAACGTCTGGCCGGGCGGGAACTGGGCTACAGAGCGGCGGTAACAACGAGTGACGAGATAGGCGAATTAGCCTCTTCCTTCAATAATATGGCGGAAAGTCTGGAGCGGAACGAGAGGCTCAGGAGAAACCTGCTCGCAGACACCGCCCACGAACTAAGAACTCCTCTGGCTATTCTAAGGGGCAATCTGGAGTCAATGCAGGAGGGGGTCATAACAGCGTCGCCTGAGACTATCATTTCAATGCACGACGAGGTATTGCGCATTACCAGGCTGGTAAACGAGCTACAGGAAATCAGCCTGGCGGAAGCCGGAGAGTTGCGTCTAAACCGCCGGGAGGTCCAGGTAGAGGAACTGGTTGAAAAAGTAGCCCTGCTTTCTTCCAGCGACGCCAGGCAGAAGAATATCAATTTCTCGGTGGATATGCCGGCAGGCATACCCACTGTAGATGTTGATCCCGATCGGATGGTGCAAGTTCTGTTAAACATTTTAGGCAATGCGCTTCGCTACACCAAACCTGGTGGCATGATTACATTAGCAGCCGGTCCGGCCAACGGCAGTGTGGTTTTTTCAATAAAAGACACCGGAACCGGGATTGAGGCCGATGAATTGGCCAATGTTTTTGAACGGTTTTACCGTTCCGATCAGTCGCGCTCACGCTCGGGAGGCGGCGCAGGCCTTGGGCTGGCCATCGCCAAAAGTCTGGTTGAAGCCCACGGGGGCAGGATCTGGGCGGAAAGCAAGATTGGTGAGGGAAGCAGCTTTTCCTTTACCATTCCTGCTTATCAGAGATAAATGGTATTTATTTGAACAGACGAACGTACTCCCCGTATCCTTCTTTGTCAAGGTCCTCCTCCGGTATAAAACGCAGGGAGGCCGAATTGATGCAGTAACGCAGTCCTGTAGGGTCCGGCCCGTCTTTGAAAACATGGCCGAGGTGCGAATCACTTTTTTTGCTCCGGACCTCGGTGCGCATCATGCCGTGGCTCTGATCCTGCTTCTCCTTTATGCTCTCCCCTTGCAGAGGGCAGGTAAAGCTTGGCCAGCCGCAGCCCGCGTCAAATTTGTCTTTGGAACTAAAAAGCGGCTCACCCGAAACGATATCAACGTATATTCCGTTACGACGGTTATCCCAGTATTCATTTTTAAAGGGTGGCTCCGTGGCGTTGTTTTGCGTCACTTCATACTGCATTTTCGTAAGTTTGTTTCTTAAATTTTCTTGATCATGCTTTTTTTCAGGACCCCAGTATTTTTCAATAAAATCGTCGCGCCCAGAGCCTCTGCGGTACTGTTTATAATGGGCCGGATTCTTTTTATGGTAGTCCTGATGGTACTCTTCGGCGGGATAAAAAATTGACGCCGGAAGAATTTGTGTGGCTATAGGATCGCTGAACCTTTTGCTGTCGTTGAGATTTTTTTTTGACGCTTCAGCTTTCTCTCGTTGCAGCTCATTATGATAGAATATAGCGGTCCGGTAAGAAGGTCCCCGGTCATGAAACTGGCCGCCCCCGTCTGTGGGATCGATCTGCCGCCAGAATACTTCCAGAAGCATCTCATATGAAGCCAGGGCAGGATCAAAGGTAACCTGCACTGCCTCGAGGTGCCCCGTATCGCCTGAGCAGACTTCTTTGTAAGTGGGATTTTCCTTGTTGCCGCCCGTATAGCCGGGCATGACTCCGACTACTCCCTTCATTTCCTCAAAGGGCGCCACCATACACCAGAAACACCCTGCCGCGAGAGTGGCAAGCTCATAACCAGCCTCGCTTGGTAAACTAATCATTAAATCCCTCCGTTCATTAAGAATATTTTTTATATTATAAGCAATTCTTCATGAATCAAGCAGTAAAAAGAAAAACGTCCTGAATTAAGAGTAAATCAGAACATGAGGTTCCTCAGGTATAGAATAAAAGACAGGTTTTTTATCCGGGACAGAAAGAACAGATTGGACTTGAAGCCGTGGAAAGGGGATGCAGGATAATCAAAAGGACAGATCAGAGTTTTGCTTGATACAAGCCCTTTGTTTATACTAATCTATTAGACCTTAAATAAGGTATTGGAAACTATACATCTAAACAAAGAATATAAAATACACTCCCAACCCTATCAGTACAAGAGCACTGAATTTCTGCAGGCCATTTAAAAAAGCCTGTCCCTTTAACACAGACTTTAATAAGCCGGTAAAGGTCCCTACCAGTAAAAGGGGCAGACACCTGGCCATGGCGTAAAAAAGAAGAAACCAGAAGCCAAAGAACAGGTCCGCCTTGGTTGCGGCCAGAGCCAGCACGGCTGTGGTTATTGGAATGGTGCAGGGTGAAGCGAGCAGAGCAAAAGGTATCCCCAGCAGGAAAGCCCCGATCATGCCGCCGCGTGAACCGGAGAAAAATTTCAACGAGTCCTGCCCAAAACCAAAATTCCAGGGTAAAACACCCGCAGCAACTAAGCCCATTACAACCATAAGAATGCCCAGGATCAAATATATAAACGAAAGGTGCTGCAGCACCGTACCCATCCCGGAAGCGATTAACCCAAATACAGCTAAAGTGAGCGAAATGCCGGTCACGAAAGAGAGTGTCAGGGCAAAGCACCTCAACCTGCTAACCTCTCCCGACCCTCCCACATAACCTACCACAAGGGCGGCTGTGGGCAGGGTACAGGGGCTAAGGCCGGCCAGCAATCCCGCAATAATGGCAGCACTTATTGTCAGTTCGTTAATAAATGGAACCATTACTTCAACCCTCCGAAAACCCTGTCAAATTCAGGCATATTCAGGGAGCCTGCTTGATTGATTAAGACATTATCGTTCGCGTCGACAACAACGACGGACGGAAGGCCTTTAACTCCAAATTGGGACGCATACTGCATTAATTGTTTTTGGTGGGCTACATCCCCGCTACCCGAATCTAACCATATAAACGAAACCCGGCTTCCGTATTTGTTCTCAAGCTCTTTTACTTTATCCCGGTGCTGATCATAATACTGCCTTGTGGCCTCACAGCAACCGGAGTTGTTGGTGAAAACGTAAACCTTCGCAGGCAAAACGGGTTCATTTTCAGCTTTGTCTTCGGCTTTATCCTCAATATTGTTTTCGGGTTGCAACTGACCTGTATTATCAGGTACGGAGACTCCTTCCTGCTGGGCTCCGGACTTTTCCGATTCAGTGTTTTCCTGGCCGGTGTTTTCCTGGCCGGTGTTTTCGACTGCTGTTTCAACGCCGATCTGACTGCTGCCAGGAAGCTGGTCATTGGGGGTGGTTTGAGCAGCCGTCACAACCTCCCCGCCGGGCTGAACTTCAGCGACAGACGGGCCGCCCACGGAGGTCGGATTTGAGGCTGGTTCTTGTTTTGAGCTGGAAGAACAGGCTGACAATACAACCATGATACAAATCAACACCATGGAATAGATAATCTTCCTCATTGAAAAATAACTCCCCTCATTAGTTTATAACGTTATTATAATATCATAAACTAGTTAGCCTACAAAGTAATAATCTGGGAAATTATTATGTGAATTAAAGGAAATTGCCGTGAAAAATAGCCTTCTGTTTGACAGGAACATTTGCGTGTACTTGCAATGTTTAGTAACAATTATATATAATTAATACAGGATATTATGAAATTAAGTTTTAAAAAGATAAAAGATAGCTTGGGGAGTACAAATATGCCGGAAGATAAACTGACACAAAACAAAGCGGGTATTCTAAAAGCCATGGCGCACCCTACCCGTATAAATATTCTTGAATCCCTGCGGGCGGGTGAGCGCTGCGTATGTGAAATCATTGAGCTGGTTGATACGGAGCAGTCGAACACCTCGCAACACTTGGCACAGCTAAAAAAGATGGGGATCATATCTTCGCGCAAAGACGGGCTTAAGGTTATTTACAAGGTTAATAACAGCGAAATATTTTCCCTTTTGGACCTGCTTGACATAATCATTGCCGGCCAAATGGAAGAAAGCATGGCTATCCTGGAGAATCTTAAAAAGAGACGCGCGGATAGCCAATTACCCTTATAAATTTTCACTGACCAGGTTATTTCAGCTTATCACTCTCGCTGCTTTGTTGACCATCTCCTGATGTTCTTCCGTTCAAGCCCTGCAGCGCTTTCTTCCTTATTTTCTTCCTTAAGAAACTCCTCACTAAGCGCAGTCCTGCTCCATCTCACGATAAGAACACTCTGTTCAAATAAATGGTTATATGATAATATACTCATATAGATATTGATCCCGGGGATTTGAGTTTAAGCCAGCCGCAAAATAAAGTAAAGCTATTAAGGAAATGAAATACTATTTAATATTTGATTAATAATAATATTATAATATACTATTATTAAAATCTAAATGAGGGGGTAATTTGATATGGAGATTAAAGTCCTGGGGCCAGGTTGTTCGAAGTGTAAGGCTCTGTACAAGGCGGTAGTTGAAACTGTTGAAGAAATGGGCATAGGCATCGACGTAAAGAAAGTAGAAAAGCTGGATGAAATTGTTGAAGCCGGCGTGATGCTGACACCGGGCCTGGTAATCAACGGTAAGGTCAAAGTTACCGGCAAGGTACCGAAGAAGGAAGACATAAAGAAATATATTAGTCAGGAAATCTAATCTATTTTAATTACCAGTTTGTCATATGAAAAGAGGTCCTTTACGTGAAAGAACGCGATAAGTTTCTGATTATGCTGGGCATCTTTTTATTGTCCTTCTATATTCCCTTTCAGAACCCGCGCGTACAGTCGGCCATCCTGGAGGCGTTTTACATGCTCCAGGACTATGCCCAAAAGCACGTGCTTACCTGCCTGGTGCCGGCCTTTTTTATCGCCGGGGGCATAGCGGTATTTGTGTCGCAGGCATCGGTGCTAAAATATTTTGGCGCCGGTGCAAATAAGATCTTGTCTTACAGTGTGGCTTCGGTGTCCGGTACGGTGCTCGCGGTTTGCTCCTGTACCGTCCTGCCGCTCTTTGCCGGGATTTATAAGCGCGGTGCGGGCATCGGTCCGGCCGTGGCCTTTTTATACTCCGGCCCGGCCATCAACGTTCTCGCCATTATTCTAACAGCACGAGTGCTGGGGCCTGACCTGGGGATTGCGCGTGCGGTCGCGGCGGTGCTTTTCTCTATAATCATAGGGCTGTTAATGCACATTTTCTTCTTAAAAGAAGAGAAAGCAAAAGAAGAGGCTGCGCTTAATTTGCCGCCGCCTCCCGAGGACAGACGTTCATTGGGGCAGTACACGGTGTATTTTGCCACGATGGTCTTTATCCTTATCTTTGCGGCTTGGAGCAGGCCGCCGCAGCCGGTAGGCCTGTTTAACACTGTGTACCAGGTACACTGGTACCTGACTGTATTCTTCCTGGCCGTGCTGGCAGTTCTATTAAAATCCTGGTTCAATAAAGACGAAATCTTGGAATGGGTGGATTCCACCTGGGGCTTTGCCAAGCAGATTTTCCCCTTGCTCCTGGGAGGCGTATTGGTGGCCGGTTTCTTAATGGGCAGACCGGACGTCGATACCGGAATTATTCCTGCTAAGTACATTTCCACGCTGGTCGGTGGCAACTCGCTCGGCGCCAACCTGATTGCCTCTATTGTAGGCGCCTTCATGTACTTTGCCACCCTGACCGAGGTGCCCATTCTGCAGGGCCTGCTGGGCAGCGGCATGGGCAAGGGGCCGGCGCTCGCCCTACTCCTGGCCGGGCCGGCATTGAGCCTGCCGAATATGATTGTAATCAGGCATGTGCTGGGCACTAAAAAGACCCTGGTTTTTATTTCACTTGTAATCGCGCTTTCTACGGTTGCGGGGATGATCTTTGGGTCCATCTGGGGTTAAAACTATTTTTTTAGAATTGCATAACGGTGGTGAGTAAAGTTGGTTAGCACAAACGAGATTTGGGAAGATTTCAAAGAGCCTTTAAAACGGTTTATTGCCGGCCGTGTACAAAACGAGTATGACGCAGAGGATATTTTACAGGAAATTTTCTTTAAAATTTATAACCATATCGGCTGTCTTAAAGAAGAAAGTAAATTAAGGGCGTGGGTATTTCAAATTGCCCGCAATGCTGTCATAGACTATTACCGCTTGCAAAAAACCAAAATACAACTACCCGTAGTATCTGAAAATATCATAGATGAGCCTGCAGCAATTATAAATGCAAATCAGGATATTATCCCCTGCCTTCGATCTATGATTAATTATTTACCTGAAAAATACAGCCAGGCTATCCTCTTGTCTGAATTCGAAGGTTTAACTCAAAGGGAAATGGCTGAAAAACTTGGTCTATCACTGTCCGGAGCCAAGTCAAGGGTTCAAAGAGCCAGGAAAGAGTTAAAAGGAATTCTCCTGGACTGCTGTCAGTTTGAGTTTGACCGATTGGGAAACATTCTTGACTATCGGCACAAAAAAAACGAATGTCCTCACTGTACAGTATTTTAGATTAATCCTGCATCCTTTTTTCAAAACCTTCGTCTTTATATATG
>CAZJGV010000016.1:13840-17007 GCA_964545615.1 uncultured Pelotomaculum sp.
AAAAATTAGGGAGGCATGTAAATGAAAACACTTAAAATTGAATGGAAGCACCTCGATGTGGAAGGGGAAACCTGCAACCGTTGTTATGATACGGGTGAAAATCTTGCTCAGGAAGTAAAAAGATTAAAAAGGGCGTTACAACCACAGGGTATTGAGGTAGAACTGATCGAGATCAAACTTGATGATAACCAAATTCCTCAATCGAATACTATCCTCTTCAACGGAGTCCCCATTGAAGATATTCTGAATATCGAGGTGTCAGAAAACTACTGTGACTCCTGTACAAATTTACTGGGAACCAATACCTACTGTCGAACTGTAATGTTTGAAGGCAATGAATATGAAGATATCCCTGCAAAGGCCATCCGTCAGGCGGCACTCAAAGTATTGGGTATAGAGGAAGCAACAAAAGCACCAGTTAAAAATTCTGGCTGCTGTTGCAATAGCAGCAAATGCTGCTAACATAGATTAAAACCGACTATGAAGATTAATCGGGCGGGTTGAAAGTACCCGCCCACTTTTTTTATCCAATCTTTAGCTTGCTCCCTGCAATTCATGGTTAAAATACTTTCGCTTGAAGCCCAGGGCAACATTAACCAGGCCGATCATCACCGGCACTTCAATGAGGGGGCCGATAACCGCGGCAAAAGCCTGGCCGGAGTCAATACCGAATACCGCCACGGCGACCGCTATAGCCAGTTCGAAGTTGTTGCTGGCAGCGGTGAAAGCGAGTGTTGTACTCTGACCGTAATTGACCCCGAATGATTTGCTGAGGAAAAAGGACAGGAAGAACATGATTACAAAGTAAATGAGCAGCGGTATGGCGATTCTAAACACGTCCATCGGCAGGGTGATGATGTAGTTGCCTTTCAAAGAGAACATCACGACGATCGTAAATAACAGGGCGATTAGAGCGAGAGGGCTGATCCTGGGAATAAATTTTTTCTCATACCATTCTTTGCCCTTGGCCGGCATCAGGGAAAACCTGGTGACAACCCCGGCAAGAAATGGAATACCAAGATAGATTGCCACGCTTTTAGCCACTTCCCCCATGGAGATGTGAATGGCCATCGACTTGATGCCCAGCCACTGGGGCACGAGGGTAACAAAAAAGTAGGCGTAAACCGAAAAGAAAATTACCTGGAAAATTGAGTTCAAGGCTACAAGCGCCGCCGCGTACTCTGAATCTCCTTTGGCCAGAGAGTTCCAGACAATGACCATGGCAATGCAGCGGGCCAGTCCAATGATAATTATGCCCACCATATATTCGGGGTAATTCTGTAAAAATATAATAGCAAGAAAAAACATCAATACTGGTCCGATAATCCAGTTCTGAACCAGCGAAAGCGCCAGGACCTTACCGTTTCTAAATACCCTGCCGATTTCCTCGTACTTAACCTTGGCTAAAGGCGGGTACATCATCACGATCAGACCTATGGCGATGGGGATCGAGGTGGTTCCAACCTGGAATTTCTTGAGAAGGCTTGCCACTTCCGGAACAACATAGCCCAGCCCTACGCCAAAAAACATAGCCAGAAAGATCCACACGGTCAAATAGCGGTCAAGCAGGGACAACTTTGCTGAGGCTTTTTCAGACATACTTCTTGTCACCTCTCACTTCTTCTTTATAACTTAGTCCTTCATGAATCTCCGTTTCGCAAACCTCAGGTTCGTAACCCATTTCGCTGCAGAGATTAGGATTCTGCCTGAGCAGCGAAGGTTTTGGTGTGGAACAGGAAAAACAAGAAAGCTCTCCAAGGAAATGATTCATTTGATTCAAACATTCCTTCAAGCCCTCTTTATCCAAGGTGTAAAATACGTTTTTCCCCTCCTTTTGACTGCTGATAAGCTTTGCCTGTATTAAAATTTTCAAATGGTACGCAATGGCCGGCTGCGACAGACCGATGGCCTGTATAATCTCACAGGCTCCCATTTCCTGACAGGCCAACAGTTTTAAAATATTTTGTCTGTGTGAGTCTGCCAGCGCTTTTAAGCTGTTGATCATAGTGCCACCCCCCCCTATACATTTAAATAATTAAATATATAATATTATTTTAGATACTCTCCGTTCTGAACGCAAGTTATTTTTTATTAGTGTAGAAAGCTTAACTGTTATTATTTATAGCCTGATTATTGACATCCAATAATACATCTCCCTATAATGTATATATGGTCAATGCATATCATGTCTACATGTAAGTTGGAGGGGGGTTTTGAAATGAAATACGAATCACAAGAATACTGGGCCGGCTTGATTAAAATGAGTCTTTCCCGTTTTTTTATTCTTCATGTTCTGCACCGGCAACCCCTGCACGGCTATGAAATCACCAAACAGGTGGCTGAGCTCACCAATGGCTGCTGCGCTCCCACGGAAGGCAGCCTTTACCCGGTATTAAAGGAATTCACGGATGCCGGGCTGGTAAGTTTGCTGGCCCAGGTCGTTTCCGGACGTGAACGCAAGGTTTATACCCTGACCCCCAAGGGAGAGGAGGCCTGGCAGGTGGCTTCCCGGGCCTGGGGCGAGGTGGCCGCTCACATCTTAAGAGTCATACGTTAGAAGAAGGTTTAATTGGCCAGCGTACATTATTGAGGTGGGGAGGTTTTATTGTGTTTGAAGTGAACAACTTAACGTCCGCCGGGAAATATTTTCTTGTAATTTCAGGTGAGCTACTGGCCTTATTTATCGGTGTTTCTTTCCTGGTCGCCCTGCTTCAGGAGTTTGTCTCAGAAGAAACCATGCACAGGGTTTTAGGCAAACCTCGCGGCTGGCTTGGCAATATCCTGGGGGCTGCCCTGGGGGCGGTCACACCTTTTTGTTCCTGTTCCACTATTCCTATTTTAACCGGCCTGCTCAACGGCGGCGCTCCTTTTGGCGCCACCATGTCATTTTTGATTTCTTCACCATTGCTCAATCCCGTCATCCTAGCTCTGTTTTTAACAATGATGGGCTTTAAAGTTACCTTTATATATGGCATAGTGACCTTTGTCTCCGCCGTGCTTATTGGCGCTTTTTGGGAGCGGCTCGGGCTGGCCGGCGATTACAAGATGGCACAGTCGGAGAGCGCCTGCTGCTGCAGCTGCAGCTGTGAGACAACCACACCCGTTGCAGTGCCTGTAACAAATAATGAAAAACTAAGACGCGCCGGCGCCCAAACCTGGACTTTGTT
>CAZJGV010000016.1:17017-20289 GCA_964545615.1 uncultured Pelotomaculum sp.
ATAGGCGCGGGTATCGGGGCATTTATTTATGGCTTTGTGCCGGAAGAGTTTATCATCCGGGTGGCCGGACCTGGCAATCCCTGGGCCATACCATTCGCCGCAGCCGTTGGAGTTCCTATGTATATCAGGGTTGAGACTATGATCCCCATTGCTTCAGTGCTTATGGACAAAGGGATGGATCTTGGCGCCTTAATGGCGCTGATCATCGGCGGCGCCGGCGCCAGCATCCCGGAAGTGACAATACTTGCTTCAATTTTCAAACCCAGACTGATAGCGGCATTTGTGATCACCATTTTAGTAGTGGCCACGCTATCTGGATTTATTTTTCAGGCGTTCCAACTAAACTTGCATTAACTTAACGGTGGTGAGTAAAGTTGGCTAGCACAAAAGTAATTTGGGAAGATTTTAAAGAACTGGGGAATATCCTTGACTACCGGCAAAAAATAAACAAATGTCCTCACACTGCGGTTTAGTGCAAAGAATTTGCGTCCTTTTTACCAGAATCCCGTCAATTAATACAGAGGTTCAAAAAGGATCATACAAGGAGGATTATCAATGAACAATAAGAAGGAACCTGCAAGCATTCAGGTTACCTACTGCGTTGAATGAGGTTATCTTGATTTGGCCACCAGTATGGCGGCTGTAATTAAAAGCAATCTCAGTTTAACGGCACAGTTGCTTGAAGGGCATAACGGCATCTTTCAGGTAACCGCCAATGGTCAGGAGCTTTATCACAACCACGGGAAATGCGGTCAACTCCCCACTCCCGTAGATATTTTAAAAAGCATACAAGCCTATCAGCGTTCTAATCTATCTATTGGTTCACTCACAAACAATAAACTAATGCCACCGTCTATAAAAGCTGACAAGGCTGGCGAGGGTTGCTGTTGCCCCGATACCGCCCAGTCAGTTGCGACTACAGGCAGTTGTTGCTGCTCCCCTCCGTCTAAATCCCAGATAACCGCCGGTCAATCAACCTGCTGCGCGCCTCAGGAGACGTACTCATCGACAAGTGCTGCTGAAAAAAGGCGCCTGGATATCGAGTTCCTATACCTGGATCTGAACGTCTGCGTTCCCTGCCGGGGAACACAGTCCAGCCTTGAAGAAGCCCTCTCGGAGGTCTCCCGTGTTCTGGAAGCAACCGGCGTTGAGGTAGATGTGCGAAAAATCCACGTACAGACTGAGAAACAAGCCCTGGAGTTGGGATTTGTCAGTTCCCCCACCATCCGCATTAATGGTCGGGATATACAGCTGGAAGTGAAGGAGAGCCTGTGTCAGTCCTGTGGGGATCTCTGCGGGGACGATGTGGACTGCCGCGTTTGGGTTTATCAGGGAAAGGAATACTCTGTTCCCCCCAAAGGGCTGCTTATTGAGGCGATTCTGCGGGAAGTATACAAAGAGCCTGCTGAAGGCGTTAAAAGTATAACCCGCCCGGCAGAAATACCGGACAATCTAAAAAGATTTTTTGCCGCCAGGCAAAAGAAAGAAGACAACTTGTAATAACAAACCCAAAGCGGCTGACTTAAAGCCGCTTTGTTTTATTGTGTTTTAACAAAAAAAATGCCTGGATTGACATTTTTATTTAGAGCGTCTATTATATGTGAAATAGCAGATACGCAGATTAGCTTTAGGAGTGGAGATGCAACAGGAAGCAGCGTTGTTCAAGGTCTTAGGGTTTTTGTATCTCGCCGGAACAGGCTTTTTTTAATTTAACTAACAAGCGTGTCAAAAGGAGTGAAAGTGATGATTTTTTTTAAGGGTAAGTTTCGCAAAACGCTGAGTGTGTTTTTATTGCTGGGCTTTTTCGTTGTTGCCGGAACATTGTTAAACGTAAACATAGCGTGCGGGTGAGGCGAATCTTCGCAACCGTTGGTTGAGACAAACACCGCAACTAGTATTAACGACTACTCAGCAACCCTCAATGGAAAAGTTTCCGAATGTGTCGGAAAAGTTATCGAATATGGCTTTTACTGGGGTGAGAACGAAAAGACACAGCTTAAACTTGTAGTGGGATCTGCTGATTCAGTTACCGGTTTTAGTAAAGAGCTGACTAATTTAAAGCCGGATAAGTATTACTTTAAAGCTTTTGCCACGAACTCGGCAGGCACCGGTTATGGAAAAGTAAGTCTCTTCGAAATTAAGGACAAAGACGCTATTAAGGTTGTCTTAAATGGTCAGGAGCTTACCTTTGATGTGCCGCCGGTGATCGAAAACGACCGGACCCTGGTACCGCTGCGGGTCATCTTTGAAGCGCTCGGAGCCGAGGTGCAGTGGAACGGTGAAACCAGAATGGTAACGGCGGTGAAAGATGGAATGGAAATAAAGCTCGTCATAGACGGGGCCGCGTTCAAAAACGGCGAGCCGGTAGATCTGGACGTGCCGGCGAAGATCATCAACGACCGGACGATGGTTCCGCTTCGTTTTGTCTCGGAGGCCGTGGGCTGCCAGGTGAACTGGGAAGGGTCTACCCATACGGTTAACATTAGCCTGTAAAGCGCTGATGTTGTAAATACAACTCAATAATAGCAAACCTTAAGCGGCTGACATAAGCCGCTTTTTCAATGCTTTATTAATTTCTGTCAAAAAAAATAAGCCCCAAAAACCGTAGTCAGCGGGCTTTTTTACGCAACGCCTTACCTTTACTACCCTGCCTGACGGGACTGCTTTTAACTGAGGTCCTTTGTTCGGGGGCGCTGCCGGCAGGTCTGTCTTCCTGCCGGGGACCCTTTTTCAAACATATATATTTATAATTCACAAACACAATCGCAGCGTACACAGGAACACCCAGGGCAATTTTATAAATACCCGGTATCCAGGGCAGTGCAATTATTATAATACCCAATAAGGTTACGCCCAGGGAGAGCCAGCGCCATTTCACTAATTCAGTCATATCACTATCTTCATCCTAATTGGAATAGTCGCAAAACATAAAGGCAATTCATGGTAACTTAAAAACAACGCAAAGCATATTCTATCTTATATAAGCAGAACTTAGTGCGGAGGCAAAGTTAATGTCAGGTACATCCTCAACAGGATCATCAGGATTAATCATATTTTTCTTTCTTATGGTCTTTATCATAATGATTGTTTTCGACAGTCAATGAGGTGAGGAAATGGCTGTTAATTCAAATGATTTTATTAATTTAATATTTCTCTTTATGCTTATGTTTATAATCTTTCTGATAACTTAAGTCCCCTTACCTGTAGGCAATCACTTCTTTTTTTTCAGCCACCCCAGGCTAAGAGGGATGATTTTAGGCAATTCGAGCTCT
>CAZJGV010000016.1:20299-26365 GCA_964545615.1 uncultured Pelotomaculum sp.
GTAAAGCATTTTATTACAGTTTCTACAGAAGTACATTTCCTTTTTTTCACCTGGGAACGTCTCAACAGTTTCTCCACAAGTGCATTTAATCTCTTTCTTGGCAGCTTCCTTGTTCTTTTTAGCTTTTAATTTATCCAGAAAAGATAACACTGTCTACACCTCAACAAACTATTTAGTATAGAAAACTATTTTCTGTTAAATATTATATCACATAATTATTAACATAAGCATCGTTCCATGAATTACCGTTTTTGTATTTTGAATATATCCTATTTAAAACTAATAAAAACCTCAAATATTGTTCTAAAAAAATTTTTTATACTCTAATATTTGACTACTACAAATAATTAATTTATAATGCACTTATATAATTAAAAGGAGATGTGATTATGGCTTTTGAAGTTTACAAACCTCGTTTCGAGAAAGAAGCGACTGTAGCAATTTCGAAAAATCATCTTACCCTAAATAAAAAGCTTATGGATAAATTTGATACACAATATGTTGAACTGGCTTTCGATCCTGACACCAAAACCATTAGAATTAAAGCATCCAATAATGAAAACGGTTTAATCCTCAATAATAACAAGATAGGCGCCAGAGGCTTTTTTAAACATTTTAATATTCAACAAAAAGGTAAATATAACGCGGTTTATAATGAAAACGAAAAGGCTATTATAGTCAGGTTCTAACACAAAATAACTTCTTTAATGTTTTTAAAGCAGGGTCACTAACCCTGCTTTTTTAGGATCATAGTGTATTAGTTAATTGATTAGTGCAAATTGCATCCGGATATGAAACTTTGTTGAAGAATTTCAAGGAGTTGAACCAATTCAGAACTCTTTTCACTAATCATAGCCTGTTCCGCCACGGTACTTGACAATTTGTCTATTCCCTGTCCAACATCCCGCACCAGCAGTGCCTTGGGTCTAAACCTGCCCATTTTATCCATGCCGGCAGCTATTCCTTCTTCGATTAAAGCCCAGTCGGTCATTAAAACCAGGTTGCTCCTTTTGGTAATCACCGGCAGGTATTCCCACATATCAAGGGTAAAACCGATAGATACCACATCTTCTCCGTCCCATCCTATCTGCAGCGCGACCATATACCCGTCGCTCACACCTGATTTCAATTCCCACTTAAACCAGTAATTAATTTCTTCTCCTTCGTGAAACCTGGTAAAAAGTACTGATAAGTCTTCATCCAGAGCCGGTACCACCAGAACTACAGCCTGTTCCGTATCCCCAATGAACTCGGGGAAGGCTATCTCTTTGAACATACCTGTTTACCCCCTGATTTAAAATAGCGGTACCAAATGGCTCGTTGTGGCTGAAAATCCTTCCTTATGAGATTTCACTATTTCTTATAACGCCTTTTTTAGATTGGACAATACCGGTTCAACAAATTTGGCCATCACCATGTATCCGGTTTTATTGGGATGAGCTTCATCTAAGAAATACCCTGGATTTGCTGTCCCTGTCGCCTTATCCAGTAGTGCCGTGTAAAAATCCAAAACCGGCAGCAACTGTTCGTCAGCGAACTCTTCCATCCAATTTCTAAACGAATCCAATTCACAGCTCGCAATTCCCACGTCATCAGGCACAAAGTCGCCCAGGTTGATGGGAGCGGGCAAACCTATTAAGGGACAGATACCGTTTTCATAAGCTTCTTCAACCATATCCGTCACACTTTCGTCGACCTCGTACAGGGCATACCCCATAAAAGCGTCATTAGCTCCGCCCATGATAATGACGTAGGCCGGGCTTAAGGACGACACGTCCTTGTTGAACCTCCGCCACATCCCGTGGGTGGTGTCGCCGTTAACTCCTTTATTGAACATTTTAATACCGAGCGCCCTGCTGCTAAGTTCAACCCAGGACGCTGCCTTACCATAAGGAAAGCCGAAAGTAATGCTGTCCCCCAGGCAGACCACTTTATTTCTGGCGGTAAGTTTATTAAATGCGCTGAATCCACTGTCATCAAAAAGCACAAAAGCAACCTCATCCAGGCTGGAACCTCTGGCGAGGTGGCGTCGCGCTTCACTTACCATCACGCTGGCGGACCGGTCAAGATCAAGTCCGCCGGCGCCTGTGCCTAAAGCTGGAAAAGCAATGCTTTTTAACCCCAGCTCCTCTGCCCGCAACAAGGCGTTTCTGGTAGCAGCCCGCACCTTGGCCGCATCTGTAATAAGGTCCTGGCCCATGGCGGCAGCGTGGATGACATGCCGCGCCGGAAGCGCTCCAGCCGCTGTAACCACCGCCTCGCCTACCGGCACAGGCCCTCTGAGCACGGCTTCTTCCTCAATGCAGGCGCCGCCCTTACGCTTGATGGCTAAGGCTACACCGGTTCCCATAGTCAAGTGATTATTGGCCGCGTTGACAATAGCTTCATAAGATAAATCCGTGATATCACCTTTTATTGTTCTAATCATACTTATTCCCCCATCATCATTAGAAAGAAAATTGCACCGAATATAAAGATCTGTTGCAGTCTTATATTCGACCTGTGGCTGAGTTTTCCTTCAGATCAAATATTTTTAACACCTCTCTTTAAATACCTTTTTACGTAGAGGGTGACAAAGTAAAGTGCCAGCAGGCCAAATCCCACCAACGGGAGTTTCGAGTTCAGGTAGGAGGCGATAAGTTGATAGTTTTGACCGAAGAACATGCCCACCATCAGGTAGAGGAAACCCCATCCTATAGCGAAAATAGTGTTATAAAAAAGAAAAAAACCTGCCCCTATACGGCTCACACCCGCCATATACGGGGTTAAATTGCTCAGACCGGGCAGAAAACGTCCGAAAACAATAAAAGCCGGCGCCGAACGGTCCAGCCAGGTCTGAGCTTTTGCAAACTGTTCGGGTGAAATATGCAAAAATTTGCCGCACCGTATAAAAAAAGGCTGGCCCAGGTATCTGCCGATCATATAGGCGGTTATAGCTCCGGCAGAAAAACCGAACAGCGTAATCAGCAATGCGCTTGAAAAATTGATCCTGCCCTGTTCAACCAGGATGCCAGTCACTATAACCATAATCCCTCCGGGAAACGGCAGGCCCATCGCCTCAATAAATACACCTGCCAAAAGGCCGATAAGACCTAGTTTTGAAAGATACTCCAGTATCAAATCAAACAAAAAAACTCCACCTCCCGGCTATCTTAATTTAGAATGCCCTAAGGTGGAATTTATAGTCCCCGTAAGCGTGGTGGTGTCAGGGGGACGGTGTTATTGACACCCCCTGGGGAGACATTTAGTCGTAGGCCGTAGGTCATAAGTATATCCCGCATTCCTTATGGTCTGGTCTTTAACATGAAACTTTCATGCATAAATCTATGCCTTACGGCCTATAGCTTACGCCATGTTTTGCTTACGCCCTACTTACACTCTTACGACTTCTTTCTCACGCCCCACTGAAAGCATGGGACGTTTCTTCCGTTTCCCTATTAACAATATATACCAGGCAAGGCAAGAACCGTCCCCACTTGCCACCATACCAGGCAAGGCAAGAACCGTCCCCACTTGCCACCCACTTGCCACTAAAGTACTTTAGCTTTGCCTCTGTAGATCAAGCCTCTGAGACCGTCGACGGTGACTGTATCGCCATCGGAAAGAATATCGGTTGCATCTTCGGCGCCCACAACAACGGGGATGTCGAATTCAAGACATACGATCGCGGCGTGAGAAGTAAGTCCGCCTGCTTCGGTTATAACCGCCCCGGCTTTGGCCATGGCTGGGATATATTCACTATATGTTTCCGGCGCGACCAGGATATCGCCCTGTCCAACCTTTTCCAGAGCTTCACGGCTGGTACGCGCAATCCTTACGGTTCCAGCAACCGCCCGGTTGCCAATCCCGGTTCCCCGGGTCAGGATATCGCTCACTGTATGTACCCGGATCAGGTTGGTTGTGCCTTTCATCCCGACCGGTATCCCGGCGGTGAATACAACCAGGTCGCCGCCTTTAATCAGCCCGGAGTTTAAAGACGCCTCAATGGCCGCGGCCATCATCTCGTCGGTATTTTTACTCCCCCTGGCCAGGATAGGCTGGACTCCCCAGTTCAGCGCCAGCTTGCGCATAACCTCCTGATGCGGCGTAACCGCGATAATGGGCGCCTGCGGCCGGTATTTAGAAACCATCTTAGCCGTATGACCGGACTCGGTGGAACTGATAATAGCCGCCGCCCCGAGCGCGTGGGCTATAGCGCAGGTGGCCAACCCGATAGCGTTGGTCACAGTCTGCCGGGTTGCGACAGAACCCTCCCTGCCCAGCAACTTGTCATATTGTAAAGCCGCTTCAGCCCGCTCGGCTATACGCGCCATTGTTTCCACAGACTCCAGCGGGTGTTTCCCGGCGGCTGTTTCCCCGGAAAGCATCAGCGCGTCTGAGCCATCAAAGATGGCGTTGGCCACATCACTGGCTTCAGCCCTGGTGGGCCTGGGGTTGTTAATCATAGATTCAAGCATCTGGGTAGCTGTTACCACTGGCTTGCCGACCGAATTGCATTTCTCAATAATCACTTTTTGCACCAGCGGCACTTCTTCAACCGGGATCTCCACCCCCAGGTCTCCTCTGGCCACCATGATCCCGTCTGAAACTTTGATAATGTCATCCAGGTTGTCTACAGCCTTCCTGCTTTCTATCTTGGCAATGATGTCAAGGCTGCCTCCGGCTTTTTCAATTATTTCCCGGATAGAAAGGACATCGGCCGACTTCCTGACAAAAGAAGCCGCTATGTAATCCAGCTTTTGTTCCACCCCAAACCTTATGTCCTGGATATCCTGGTCAGTTACAGCAGGCAGCAATTCCGCCACACCCGGCACATTGACACCTTTCTGGCTGGACAACTCACCGCCGTTTACTACCAGACATTTAATCTCCCTGTTGCCTGTTGACAAAACTTTTAGAGCAATCAATCCGTCCGCAACCAAAATACTATCGCCTTCACTCACATCACGGGGCAAGTCGGGACAGTTAACAGGTATGTTTTCCCTGTCGCCCTGGATGTTCTCAGTGGTGAGCGTGATTAGATCGCCCTCCTCAAGCAGAACGGGCTCTTCCTTAAAATAACCCAGGCGGATCTCAGGCCCCTTAGTATCCAGCATGATGGCCACATTTTTCCCAACTGCCGCTGCGGCTCTGCGTATGGCTGCAATACGGCGCTCATGTTCTTCGTGTGTCCCGTGCGAAAAATTAAGGCGGGCAACATTCATCCCTGCCAAAAGTAGTTTCTTCAGTGTGTCAATGCTGTCACTGGCGGGACCGATAGTACAGACTATTTTTGTTTTACGCACTTGCTTCCCTCCTGCTGCAAAAACGATGCTGCCCTGGCAATTAAATGCTTGCGCCGGCAAAACACAGCGTTTTCAATCTTTAACCTCGTCTTATATGGACAGGGTAACTGCCAGATTGCACATTTCAGTATCTATGGATTTATTCTGGCTTAAAGCCTCATCGATATCCAGGGCGATGATCTCCCCTGCCTTAATGCCTACCATTTCTTTTTTGGCCCCGGCCATAAGCAGTTCCACTGCTCTGGCGCCCATGCGGCTGGCCAGAATTAAATCAGCGGCGGACGGCATGCCGCCCCGCTGCAGGTGCCCTAAAATAGTGACCTTGGTGTCAAAACCTGTACGTTCCTCAATGATGCGGCCTACCTCTATACCACTGGCCACCCCTTCGGCAACCACTATGATACTGTGGAGTTTACCACGCCGGTAGCCCCGCATAAGCCGCTCACATATTTCGTCGTAGTTATAGGGGCACTCCGGTACCAGAATTGACTCGGCGCCCCCGGCCAGACCGGCGGCAAGAGCGATAAAACCGTAATGCCGGCCCATTACCTCAATGATAAAAGTACGCTCATGAGAGGTGGCGGTATCTCTTATTTTACTGATAGCCTCTACGGCTGTATTGACAGCGGTGTCAAACCCAATGCTCTGATCGGTGCCCGCAATATCATTGTCAATTGTGCCTGGCGCCCCTATTACCGGCAGGCCGTACTCCCCGTGGAATACCCTGGCGCCGCGAAAGGACCCGTCCCCCCCGATCACCACCAAGGCGTCCACGCCGATC
>CAZJGV010000017.1:0-23424 GCA_964545615.1 uncultured Pelotomaculum sp.
CCAGGGGCGTATCTATGAACAATTTATCTCAGTAGGCTTGCAAAACAATGGTGCCGGACTTCGCCGCTTATTCACGAAAAGGCAGTTGTCCCGAGCATTTACAGAAGCCGGTATTCATAACTTTACCCCCGGGGAAATGCTCTTTGTGCAATGGCTCTGCCTTTTCCGATGTTACATTAAGCATGTGATCCATAAAGGTTAAGTTACCCAGGGGGAAGCAAGGGGACGTTCTTTTTGCTTCCCTTGCTTCCCCCAATTCACGCTGCTCCCCCTGGCAGGTGCCAGTCTATCACGGGTTCAGGGACTCAAAAAACATACTTGACGACCATCATCAAGTCCTCAATATTATTGTCATCTGCCGACAGTTCAAACGGCACACCCAGAACAATGCTGAACGGCGGGTCCGCAACGATATCTTTGCTGCTTCCCCGGCAGAGCTGCCATTCATCCAGCCAGGCCAGGTTCAGTTCGTTGTTGTAGAGCTTGATCGTATAGCCGGCAGGGTTGTTCACCCTGGCCAGAAACACCACATTTTCTATGTCTGCGTCAAGGGTCTGCGCCATGTAGGGCAGCCTGGATTTATCTATCTTGAAGTCAACGGCGCCGTTTTTCTTGAACAAGTGCCACTCATTGGGGCAGTCCTGTTTCATGTTGAGGGCGACGTGCAGTCCTGTTTGTCCAAGCTGCTGCCTGATTTCAGCCAGGCGGTCCTTCAAGGTGGTTTCAGCCAGCCCGCGCAGAGTTGAACCTCCCTCTCTGGCCGTGTATTTAACATGCAAGATTACATCCGAAATCGTATTGTAATCGAACTGCCGGACTTCTCCGGGCAGCTCCAGCCTCCAGCTGCTGACGGCCCCGGCGCCTTCAAAAGGCAGGTAGCGCTCGTCCCGGAAGTTTAATTCGAATACGCCGCTGTCGTTTTGTGAGCTGCTGGCGGCGATGGATTGAATAGACCCCACATTATAAACAAACCTTTCATCATTGCCCGGGTCCTCAATATATCCTGAACCTGAACCGTTATCCGGGTTTGTGTTCTTCCTGTACCTGTTGCTGACCAGGGAAAGCCTGGCGCCGATCGAAGTGTACGGGCCGGCGATGCAGGGCATACTGACGCTCACGGACTTTATCCGCCTGAAATAATGCCCGGCGTGGTCCAGATCAAACAGAGCCTCAGGTATTTCAAAATCACAGACTCCAACTGCCTTGAGCCTGGCTAAAGCCAGCGGCTCGAGCATGGCCAGCGAAACATGTTTGGTCAATTCGTACTCCCGCTTGTTCTTGTCCAGGTAACTGGTTTCCATGCGCTTGATATCGTGGATCAGGTGGTCGGCGCTTTGCAGCCCTTTTTTCATACTGTCCCAGTAACCGTATTGAATAAATGAACCATCGCCGCCCAGTTCAAAGCGGTAGCACCTTTCCGCCCTTTTGGCCAGGTCAAAGGCCAACTGGTAGGCCTTGAAATACACCGAGCCAATCTGCCCGGCCAGCCAGTTGTACAATTCCTTGTTGGTGAACTTGCTCCGCATAAACTCATCAGTTTTCCGGGCATTCTCAATCTGCAGCTCCTGGTTCTTCAAGTCGGCTTCGGCAATCTCCCGGCGGATTTCAGCGGCGGCAATTTGTTTGTCTATCTGGGCCAGTTCCTTTTTAGCCAGGCGCTCCTGGAGCTTCCAGTCGTCATAACGCCTTTCGTAACCGCCCAGGATTGACGCCCGGTTGGCTTCGTAGGACGCGACACTGCTCAAGATATTAAGGATATCCGCCCCGATCGAGGTGGCTCTGGACAGCTCCGTTCCGCCAAACTGGACACTGGCTACAGGCGAGCCGCCAAAACCGCTGGCGCCTAAATTCATTTGCGGGATCAGCGCCAGGGCGCCGGCGACAGTCCTTACTACCTGAGAGGCAAGCTGATAATCCTGGGATTCACTTAATTTGTCAAGGTTTAGCTGTTCCTTGGCAATAATCTTGGGTATGTCCGCATAGTACTTGTTTCTTTCCTCTGTAACCTTTTTCGTCCTCTTCAGGACCTCAATCTGCTCTTTGGCCTCTTTAATCTGGAGCAGCTTCATGTCTTTTACCGCGTTCAGCACCTTGATCTCCAATTCGCTGCGCAACAGCGATATCTCCTCGGCGTCCTTCTTCTCCAGTGCCTGCAGCAGAGAGGAACCCAATCCCCTGACCTCCTGTGCCAGTTCATTCGCTTTTTGGGCCAATACACTGAAGCGGTAATAGGGCGTGGGAGCGTTCATGCCGGCGAGGACGGCGGAAATATCCAGGCCGGCGGCTGCCGCCCGCACCAGCATGCCCGGGTCGATGGGCGGCGCGAACAAGGCCAGGCTGCGCTCCACCCCGTCAATATTCTGGCAGTGGCGGATCTTGAACAGGCGGTCCGCGATGCGGTCCCAGTACGCCAGCATCCGGTCGTTCCGCGGGATGCAGAAATAAAGCATGGACAGGGTCACCGGAGCGGGCGGCAGCTCTGAGCCGCCCTCGGGCAGTACAGACAAATCAGGCAATACGTTTTCCAGCTCGATAAGCGCGTTGCCAAAAGCGTCAGCCTTGCCCTTGATCTGGTTATAGGTTTCGTATGGCGTTTTAACTGCGGGAGGCACCACCCGCGGCTTCGGCCCCAGCAGTTTATCCGCCAGGATATACATTTGCGTCGCCTGGGCGACAGACTCCATGGTGTCCTGTCTGAATAAATAGTCGCCCCACTCTGTCAGGTTGTCTATATACTTCATCAGCAGGGCCTTCTGGTAGGCCACCGGCCTGAAACGGGCCACCACATGGGGCCTAAAGGGCTTGTTCCGCCACTGCTTGATGGCGTTTTTCAGCTCGGCAATTTCGGGTGTGGCCGGGTCGGCGATTTTGTATAGGAGGACGTCAATCCGTTGGTTCAAATAGTCTTCGTTATGGGTGAGGAAAAACGGCTTGGTCACCCAGTATTTTTGCGGGGCTGTCCCCTCCAGCGCCCCGGTTGGGTTAAAGATGTAGTGATACCAGGTTAAAGCCTCTTCAAAGCGCTGGTTTTTAGTCAGCTGTCCGGCAATAAAAAACGGCGCGTGGAAAAACAATTCCCAGTTATAGCAACTGTAGCTGCCGTCGGTGGTAAAGTCGATATCCTCAATGGGATAAGACAGGGTCTTGATGCCGTCTACCTCGCTGACATAAGTTTTTGGCACAATACCAGCGGGTTTATAATAGGCTTCAAAATCGAAATTCTCATTTTGCTGCAACTGGGTCTCGCGCTTCATTAAATCAGCGACCCCGCCCCTGTATAAGGTGGTCTTGAGCGGGCAGACCAGCGGGTGGTACATGTTTTTGAACGCTTCGCCGTATTTTAAGCCGCAGTAAACATCTATTTTAGCAACAATTTCCTGGCAGTCGTCAATCAGCCCGGCAAACTGTTCGGGATCTGGATCGGCCTGATATTGAACGAACCTCTTAATCAAAGCTATGATATTTTCAATTAACTGCATCACATCAGAGCCGGTGCGCTTGACGGGTTCGCCTTCCGCCGCATACTGCGTGGAAACAACCACCTCCTTCGAAGCAAGTCCACCCGGCTCAATAAACGAAATTTTCTTCTGATAAAAACCGGGGATGATCACATAGGCATGGCTGCTGTCTTCCATGAAGTAGGGAAGCAGGGTGCCGAAGGGAATTTTTATGGAGCGGAGCGCTACCACAGCGGCTTGTGATTTTATACTTTTGTTAACATATATAAGCAAGTACTGCACAAGCAGGGACAACAGGTCAATTTTGGTGAGCTGGTGCGGATACGTCAGCCGGAAAGTGCCGGGCGTCTGTTTTAATATCTCATATATATTAGTCATGGAAACAGCATTTCTGACCGCCAGCTCATTGGGCGGTATGACGTTGGTCTCATTGTAGCGCTGCTCTTTTAACCAGGTATCCCTAAAATCGGGCAGGAAGTCGGGTAACAGCAGATTGCCCTGGAACACCAATTCGGGATAGCCCTTGCAGCCGGCAATATTGAAAATTCCGTTTAAGTAGGGGTATTCAAATTCACCGGAAAAAACGTCCACGTGAAAAAGGCAAACCAGGCTGCTGCATTCCAAATACATCAGGTTGTATTTGTCTCTTCGCAATATGTTTTCATCATCGGTATATACCGCCGGCGTAAGGATGCCGTCAGCGGAGATCTTCTTCGGCTGCCATTTTTTATTGGCAAACTCACTGATCGCCAGCTGGATTTTCAACTTCCGCCTGGGCTTGTCTATTGGGACTCCTTCACCTCCCTCGGGGGTCGGCGCGCTGTTCGGGATTTTCGCTTTCTGGTTTCGGTCAGGCTCCTCGCTAAATACAGGCCAGGCCAGGCACAAGCGGTTGTTGCGCATAAACGCCAGCAGGTGGTCTCCGGTGATATCCAGCTCCACCTTTTCCCACGGTGTCCAGCAGCGTTCCTGTTCAAACTTCCGGTAATAGTACATCGCCGGGTTCCCACCCTTAGTCCTGGCAAACACGTGCATGATCTTGAGATCAGACTGGTACCAGGTGGCCATCACTTCCAGGAAAGCGATATTGTCAAGCTTTTCAAGGTACCTGACCAGCGCTTCTTCCGCGGTGAATTCCGTAAGCTCATTTTGCTGCAGTTCGTTTTCCAGCTCGCTGAACAAGAAAGACTTGTCGTCTCTCAGCTCGGCTTCGATCCAGTTCTCGGGGTAGAGGAACACTTTTCGGTTGGCTTCCCAGACCCGGTAGTTTTTCATCCACTTCCACTGCTCCCAGCTTTTATCCTTGACGATATCAGCAGCAGCCTCAGGTTCCAGCCCCATCAGGCAGCGCTGCACGAAAAGCTGGATAGCCCCGTGTGCCTGTACAATCCTGGAGGAAGGCATGCAGGCTTCCATCTCCACGTCTACCAAAAAGTAGTCGTACAGGTCGTTCTCGTCCTTCATTTCCGGGTTAACCGCCAGCAGGTAGGCCACCAGGGCATCCCTTTTTTGCGGGCGGATGGCGTCCATTATTTCCTTGAGCGTGTCCAGCCAGGTGTCTTCATCGTAACGGGCTTTTAAAGCCATGCGCAGTTGACTTGTATCCTCACCGGCAAGGACAGGCTTGATCAATCCTGCGGCCTGGTTTACCGTAATACCCAGTTTTCTTAAGTGTTCAAGGCACTTCATTAAGGACTGCCAGGCAGCCGCGTCCAGGTAGCGCTCCAGGCCGGCGCCGTTAAACAAATACTGGTCTGCGGCGTCAACGTCCTCCCGCGCGTAGCCGGTAAGCAGGGAGATCTTTCCTAACAGCTCGTCCCTTGCGGCGCCGCTGCCGGGCAGGAGCATTTCCGCAACCTGCAGGAAAGTGACCGGGTTCTCAGCGTCTGCCGGGTTGGGCACAGGAGCCAGCTGTTTGGCCAGGGACAACATTTCTGCAAAAGCGGCATATTTTTCATAGGCAACCGGTGTTTGGCCGCTTTGAACAGGAATGGCGTCCCATTCAAACCAGTCCAAAGCGTGGTTGTTTCCAAAATGCCATACCATCTCCGTGTCTTCCAAAGCGAAGGACGCCAGCAGGGGGAGCAATTTATGCAGCAGGCGCAGCGCCTGGTACTGCTCCGGAAATGCCGCCGGGCTGATCTCCGGCAAGGCGGGCGCCGGGTGGGCAAGGTCCGTATCGATTAACGTGTCGGAGGAGAGTATATCACCTAAAAAACCGGCTCCGGGCGCCTGCTTCAGCTTTGCGTATTTGAGCACTGCTCTGACTTGGTCCTCACCTGCTTTGAAGGCGGCCGCGAGTTGCCCGGCAAGCACGTCCCGCCGGTCGGCTTTGAACTGGTAAGCCGTTAAAGCATCAGCAAACGCTTTGATTAAACCATTGCGCGCGTTGTTGTAATCTCCGGCACTGTCGTCCGGCCCGGGCGCCGCCGCCAGCAGGTCGATCCGGCTGTTGACGGCGGAGGTATCAAGACCTTCCCGTCCTAGTTTGTCATTGACAAAAACCTTGGCGTCTGCAGCTGAGGTCCATTCACGGTCAATAAAACTGATTAATGTTTTGACATCAGCCTCTTCTATGCCGACCAGCTTTGACAGCAGGGCCTGCAGGCTTTCCTTCTGCTCATCCGGGGTTAAGCCCGGATCGTAGGGGGAACGGTTAACGGCAAAGGCAGTCTGAAAACCGGCCTGCACCAGCTCAAGCACCTGTTTGATTTTTTCGTCCTGCAATTCCCGCGCGGCCGGGTCAGCCGCTTCGTGCCTTAGCATGAACAGAATATCAGCAGGCTTTAGCGCGAATTTTTGACTTGCCCTGACGGATTCCACGAATGCCGCAGTGGCCTGCGGTGAATCCTGGATATTAATTTCGGTCAGTTTGGCCAGGATCACTAAATCCTCCGCCTTTAGTTTGAGTTTACGCATCAGCCGGGAAGCCGCGAACAAATAACTCAGGTTGGCGAAGCTCAGGCTACCGTCCGGAAGGTCCGGTGACAGCCTGTCAAAATCCTGTTCAGATATTTGGAGGCAGACCGAGACGCTGGTTTTGCAGCTGCTCAAAGGCTGAGTACCGTCAATCTTTTCAGGCAATAAGCCCTCGTCGATATACCCGGCCCTGGCCTTATTCAGGAATACTTGGTGGTAAAGCGGCACGGGAGCTTCATCATTCAACACTTGATGGGGCAGATCTCCGTAAAAACCTACCAGCTCGTCGAGTTTAATCCCCGTTTCTTCGGACAGTTTAACTAAATCAGCGGCTTTGACCAGGCAGTCGTCGTTGAGCCCGCCCAGGCCGAGCCTTTTCTGACAAATAATTTCGTCCAGGACTGCATATTTCCAGCCGGTTTTTTTCTGCAGGCGCAGGAAGCGGTGGATCCGGTCCAGGGACGCGGCGTCGAGACCGGCTATCTCTTTTTTTGCGGTATCGGCTGAGATAACCGGATTCTCAGCTGACGGGTCGTCATAATTGTGCTTTATGTAAAGCTTTTTGAGAGGATCGATAAACCTCAGTGAGAGCAATAAAACCAGCTCCTGGTAAGACAGCCCCGTCTTGTCCAGAAAATGGTCCACTCTTTTCATGTAGTCCAGGACATCACCGTGTACAACAGGGTTTGTGTCCCACTGTGGGGGCGCGTTCCAGAATAACTGCTGGTCGCTTGTATTGGGCCGGGAAATCACAATCAATTCCCTCTCCATATCCGTCAGCCCCAGTCTCTCCGCAGCGATGTCCGCGGCGGCGGGGTTGCCCGCGGCCTGGAAGTCGGCCATCAATATGTGGCGCTCAACACCGCAGCGGGAGAAATACGCTTTGGCTTCAGTGTGTTCCAGGTCAAATGGAAGCCTGAAAGCATACCTGGCCTTTTTCAAAGCTTTATAAGCCCCCGCGTTTACATACTCAGGCGCGGCCGCCAGTTCTTCGGCAGTTGAAAGCGTTTGGCGCAGCCTGTATATTTTATAGTGATTGCCTCCCTGGCTGACGATCTTGCAGACTGCTTTTTGATCCCGCAAATAATGGGGCAGGGCGGCCGACACCCCGTCACCGGTTTCCGTTTCAAACACCTGCGCCTGGTCTGTAACAGGCAGCCCGGCGTTTTGCAGCGCTGTCAGCAGTTCACCGGCAACCTTTCCCTTTAAAGGGTCCGTCCCGTCAGAGAGTCTGCCTGTGTAGGAGATGCCGGGATCGGGCGACACCGCTTCTTCCAGCAGTTCGCAGACCAGGTCTATATATGGCACCGGAGTCTCGGCGTTTTCCACCCCCAGGTCGATCTCACCCAAATCAGGCCTGCGGCCGAACAACACAGTTTTAGCGAAAGGGCCGGTCTCGGGCGGGTCGGCCGTAAGGTCGGTAACGCTCCGGTTATCCAAGAACTGCAGTATTTCCACCAGGTAAGCGGCGGGGCTCAGCACTGACCGGCCATGTTCACAGGCGCACAGATCAGTGAGCTGGAACAGTGTTTTGAGGTTGGGAAAATCTTTGCCGGCCGCCTCAAGCTTTTGGGGAAGCCCTTCCTGACGGAGCGCCGGCAGGTCGGCGGCACGCGCCAGGTCTTGCAGTTTACCGGCGATCAGCATGGCAGCCGTGCTGGTTTGTTCCGCCTTCCTGAAGATCTCCCGCGCCTCTTTGGGTTTAATCCCGGCTTTAGGGGCGATTTCTTCAAGAAAGCGGGTTTTGCCCGCGGCAGCGATGCTGTGCGCTGAGCCGATATGCTGGCTTAAAAGGGCATTGGTCTTGCTGTAATGTGGAACCAATTTGAAAATGCGCTGCACGGATTTCAACTCTTCCAGCATGGCCGGGTCCGTATTCGCCGTGAGATTTTTTTCTTTAAGGAAGAGATCTGCATTGCTGTGCCGCAGGTCAAAGTCTTCATGTTTTTTAAGAAAATTTTTAATGGCAGGCTGGTTTCTCAGGACAGTTTTCTGCTCCCTGGACAGTTGGGCCGCAAACGCGGCCAACGGGTATTCTTTTTCCATTTTTCTTACCAGGGATGAGGCATGCAGCTCAATTAACTTACTGTCAAGCTTCTTGCCGGCTATATTCATTTTATCCGCGGACTTTGCCAGCACTTCCCGCCACCCGGCTTTGTTCAACGCCGCCAGTTTCTTCACATCTTCCGGCTTTTTGATATTCTGCGCTTCCTTTACCTGTGCTATGATGGCTTCATTAAAGCCCAGCAGCTCGCCAAGGGCAACCGACACTTCTGTTTCTTGGGCTGACCCGATGTTTTTAAAAAAGGAGGCGCCCGTAATTCTTTTCAGGAAACCGCCCGGGTCTTGTTTATTCTCCTGGAAGAGTTTTTCTATCTCATTGATCCTGCCTGCCGCTACAAAGCGGCCGATCAGGCTGAGCACCTGGCGCGGGTGTTCGTTTTGGTAATAACTGTCCGCCTCTTTTTTATACTGTTGGAGCTGGGCATAGTATCCTTTGCATCCAGCCTTTACTTCGGCGGAAACGACCATTTCTTTCACAGCGGCGTCAACGTCACGCTGCATGGTTTTCAAATCAGTCAGGACAGCCTCGTACAACAGGGGCTGGACCTCCGTATTGATGTCAACAACCAGCCTTACGCGCAGTGACGCGGCAAAATCCTTTTTAAGGAGAGTGTTTTTACGCAAAAGGGCATAGAAGAAAGGGGCGTCGATTTTTGAAACAGCCTGCAGGCGGTGGGCTACCACCAGGTGTTCCAGCTTTGACGGCTGTATTCCGGCTTCTCCGGATAGAAAGGTAATATCCCGGTGCTGTTCATTTTCCTGCAGGTCGGTGATGGCTATTCTTTTTGTGAGGAAGTCGACCTCCTTCAGAATATAGTCGTACTCCACCACCCCGGGCTTAATTTCCGCCTTGATAGTGATATCGATCTCTTCACCGGACGAAGCGCCAAACCTCACCGCGTCCATGTCCGACGCGAAAAGCAGGGTCTTCTTTTCCCGCGTAAACACCTTAACGGCAATATCAGCCTTTTTATTGCCTCTTTCACTGAACTGGCCGGGCACCCAGGCAATTTCATATTTTCCGTTTTTATCTGTAATACATTCGCCCAGGAACTCTTCGGAGCGCATATCGCGGTCATAGGCGCGCACCAGCAAATTGGCGGCGGGACGGCCTCGCTTATCGGTTACACGCCCGAAGACCAAATTTGTCTTGTGATAATCAATTTGCCCTGACATTACATTCCCTCCTTGCCTCTCCCAATTTTAAAATATTCCCATCGACCAGGTTGTGGGCATCCCAAAGCGTCCCAGCCACCATGACGCTTCTCCTACCGGATCTCTTGGCGGCGCCTCGGCGCCGCTTTCAACGGCTCTTTCAGCCATCGCCCTGGCGGCGGGCTCAACTACGGGCTCTAGGTAGGGTGACAGTTCCATCAGCAATGGGGCAGCAAGGCCAATAGGGCCAAGCATGCTGACCACGGCCGCCCTTTGGGCGTCATCCCTCTCCGCTCTTGTACTCGCTGTATTTGCCCGGTACATGAAATAAGCAAATACGCCGACTTGAACCGCAGCAGCAACCCCTGAACCAGAGGAACCAGGCCTGGTGGTAGCCGCAGGCCTGGCGGCTGCCGGCGCGGGCCTGGCGGCGGTGGCCGCAGGTCTGGCGGCCGCCGGCGCGGGTTCTGAAGCTGCAGCGGGCCGGGCAGCCGCCGGCTCAGGCACAACCCTGGCAGGCTGGGCTGCACCAGGAACTGAGCGGGCTGGGGTAACTGTTTCAGAGCCGTATGTCCACCGGCTGGCCTGCCCTGCCGGACTCGCGTCGCTGGGATCCCAATTTGGATTTTCAGATATTGTGGAACGGACAATGTTTGTCCCTCGTGTCCTGGCGAATTCAAAAGACCTGCTGCCGGCGTCGTAGCGCAGCCTTCCCCAACCGTCATCCCTGCTGTATATCCAGTGTTCGCGCACCCCTCTGGCCGAGAGAGTATTAAGGTCAGCTGTTGACGGCCCCACAGTGGTATCTGTCCCTGTATGTGTATGTCCCAATGGTTCTAAATTGCCAAAATCTACTGAGTTAGAACCCCCTTCCAGAACCATAAGCCTGCTGGTGTTCGGGCAGCGCCCTAAACCATACTCGCTTCCATGAAGTCCTCCCAATCTTGCCATTTCGTCCAGACCTTCCTGTACTGTGCTGACATCGCTAACGAAGTTCCAAGGTTGCGAACAACAACCGCTGGTATCACAAAAACAGGCGGGATTTGATTTAAACGCCTCATAAAGATTTATGCCGCCTGCGATACCAATCGGGTCCGCGCTCGACCACCTGCCCAGCCACGGTAGATAATACCTTGCCCCGTGATAACATAAACCGCTCTCCTCGTCCCGCTCCATACCCGAGTAGCGGTAGCGCCTGGCGGCGGCCCTGACGGCGGTGTTATTGGCCTGGTAGGCTGTGGCGCCGAAGGGGTGGTATTCTTCGTAAGAAATCACCCTGGCCTCGTTTGTCCCGTCCAGTTCCAGGCAGGCCGAGCCCAAATGGTTATGCAGCTGGTAGCGTACCAAATGCTTTTCTGTCCCGTCATCCACATCATTACGGGTTTCTATGATTGCGAACCGGTGCTGCTGGTCCGTCAGGCTCAAGCTCACCCGTTCCAGGCCCGCGTCCCCGCCGCTGTGTTTCTTATAGATTTCGTAACCGGGCAGGTAAATACGCTCATCTTTTTTGGACGGGGCCATGCCGGCGCCGGCCTGGTTCTCCGTTATTTTGCGGAGGCGCTGACCCTGCCCGTCGTACTGGTAGTAGGTGGCCTCGGGCGTCCCGCCGTCTGCGCGCCTCTGGCGGACGGTCTTCACTATTTCCTCTTTGAAGCTCCACCTTATTTCCTCCAGGTGCGGCATAGCGGTCATATATCCATGGCGGGGGTGGTGGGGGTAAGAGTAAGTGCTTGGCCCGATCCTGGCGCCGTCCAGCCGGTTGTTTACCACCTGGTAATCATAATCCCTGGTCCAGTCGCCACCGGGCGCCTGGTGGCGCATCTGCAGGATATTACCGGCCGCGTCGTACCGGCAACTCTGGACATAATTCCTCATTGCCACGGGGTCGCCCGGGTTCAACCTGTGCAAAAAGGGCGCGTCGTTCCAGTTATCCTTGCTGTTGAAGGAAATTGCACCGTTGCTTTCCCTGCCTGAGGCCTCGACCAGGCGATAGAGGGCGTCATAGGTGTATGCCGAAACACCCGTAACCTTCTGGTTGTCGAAAAATACTGCCGGAATGCTTTTGTCTTCTATGTGCGTAACATTGCCTGCCGGATCAAAGGTATAATACCAGTCCTGCAAAGGTCCGCCGCCGGCCCTTTTGGACTCCAGCCGTTTAAGCCGGAAGGTTTCCTTGTCGTAATAAAAATTTGTGGTTACATCATTGCCATAGATGATCTTGCTGCGCTGCCCTTTTTCGTTATAATCAATGTCTTTGATATAGGTGGTGGTAAGGTTGGGATCGGCGTGCTCGACAACCTTCCCGTTGAGCAGCCCCGCTTCGTTATATGAAAGTATAGTGACGCTGCCGTCGGGCGTGGTTTGCCGGGTGATTCTGCCCAGGGCGTCGGTTTCGGCCACAAAGGTGAAACTGCCCGGCTCCAGGTCTGCTTCCAGGTTGGCGTCCGTCCAGTCGGCCACGGTCCGGTAACCCTTAAACAGCTTACGGGTGATCGCTTTCGGCAGCCCCTTGAAGTCATATGCGGGGGTCTCGACCATCCCGCCGGTATCATAACGGCGAAAGACTTTGCCCCTGAGGTTTTTCAGCTCTGGTTCCAGTTCCGCCTCCCCGTAGAATATCCTTTCGAACACGTGGTCAAGCAAACTGTCGCCGTCGCCGCCCAGCACTTTGCTTTGCGCCGGGCGGCGCAGGAGATCATAGAAATACTGGAACTCATGGCCGCGCTCGTCCCAGGTGCGCAGCGGTTTCCCCAGTATATTGACCAGCAGCCACCGCTGCCCCGCGTCCATGCTGTTCTGATAGACCCTGTTGCCCAGCATGTCGTATTTATACTGCATCACCAGGTTGCCCCGGGCGTCGGTTACCCCGCGCAGGTTGCCTTCCGCGTCCAGAGTTGCCTTGGTATGGTAAAACTCGTCCGCATCAGTAACCAGATTCTTGTTATGTTCAACTGACAGTACCGGCCGGCCCAAAGGGCCAAAATGCCGGGTGGCGGGCGTGCCGGCATGCCTGGCGGCTTGCCCGGCGGCCAGCTTTTCCCTGCCGGGGTCTTTCCCCGCTGCTGTCAGCTCAGCGTCGATCAGCCGGTTAATCCGGTTATGATACCAGGCAGACTCCAGGACTGTGTCGTTAGGGTCGTAGACGCTTTGCTTCCAGGCGTCAAATCCGGTTTTGCTGAAGGTCCCGTCGGGCATTTCAGTTTTGATTAAGCGGCCCAGGGGATCATAATAAAGGATAGGCGTGACCCCGTTTTCCACCAGTTCCGGCAAGTCCTCGTACTGGTGCGTTACCGAAAAATAGGGCTCGTATTTTTTCACGGCGCTGCCCTTGTTGTTCAGTACCGTCCTGCCGCTGCCAATCCAGCGGAGTTGTTTTGGCTCAAGCTTCGAAGTGTCCGCTTCGGTCACTGCGTAAGTGAGATCAGGGCCAACGGTGACTGTTTTCGCAAAGCCGGGCTCGGCCTGGACTTTTTTCAGCACTACCTGTCCCAGACCGCTGGAGTATTCGAAACTGATCTGCACCGGCGCGTCGCTGTTTTTTTGAAAATGCTCCTCCCGCAGGATGGAGGCGGCCACAGCCGGCTGCCCCGTGTTTTGATAACTGTCAAAGTCATAGACAAAGCGTGCCGTGGCGTGCTGCAGCAGGTTTTTACCGGTACTCACCAACCCGCCGGAGGACCGGTCATTGAAAAAGTCGTCCAGCCAGGCCTGTTCCCCGGCGGCGGTGAATTCAGTCAGCCCGCTCAGGTCATCCGCCTCATCGCCCTTGCCGGACACGGCCATGGCCTTTACCAGGCCCAGCTCATCGGTGAGGGCTTCTGAAATATTGTTGTTGGCGTCCTTCATCCGCTGCGGCGAAAGAGTGCGGTAATTAAAAAGGTCTACACATGATTTATTGCCGAGGGCGTCTTCTGTTTCCTTAATAAATAGATAATAGCTGTCGTCATATTTCACCCTTGTTTTTGAGCCGAATGGATCAGTATAGGCGACCGGCGCATAGAAACGGCTTAGGGCGTCTGCCGCTGTCTCTCCCGCGTCCGCGTCAATATACTGTATGGCGCCGGAGCGCACCCACCAGCTGGCATCGCCCTCGCTATGTGTGAATCCCCCTTCCAGCAGCAGGGCCGGGTTCGCCCTTGACCCGAAAATATCAGCCAGTAGGTCAGGTGTATAAGCCAGCTGGTAGTTTTCAAAAGCAATTCCTTTGTCACCTAACTCGTGCAGGGGCAGGGGGCCGGTCAAATCAGGATTATAAAAAGTGGCGCGGGTGTGTTCAATCAACCTTTTTTGGGCAGACCCGGGAGGAGGCTCGGCATCCGTTTCGTGGTAATCCACTTCAGCGGCGCCGGCCAGGATATTGTCAAAATCAGACAGGGCGTAATACGGCCCGGCTTTGGCCACGCCCCTGAGCTCATAGGTCATTGACTCCGAAGGGAGCCGCAGCCGGTATTGGTTATAATCAGTCACATCGTTGGTGTAAAGGTTCTGCGTATAGGTTATGGTTGCGGCGCCCTGCGCCTGTTGGGTTTCGACAGGCAGGGCGGGGTCCGCCGACAGGCGGGGATATACTACCGCCGCTTTCTCCAGGGTGTTGCCGTACTCGTCTAATTTGATGTTCAGGCTGTGGGCAATGCGCGGGTCCCCGGTGTCGCGCTCATAACTGTATGCGACGGCCTCGCTTTCCTTCACGACCAAGACGGCGTGCCTGTTCTGCCCCCTGGGCTGCAGCAGCTCAATAACGCAGTTATGGCCGGACACGGCATACGGAGTTAACTCTTTTTGGAGCTGGCCGGGGGTGGCGCCAAACAAGGGGGCGTCCTTGGCAAAGACCTCCGAGCGCAGTTTCATCCCCTTACAGGCCCGCAGGGCTTCCCGCCATTCGCCCGCGCTCAGGTGGTCAATGAGGCCGGCGTTTAGCCCGGGGGCTGTGACCAGGCGCGCGACAGGCAGCGGCAGTTCGTGGTTTGCCGCAGAGAAACCCTGCCTGGCCATCTCCTCGTACCAGTACTCCCTGGCAAACTGGCTGAGTATTTTGTCCCTGCCCAAAAACGCGCCTGTATGGAACCAGCTTTTGCTGAGCACCGGCGCCTGGTGCAGTTCCCGGTCGACGATGTTGCCGGAATCTCCTCTTACCCAGTGCTCGAAGTGTTCGGTGTCGGTCTGCTCCACCAGGCCAAAACCCCTGAATTCCCTTTCGGCATGGTCATAATAGCCGTGGTGGTATTGATAAGAGCTGACGAAGCGGCAGCCGGAGACAGTATCCCTCGTTTCAGTTTTGGCAAGGCAGTGTACCGGAAAATGCAGTTTGGTGATCCATGGTTTGCCCGCCAGTTTATCCTCAATATAGAACCTGGTGGAAGGAGTATATTCCAGCGAAACCTCCTTGCCCAGGTTGTTTTTATAAGCGGCCATAAGGTGCGGCTTCCTGCCGTTCATCAGGTCGATGTACTTTAAAGGCGCGGCGGCGTCTTTAGCCAGCGGGCTGGACCAGACAATACAGGCTGTTCCCTGGCCCAACAGATCGGCGACAGTGATATTGGCCTGGTTGTGAACGGCCGGGAACGAGTCTATTTCAAAAGGCGCCGGGCTGAAGGCGTTGCCGCCCAAGTTCAGCCAGCAGCTGAACCTGTTGTTGCCCAGGTAAATGATGTCGGTTGTGCCGGAGCCGTCTATGTCCGCCAGGCGCAGGAAGGACGGGTTGTACTTGTCGGGATGGTCAAAAACAGGGGCGCTGTCCATGCCTACTTTGGCCCCGAAACGTCCATAGCCCAGGTTCGGCCAGTAACTCACTTCCCCGTTACGGATCCTGACCATGTCCGTCAGGCCGTCGCCGGACATATCCGCCAGGAATACCGTCTGCCCGGGATCGGTAAATACGAGGTGCGGGCCTGCCTCTTCATCTAAAATTTTTACAGTTTTCCGCGCGCCGGCAAAGCCTTCCCTGCCCGTGGATTCGTACCAGGTGAACACATTGTCTTCCGTGATCAGGATATCCGGCTTGCCGTCGCCATTTAGGTCCAGTAGGCGGGCACTGGGGTCCTGCATGTTGATATTGGGCAAGTGATAGAAAGCCCGGAAAGGCTGCCACACCTCAGCTTCATTCAGCTCAAAGTATCCTTTGGGCTGTGCGGCATAGGAGACCAACTGCTTTCCCCCGTCAGCGTCCAGGTCCATCAAGTGCAGCTGCCCGCCTAAACCGGAGAAAGAAGGTTTGGGTGAGACCGGCCTGGCCTCTTCGAAATTTCCGTCACCCAGGCTGCGCTTATAATACCAGCCCTGCGCCTGCTCGGTAAGTAGGCCCGGCAGGCCTTCACTATACAGGTCAACGAGCTGGTATTGCGGTCCATCCAGACCTGCCGGCGAGTGCACCAGGTTGTTTGCGGTGATGTTTTTAATCTCGCTGTTCCAATCGGGCTCTTGATAGGTAAATTCCAGCGGGGGAAGGCTCTTACAGGTGTAGCTTCCGTCTGCTTTTTTGATATATCCGGATGAGGTAATGGCCTTAAGGAAGGTAAGGCCGGCCTGGTTATCAGTATCGTATTGCAGGCTCAGTGACCTTACCAGGGCCGAACCGCCCGGCAGTTCACTGAAATGGTGGAAGAGTAAAATCCGCCGGCACAACCGGGTGGTCCGGATTTCAAAGCCGGCCTTGTAGTCGGAAAAGGCGTCCTTTCTGTATTCCCAATCTTTTGATTTGATATGGGGGGCTCCGGTTTCATACTCGCCAAAGTCAAACACTGTCTGGAACATAAAGTCTGATTCGGCGGGAAAAGGGTCGTTGAACCGCTGATAAGGCGTCTTATTGCCATATAAGACCTTTTCAAGATAAAGATTGGTATATGTAATTGTTCCGCCTGCGAGCCTGTTCCGGTTATGCAGCAGCGTATCATCCAGGCCCTGGCCGTTTTCATTTTTATAAATGTACCGTGAGCAATTCCCCCGGTCAAAGGTGAATTCGGGCAGCCAGGCAAATATCCGGCTGGCCTCTGAAGGGTCGGAAATTCTTGACGCGGCGCTCCAGCCGAAAAGAGTGGTTATGTTATCTTTTGTAATTACCCGCCACTTAATTTCCGGTGAGGTTTTGCTTGACCATCGTTCAATCCTGGCAAACAGGCCCTCAATCCTCGGTCTGTAAAACCGGATGGTAAATCCGCCGTCTGCCGAATCATTTTCTTTTATTATGTAGTTACCCTTCGCGCTCACTCTGAAACTGCCGTCGGGATTTTTCGAAAATTCCGGGACGAGGTCTTCAGCTTCAGAAAAAAGGAAGGTATCCGTGTCCTCGCCATCCAGGTACCGGGGCAGCCCTTTGTCGGTCTTGCGCTTTATTGACGGCAGGCTCAAAGCCCACCCCAACCCGAAAACACCATTTCCGGCGCCGGAATTGTAAGTTAAACTCAGTGCCGGTGCAGCGCCGCGGGCGGAGGAAAAAGGAAGGGGTATGGAAAAGGAAGCCGTGCCGTTGACCGCGTTTACAGTAAACTTTTCATCGATCCCTTTTATTGCGCCCCCGCCTTTAGGCAAGGTTACAGACGGCACTTCAATGGCATTTGATTTGGTCTTGCCGCGATCCGTATTTAGGAATTGGGAAGATGCATTGTAGTCACCTGTTTCCCCTCTCATGGTACCCCTCTTTTCATAACCATTCTTCAAATACCTGCCAAACTACCCTGGAATATTGTTCCTATAAAGGTAATTGGATAAAGCCCAGCATTTTCCTCTATCTATCTGGTTTATTTTACAAAAATTTCAGTAATATTACTTCTGCATTAAAAAACTCCTTAGTAAAATATACGCTGAGAAGTTTCGTGTTAATGGTGTCAGGTAGGTGGTTTTATGAAATTTGGCTGGGGGGTGTCAGGGGGACGGGGTTGTTGACACCCCCGTTGAAACCCTCAATCAAGAGCTTTTATGATATACTTGTTAACAAAAGAAGCAAATGCCATTTAGGATATAGGGTGCTAAATAAAAAATGAAAAATATATTTTTCTATCAAACCAGCCTCGGGGAAATTGGGATAATCGAAAGCGGAAACGCTATCACAAATCTATTTTTACAGAGAAAACACATACCTCGGGATGCTGTCATATTTGAAACCGAAATATTAGAAGAAGCGGGCAGACAATTGCAGGATTATCTTACGGGGAAACTGAGAGATTTTACGCTTCCTCTTGCTCCCGCCGGCACAGAGTTTATGTTGCGTGTTTGGGAGAAACTGCGCGCCATCCCGTATGGCCAGACACGGAGTTATCAGGAAATAGCGCAGAGCGTGGGTAATAAGAAAGCGTCAAGAGCGGTTGGGCTTGCCAACAACCGTAACCCGATACCGATTTTTATCCCCTGCCACCGGGTAATCGGCGCCAACGGAAAACTGGTAGGCTACGGGGGAGGGCTGGAGATTAAAGCCTATCTTTTGGAGTTAGAAAAACGGCTAACCCCCCCGACAAACATTTTCAAGTAATATTGATTACATAAATCCACTACATAACTTCTTTAATTCGCTATTTCTTAGTTGTAAGGCAATCAAGCGAGCTTTTCATTTTTTTGGAGCTCACCGCTTTACCTGCTTCAACACACCTGAAATCAAGCGTTGACAAGAAATTTTTTCACTTTTATCATAAAGTTACAACCGTTTCAAACGCAGTTTTAAACACAGCTTGAATTGGGAGGGAACGGGGTTGAGCAATATATTGCGCATGGGCTTGGATGTAGGGTCAACTACAGTTAAGTCCGTCATTATGGACGATAACGGAATCATAGTCTACAAAAACTACCGGCGCCACTATGCGGAAACCACAAAACATACCGCTGAAATATTAATCAACGCATTCGAGCAGATAGGTGATCGCCTGCTAACAGTTATGGTCACCGGTTCAGCGGGAATCGCGCTTTCCTCCTGGCTAGGAATCGAACACATCCAGGAAGTAATTGCCTGTAACAACACCGTGGACAAATTAATCCCCCAAACCGATGTAGCTATCGAACTGGGTGGAGAAGATGCCAAGATAACTTTTTTCCAAGGCGGTCTCGACCAAAGGATGAATGGGATCTGTGCCGGCGGAACCGGCGCTTTTATCGATCAAATGGCTACCCTGCTGGGGACAGATGCCCTTGGTTTAAACGAACTGGCCAAACATTATTCCACCATATATCCCGTGGCAGCCCGCTGCGGTGTTTTTGCCAAAACCGATATCCAGGTACTGTTAAATGAGGGTGCGCTTAAAGAAGACATTGCGGCATCTGTTTTTCAAGCGGTTGTCAATCAGACTATCAGCGGTCTGGCCTGCGGAAAACCGGTTAAAGGTAATGTCGCCTTTCTCGGCGGCCCCCTGTGGTTCTTATCTGAACTGCGGCAAAGGTTTAAAGACACGCTGAAGCTTAATGACAGCCAGGCTATATTCCCTGAACAGGCTCAGTTCTTTGTCGCTATAGGAGCGGCTTTAGCGTCCGGCGCCAATAACTCCATCCGGCTGTCAAATTTGATTAACCAGTTAAAGAATTTAGATGTATCCGGCTGTCATGAGATTTCCCGGCTGCAGCCTCTATTCAAGGATACCGATGAGCTGGATAATTTCCATAAACCGCCCGTGAAGAACGGGGAGAAAGTTCCACCCTGAAGCCCAAATCCGCTGTGGCGGGTGCGGCAACAACTGCTTACCGTAGGGGAGGAACGGATTTATAAATTGAGGGGTAAAAAATAAGCTTTACTCCCTGGTTGATCAGGGAAGCGGAGGTAGGAAGAATACAGGAGAGACCCCCGGAAGAGCAGGCTTCATTTAACACCGAGTAAGAAAGCCCGGCTGAGATGTCTCCTACCGTAGCCCCTTCTTTCTGGACCCGGAAATTAACCATGGCCTGCCGGAGATTATTAATTCCCTTGGCATGGCCGTCCTACCGTTATCCCGGATCATACGGAAGATGCGGTAGCCCACCATCGTTTTGGAAGGTCCCGCCCGGGAGCGCAGTCAGGGTTATTGACCAATGGATGTATCATTCGCGGCTGTATGCGGCCGCAAGCTTTGTGACCACCCAATCCCAGTTGGAACTGGTTCAGCTAAACTCCTTTGGCTGCGGCCTGGATGCCATCACCAGCGACCAGGTGCAAGAGATTCTGAGTTGCAGGGGTAAGATTTACACAGTCCTTAAAATAGATGAGGGGAACAATCTTGGGGCAGCAAAAATCAGAATCCGCTCTCTTATGGCAGTAATTGGCAGGAGAAGGAAATACGGTTTGGTAAAAGAAAAGGCTCCTTGCTCTCTGAAGAGAAATGTTTTCACCGAAGAAATGAAAAAGAACCATACCATACTGTGCCCTCAGATGGCTCCTATGCATTTTGAATTTCTACAAGAAGTATTTAAAACCGATGGATACAATATCGAATTACTTCCATCGGTACAAAAGCATGCGGTGGACAGTGGTGTCAAATATGTTAACAATGACGCCTGCTATCCCGCCATCATTGTTATTGGACAACTGCTGGAAGCCCTTCAGTCGGGCAAATACGACCTTAACCACACCTCGGTGATAATCAGCCAGACCGGCGGCGGGTGCCGGGCTACCAACTATATCGGTTTGCTGAGAAAAGCATTGAGAGAGGCCGGGTTTGAAAACATACCTGTATTATCCGCCAACCTTTATGGAGCAGAAAAAAATCCCGGGTTTAAAATAAAGGTCAGCCTCATTAAAAAAGCTATAAAAGCAGTTGTATATGGCGATTTGCTTATGCGGGTCTTGCACCGGGTAAGGCCCTATGAAACAATTCCGGGTTCTGCTGACCAGCTGTATCAAAGATGGGTTAAAAAATGTAAAGAGCAGATTGCCACTGGCAACCAACAGGACTATGAAAGCAACTTGAGGGGAATTGTTGAAGAGTTTGACCAGCTTGAAATATCAACTGTACGCAAACCCAGGGTAGGTGTGGTAGGAGAAATACTGGTCAAATACCATCCTACCGCCAATAACAATATCGTGCGAGTATTAGAAGATGAAGGCGCGGAGGTGATTTTACCCGACTTGCTGGATTTCTTCCTTTACTGTGCTTATGATTATCTTTTTAAATTTAAGCATCTGACCGGGAAAGCTTATCATTTGTTCCTCGGGAAGTTCTTTATTAATTACCTGGAAAGCAGGCGTAACTTAATGAATTCGCTTTTGGAGAAAAGTCACAGGTTTAATGCTCCTGGTTCTATCTACCATAAGGCCAACCTGGCCGGTAAGATCATGTCGCTGGGACACCACTGCGGTGAGGGATGGTTTTTAACCGCGGAGATGATCGATCTGATCAAAAGCGGTGTATCCAATGTCGTCTGCGTGCAGCCTTTTGGCTGTCTTCCTAATCATGTTACCGGCAAAGGGATGATTAAGGAACTAAAAAGGAACTACCCGCAAGCTAATATAACTGCCTTAGACTATGATCCTGGCGCCAGTGAAGTTAACCAGTTAAATCGCCTTAAACTGATGCTTTCAGTTGCTTTTAAAAATATGCGGTCTGCAGGCGCCTCTAAACCCACCCTCAGCCGGCCCAAGATATCTGTAAGCCTGTGTCAGGGGGACGGGGTTGTTGACACCATTTAAGCCTTCAAGACAGTGCCTATATAAATTAATTTTCATATTCTACATCTCCTTCCTTGATACCCCCCTATTCTAAACCTATCCACCCATATAGAATTGTCATTCTAAGAATATCAGGAGGTGGCTGACCATGGGAAAAATGACAACAGGGGCGTGGAAAAGGGCGATACAGTTCATCATCGCAATTCTGGCACTGCTCGGTTTAATTTATTTTATAGAAAAATAAAGTAATTTCAGGCAGCATTTTGAACATCTATAACTTTACCGACAGCTTATACAACACCTACTGAAAGCAAAAAAACCGCTCTGTAAAGAGCGGTTTTTTTCTATCAATTCGGAAGTCCTTCTTTCCCGTAGTCTGTCTCTACCACCCAGTATTTTGCTCCATCTGGTGTCCGTGCAAGAAAGCATTTCCTCAGAACCATCCTCTGTCGCATTCACTGGCTACCTGTTCAAGTTTCTCTGAAACGCTTCAAGGTGACTCTCTGAACCGCTCATCAACAACTTGAATGTGCTTTTAACATCCTCGGGCAGGTCTTTAGTGAGAAAGCTCTTATACATCGCGATGTTGTCGATTTCGGCCTGAACTCCGATTTTCAGCGCTTCTTCAATGGTGGCCGGTACGATAAGATGATCTTTGGATGTATCCGCGGGCACAGCCAGTTTGTATTTCTCAAACAGCACTTTTAACTCGGCAATGTGCTGCTCCTCGGCTTCAAGGATGTTGTTGAAAGGCCTTTGGTCTCCCAACTTATTCAGGACGTACTCGTACTCCCCGCGTGCCAGGTATTCGTCCTGGATAGCGTAAACCAGCATTTTATCCATGGTGAGTGCCTTGTCAGCGGCAGCCCCCGCAGCACCGAAGCCGGCAGCAGCAGCATTGCTTGTAGCGGGCGGCGGAGAAGGATCACTGCTTGTAACTGCGGGCGAAGTAGCGGGAGTATTGCTTGTGGTCGTTTTTTCTGTAGTGCATCCAGTAGCCAGTGCCAGGCACAAAACAGCAATCAGCAGCAACCCCAGCGTTCCCATTTTTAACTTCACTCTCATCAACTCCTTCATTGTCTTATACCAGTGGGACAGCAACCCCTTTCCCCCTGGGCGCCATACCCGGTACCGAATGCGACAGAGAGAACTATGTCGCACTATAATCATATAGAAACAATCTTAAGATAATATTATTGTAGTCTTAAATTAGTCTTATGTTTGTGCTGATGCGTACCCACTGCTACCTTATACGTCTGGCCTCGAACTTCTCGTTAGCCTCCATTATTGCTTTGGCTGCTTCGATATCTGGAGATACGTGTCCGGTTTTGCCGGAGTCGTCGTTCTGCTTGAGAAATACTTTGTAAACCTTGATCGCCAGAATGGCCAACTGGGATGGGTTACTCGGCACTGCCCCGCCAGGGAAGCATTCAGCACGCTCTCGCAAGAAGATTGCCGCGGCTTGCACCGCTGAATGCTGGTCGCGGTCGCGCCTGGTCGGGTAACTAAAATTCCAGCGCTGTATGCGCTGATTAATCAGAGCTTTGTCATCGTCACCCGCGGCAATCCCGGCTGCGGTGAATATCCGGCAGTCGTAGTTGCGGCAAGTCAGTGGGCGATGCTCATAGATCGAACACCTGCCATCGATCAGCATAGGACAGCGGCCATGCTGATCGTAGCCCAAAAGCACATTGCCCTTGGGCAGACCGGGCGCCGGGAATAAGAGCTTTTTATTTATCCGGGCAAGGGTCTGGTTCTCTTCCGGCCGGATATGGATGAAATAAGACGACGTGCAGCAGGCTTTGCACTCACCGCAATGCACGTTTACTCCCTTTTCCTTTACCAGTGCGCTCCGTGTACGACGAAGCCAGGAAGAGAAGCAGCCAGCCGGCAGACCTTGCTGTCCGGTCATATCTTCGACACCGGGTAGTTTTGTATCATTACTCATCGGACCAATACCTTTCATTTGGAGAAGATTAGCACGCACATTAATACTTAATTACATTACCTGCTTACAACATGCAACATCTATCTCAATTTTACACCAAATCCAAGCAAATTAAAGCCACAGCCAGTTGAACAAAAAAGAATTATCCATAATATTCCCCAGAACCACTCCCGCTTTACACGCATACAGATCCTTAAAAGAGAGAAAGCCAAAAAAAAATGATGACCGTAATGGCTCATCATGAAACAGCTGTTTTTTTGATCATCATATATTAACCTTGTTATCCAAAAGCATTATGCTTTTGGTAGTTCCTTGTGTTCCTTGTG
>CAZJGV010000017.1:23434-26198 GCA_964545615.1 uncultured Pelotomaculum sp.
CATTTTTACCGGAAGCACCCCAGCCAGTTCACCGATCACATTAACCAGTTCGGATTCTGCTGGAACAATAACTTTGGCATTATCTTTAAGAGCGGTTTCAACCGCTTCAAGCTTCCTCAAAAGCTGAGCATTGCCTTTAAAATACTGATCTGCTGCCTCGTTAACCAGCTTTATGGCCTGGGCTTCGCCTTCAGCCGCCAGGATTTTAGCCTGCTTGATACCTTCCGCTTTCTTGATTTCCGCTCGCTTGATCCCATCGGCCGTTGTTTCGGCTGCGGTAGCAAAGTCGATGGCGGCGATCTTTTCATTCTCAGCCTTGACGACCTTGTTCATTGTTTCCTGTACATCTTTCGGCGGGTCAATCTCTTTTAGCTCGGTCCTCATAATATCAATGCCCCAGTTCTGGGTCTCGTTCTTAAGTGTCTCGAGCAGATCGGTGTTGATTCTGCCTCTTTCACTGTTAGCCGATCTTAAGGACAGGGTGCCAATGATATTTCTAAGCGTTGTCCGAGCTAATGCAACAATCTGAATCTGGTAATTGTTAACGTTATACATTGAATTTTTAACACATTCTTCTTCTGTTTTGATCTTGAAATAAACCTGAGCGTCCACTGTTGCATTAAGGTTGTCGTTGGTGATAATCACCTGGGGCTCGGCATTAACCATTTGTTCTGTTGTATTCACTTGATAAATTACTTGAATAACTGGTATTATCCAGTGAAAACCAGGTGCGGCAAACTTGGAATATTTACCGAAGGTTTCGATCAGTCCGCGATGTGTCGGCCGGACAATCCTGATACCGGCGAAAAACAGAACAACAGTGAGTAAAATTACGAAATATAAAACATACATTGTCTCACCCCCAAAATTATAAGAATCCCTGTCTATACCATAGCACATAAACAGGGATAAATATATGGCATTATCTGTTCCGGGCAGTTTATGTCAACCCGGATATACGGGCAGCCAGACATGAAAGCGAATAATTTCATTTTCACTTTCGGCCCAGATTCTGCCTTCATGCAGTTCAACAATGCTTTTGGCTATAGCAAGTCCCAAGCCTGTTCCTCCAGTTTCTTTAGACCTGGATTTTTCCAGCCGGTAAAAACGGTCAAACAAGTGAGCAAGGCTGGCCGCGTCGATTGGCTGGCCTTTGTTGCTTACTGTCATTTGCAAACCCTGGTCCTGTGGGCTAAGGCTGACCAATACATCACCGGGTTTAAGGCTGTACTTCAGCGCATTCCCCAATAAATTTTCAATAACCCTGACAAATTTAACGGGATCGATTCGAATATAGAATTTCTCTTCAGGTATGGACACCTGCAGGGTGAGGTTTTCTTTTTGGAAAAGAGGGCCGTGGTCCATAACCACCTGCTGCACGATATCGTTAAAACATAATTTTTGATAATTTAATTTGATTTCTTTTCCGGAGAGCCGGGTATATTCAAAGAGTTCCTCAAGCAAACATTCGAGCGTTTCTGTTTTGCTGAAGGCAACGCCGATATAGTTATTCAGCTCTGCAGGAGTTCGGTACTGCTTATCTTTAACCAGCTTAATATACCCCTTAATTGAGGTTAGAGGGGTCCGCAGGTCATGCGACACACTGCTGATCAGTTCGTTCTTGCTCATTTCAATCTCTCTCTCGTAATCAAATTTACGTTTGAGTTCCGTGGACATGTAATTGATATTTTCACAAAGCACGGCGATCTCATCATGTCCTTTTATCTCAATAGTGGCGCCAAAACCTTCGCTGGCAATTTCCTGCACCTTTTTTGACACATAGCTGAGATAGTCTATTTTTCTGCGGATCAACAGTAAAAAGATCAAAATGAACATGCCTATACCAATGATAAATGAAAACATCATCAACGCGATAAAGATTACGCCGCTATACATCACATGATTAGCCACAAAACCCGCAAAAAGCAAACCTGCAGCTACGGCTAAACAGAAACTTATGATAACAGCAAGGAGAAGCTGCAGGCTGATCTTCGTCCGCATGATGTTCTTACTCAATTTTATATCCCACTCCCCAGACGTTTTTTAGATAATGCGGTTTGCGTGGGTTTTCCTCAATCTTCTCGCGGATATTCCGGATATGGACCATCACGGTATTCTCCGATTCCAGTATCGCTTCATTCCAAACAATTTCATAAATCCGTTCACGGCTGAAAACCATCCCGCGGTGGCGGGCAAGCAGCTCCAGTATGGCAAACTCTTTGGGAGTAAGTTTCACTTCTATCTTATTGATCAGTACCTGATGAGTAATGGTATTGATAATCATGTTTCCAATTTTGAGCACGTCCTCTTTGGCAGAGGATTGCACGGGATGTTGATAATGAAGATAACGTCTCAGCTGAGACTTGACCCGCGCCACCAGTTCAAGCGGGTTAAAGGGTTTGGTCAAATAATCATCGGCGCCAACACTAAGCCCGTGAATTTTGTCCAGGTCTTCGACCTTGGCGGAAAGCATAATAATCGGCAGTTCGTTTTGCTCACGGATTTTTAAGCAGGCCTGGATACCGTCCAATTTTGGCATCATTATATCCAGGATGGCAAGATGCACCTTAACTTTTGCCAGGATATCCAGCGCTTCCAGACCATTACCTGCTTTTAAGACCTGGAAGCCTTCGTTTCTTAAATAAATCTCTATTAAATCTTGAATTGCAGTATCATCATCGATCACAAGTATAGTTTGTGCTTCCATTACAACCTCCTTATGAACTGGGGCTGAATTTTATAGAATAGTAAAGTCTCCAAACAA
>CAZJGV010000018.1:0-15543 GCA_964545615.1 uncultured Pelotomaculum sp.
CATCTACGCAATCGATACATCAACTTGTTCGCCACTGGCGATGTTTGCACTGCCAGTGGTGAAGGTGATAATCTTGTCGGTCCCCAACAGCTTTTTATTGCCGCCCTGAAGGTTTTCGGAGATGGTCAGGACATAGACAGCATTGCTATGCAAGCCGTGCCTGGGATGGATGATGATTTCCTTTTTTTTCTCGGAACTATCATGCGGTTCGGCCATGATCACATCTATCTCGACGGGTTGCTTCTTGCTGCTTTCCAAAGAGAAGCACCGCAGATTATGCTCCCGCACCGCATTTGTAATGACGTTATTGGAAAAAGTCAGCTTGATATCCGTATTGACCGGGACATTTTCGTCGCCGGATGCGATATTGCTGCCGTCCAGTGATAAGGAAAGATAAGGAGTGCATAGCTTCTTGTTAAAGGGCGTTACGTCTATGATTTCGTACGTTGAAAACATGATCGTGTGATTTTCTTTCAGGTATTTGTAGTTATTTGCTTGCAAGAGTTTGGATATGTTCAGCTTATAGACCCTGCCGTCAGTAAGCCGGGTCCGGGGCCTGACAATAAAGGTTCTTTCAGCTTTTTGCCCTAGCATTCTTTTGTTTCCGGGTATAACATCGAGGGGCACTTCTTTCATCCCATCGTCAAACAGATGGAAGCCCGCCATATTCCTCTTGGTGCCGTCCGGGATTCTGTGATCCATGATGGCAGAAACATTGGCAGAGAAGGTCAGCTCAATTGCAAAATCATCCTGATCAGAGTGGTTGAGTTTAATATTCAGCAGTGTTAATGGATTTTCCCCAGCCGCGTGTCCATTGGCAAGCGAGGCGACAAACAAATCAAGCGCATCTGTCTGTTCGACCGGGAGTTTTCGTATGTTATTGATGATCCGGTTGATCCTTGGCGATTCAGGTCCACTCATCAATTCCTCACCGAGCAACTCGCCTATACTCATCCCCAGTCCTTGGGCTAGTTTCCTCAGGGTTTCAAGGGTCGGCTGTTTTTCGCCGGATTCAATCCTCCAGACAAACGACTGGCTCAGGCCGGCTTGTTTGGACAACTTGGAGGTTGAAAGCATCCGGCTTTCTCTAATCTGTTTCAAGCGACTACTAAAGTTCATGGATACAGGACACCTCCCCAGTAAAGACTATGCCATAATTTCTGGCAATAAACAATATTTGGTTATCTGATCAGGTTGCTGTATGACAATAATTATATCAGGCATTACTAAACATAAACATACATGACATGATAGAATAATCACTTTTATTCTTTTTAATCATGTTGTATTATGCTACAATAAAAATACCTAAAGACATATGGTGTTTATGCCCGATCGTGGCGGCTCAATTTTTACAAGCGCAAGGTTTTATACTATCAAACAAGAGTTTATGCATCCACCCAACAGGACTTTATTGCAAATAAAGCAATTCGACGTTTTTTATTGGGGGTGAAACAAGTTAACAAAAACATGTATAACAAGATGAGATGTGTCTAAATGTATTTTGGCAGGGTGTAACACTAATAAACTGTTGCCGGCAGCATTTGTAATCCTCCGAGCTGATCGAGGCAAGGATTGGGGTATCAGTTTGGGTGAGGAACCGGTAACACAATTGCGGTATCAACGGGATATTAAAATAAAAGCCAAACATAAAGGGGGAAGGTAATAAAAATGCTGTTGAATTTATTAGGGGGGACGCTATTACATAAAGCTGTGAGTTAATTAATTAATCATAAATTATAAAGGGGGAATTAGCGAATGCGGTTTAACGCAAGACGCCGCACCCTGGCCTGGCTGATCACGGCACTGATGATGCTGTCATCGTTTGTCAACATCATGCCGCTGGCTGCGGCAAGCACAGGAACGAATATAAGTCCGCCTGCCTGGCGGGACGCCGCGCTTAATACCAGCGGCCAGACCGGGCAAAACCTCACCCTCGTCTGGGGGGTCGCCCGGGATGACTCAGGGGAGACGGACTGCAATATATACGAGGAGAACAGCTCCGTGTTGACCTCCGTTTACGGAGTCGATACCTATGCTGTCAGCGGCCTGCAGCCCACTTTCGCAGCACCGGTTTCTGATGCGGCCGGCAGCGAAAGCGGCGACGGCCCGGGTGTTTCCGCAACGACCGAAGCGGCAGCGACGGCCCTGGTCGCCGCAGCAACCGATCATTTCGGAAAAACAATTACCCTGGAATTTGACCGGGCCATGAGTGATCCGGCCGGCAAAGAAGGTCAGTTTTCCATAAGTGTGGACGGAACAGCGAAGGGTATCGGCACGGCTGCGCTTGGGAGCGACAGCAAACAAATAATGCTTTATTTGTCCAGCCCGATCGGCTATGCCGCAACGCCCAGGACAGTAACCGTCAGCTATACCGCCGGAGATATCACGGCGGCTGACGGAACGGACCTGGAAAGCTTCAGCGCCCAAAATGTGACCAATAATATTATATCGCTGGAACTTGTGGACTATGAACCGGTGGCAGCTGGAACAGCCTGTGCAGATGACCCCACCGGCGGAAAGATTCTGACCTTTACACTTAAGGGCCGGATGGACTACGACAATGTCAACCTGGCGATTTATTTCAGCAACGGATTCTTCCGGAACTTAGCCGACAATCTGTCCCATCCGTATGTCAGGTTCTATAACAAAGACACCGGTGAGGAAGTGGCCCTTCCGAATATTCTGACCGAACCGGTGCCTTATACCGGCGCGCTTCCCGATCGATACATGGAATATACGGACTGGTATTTTGAACAAATTTCGGGGCGTGCACCTTTAGGACTGGCCTTGCAAAGCTGCGCCCTGGAACCGAATACCACCTATGTGGTGGAAGTCCTCAAAGGATTTTCTTTCCACAACGGTCCAATTAATAATACTTATAAATTCGAATTTACCACGACTCTAGATTCCCAGTATAAGCCTTCCTGGCCGCAGAACGCCAGCCTGACCACTCCTTATTTCAGCGACAGTGCTGTGAGGCTGCAGTGGCCGGCGGCAGAAGACAACCATGGCGCTGCTTATACAAACGGAGCGGTCTATAATGACGACGACGTCAACTACCGGTATATTCCCAATCTGCATTACAACATTTATCAGGATAATGAGCTAATCGGTACAGCTGACGAAAAAGCGACAACCTACGATGTTAGCAATCTAAACCCCGGGACTACCTACACCTTCATGGTAAAAGCCGTTGATTTTGCCGGCAACGAAAGCCCGGCGCTGGAGACGACTGCAGCAATACCAGGCGCGCCGCAGCCTCCGGTCTTAACGGCGGATACTACGGATAACCTGTGCGGTTACGATGTGGAACTTACCTTTACGGCCGACAGCGCCTGGCAGGACGCCATTACCGGCATTACCATTGACGGTGCGTCAATTGCCGGCAAGTATATTGTTACCGACGGTGTCATCATTATCGACGGCGATGTATTCACGGCTAGCGGGGATTACGTCGTTGTGGTAAAAGCCGCCGGCTATAGTGACGCCACCGTGATCCAGAAACTGTTGTTGCCGGCTTATACAGGACCCACCTGGCCTGAAGGCAGCAGCCTCACTGCGACAGACATTACCAAAACCGGCCTGACCCTGACCTGGAGCGGCGCCTGTGACGATGTCGCCGTGACCGGCTACAGGGTTTACCAGGGCGATACCCTGTTGACGGCCACGCCGGTAACCGATGTCACTTATCACGTGACCGGCCTGGCCGCCGGCACCCAGTACACTTTTACGGTGCAGGCGGGGGACGCCGACGGTAACTGGAGCACGGACGGGCCCAGCGCCACTGTAACAACCAGCCATAGTGGTGGCAGCGGCGGCAGTGACGACACCCAGGCGCCCACCTGGCCGGCCAATGCCGCGGTTACAATCGGCAGAACTCAAACCGAGGCGACCCTGACCTGGCCGGAAGCAACGGACAATGCAGGTGTGGCCGGCTACAGGATCAAACGTGACGGGACAGAATTAGACAGTGTAGTTGGCAGTATAATGTCATACACTGACACGGGGTTGGAGCGGGGCAACAACACGTATATCTGGTCAGTCGAAGCTTTTGATGAGGCAGGCAACTATAGTAGGGCCATAACCGGGCAGAGTGTGCCGGGACAAAACCCCCTGTCTTTCATTGCCGAAAACTCATCACTGACAACAGTCGACGGTGACAATTCCACCGATGACGGTCCCATCGAAGGGAGTGCCACTGTGCCGGTCAACCCCACGATCAGACTTTACTTTGACCGGGGTGTGACGACCGATGCTGTCTGGAGCAACAACAAGCAATGTTTTACCATGCAGGCCGGCACAGGAACAAACGTACCCATAGATGTTTTCAGGTTGGGATCTACAATTAACGATAACTTGCACTACATCTTCATCAGCCCGAAGAGCGATCTGACTTCCGGGAAAACCTACAAAATCATCATTAGCAAAAATTTGACGGCAAATAACGGGCATACACTTGGCGAAAGCAACGGCAACAAAGACGAAGAAGTTGCCTTTACCGTGGCGGGAAGCTCCGGCTCCCCTGGCGGCGGCGGGGCTTCTGTTACCACCAACGGCCCCGCCTCTACAACCGGGAGCGCCTCTGTTGACCCGGCTGTAGGGGCGACAGTCAGCCTGGGCGACATGGCCAGGGTGGTCATACCCGCCCATGCTCTAAAGGAAACCGGCTCTGTTACGGTTGACATCAAGAAGGTAACCTCGCCGCCGGCAATTCCCGCAGGTTTTAAAGTGGCGGGCGACGTGTATGAGTTCAGCGTTGGGGGCAAGGCTGCCTACAGTTTTGCTGAAAGCGTTGCTTTGACGTTTCAATTTGACGCTTCCCAAATCGGAGCTGACGAGGTCCCTGCCGTATACTACTACGACGAGTCCCAGGCCAGGTGGGTCAATATCGGGGGCACGGTATCCGGTTCGACCATCACTGTGCAGGTGGATCATTTCACCAAATATACCGTGTTTTCCATAGAAAAGCCGGCAACCCCTGTTGTCGCACCCACGCCCGGAACCTTGAACGACATCGATGGTCACTGGGCTCTAAACAATATTGAAAAACTGGTGGCATTAGGGGTTGTTAGCGGCTATCCCGACGGCAGCTTCAGGCCGGACGACACCATCACCAGAGCCGAATTCGCCACTGTGCTGGTGAAAGCATTCGAGCTGCCCCCCCAGAGCGGCAAAGTCTTTGCGGACACCACCGGACACTGGGCCAAAGACTACATTGTCACGGCGGCGGCCAACGGGTTGGTCAGCGGTTATGACACCGGCGCCTTTGGGCCGGACGAGCTGATTACCCGTGAGCAGATAGCTGTGATGATTGTAAAAGCCGCGAGATTAACCATGATCTCCGAAGAAACCACTTTTGCGGATGACTCCGCAATATCAGCATGGGCTAAAGACTCTGTTGCCACGGTGCTAAAGAATGGGCTTTTGAAAGGGTACCCGGACAACACCTTCCTGCCCCTGGGCAGCGCCACCAGGGCGGAAGCGGTGACGGTGCTCGCCAACGCTCTTTAACCGCCGCAAATAACTGTAAAGCGCAAGGGAGAGAGGAAACTTACAGGATTTCCTCACAGACTGTCGACAAATTAAGGTAACACTAAGTCCGTGGTGTTGAAACAAGCTGCTCCATTGCGTAGCGTCGTCAGTAAACTTAGCGAAGCTGAGGTTGCGAAATTGGATGAGCGGACATGGATGTCCGCGAAAGCCTGAACTGAGCTAGGATGGCGAATTGAAGGCGGTCCAATTTCGCCCGAAGCGAGCTGTAGTTTACTAGACGCGGAGCAGAGGAGCCAAGCGGGTTTCAACACCATGGACGACTTTGTCAACAAACTGAGAGGAAATTTACAGGATTTCCTCACTCCCTTTACGCCTTGGAAAAGGAAGGAAACGATATGTTAAAAAGGAGTATTGCGTGGTGTTCCAGTCTAATCGTGCTGCTGCTGATCACGGTCCTGCCGGGAGCTGTTGCCTTTGGAGAAACCGGCGCGGGCGAGGCGCCAGGTTCCGGAAGCGTCACTCGCATGGCAAAACTGCTCGCATGTGAACCGGCGGCTGCTTTAATCAGCGACCAGGGTTCTAAAATGGAGTACCGGTTTAACGATTTGATTGATTACAATCATGTTGAAATGGTCTGGTATTTCCCCTTCGGTTTTTTCAGAACCTTTGAAGACAATTTGAAAAGCAATGTGAAGTTTTACAATAAACAAACCGGCCAGCCCGTTGTGCTGCCCAATATAGTAACTGTGCCAATTACAGTTGACAATTACTACATGGAAGTTACCGACTGGTGGTTTAAAAGAATCACCGCGCGCGCCCCGCTGGGGTTGACGCTCAAAAGCACATCGCTTCAGCCGGCCACAGCCTATGTCATTGAAATCGGGCCTGATTTTACATTTAACAACGAGTTGAAGCTGGGGAACACCTATACCTTTGAGTTTACTACCAAAGTAGAAGACCCGGGTGGGACAACCACTGCCAAACCCGCTGATGAGCAAACCACAAATCAAGTGACACCCGGCCAAAAGCCAGATTTTAGGGATATAAGCGGCCACTGGGCTGAAGCCGGTATTAATCAGCTGGTTGCGGCAGGGGTCATGAACGGCTACCCGGATTATACATTTAAACCAGATGATACAATCACACGGGCGGAATTCTGTACTGTCCTGGTAAAGGCGCTCAAGCTGACGGGCAGTTCCGTGGCGGCTTTCGCCGATACCGGCGGTCACTGGGCTAAAGGCTATATTGCCACCGCCGCCTCCAACGGTATCGTGCACGGTGTGGAAGGGAATAATTTTGCGCCCGATCTCCCGGTCACCCGTGAGCAAATGGCGCTGATGATCTGCCTGGCGAAGAAGATGGCCGCTCTTTCCGGCTGGCAGGAATACAGCGACGCGGACCAGATTTCCTACTGGGCCAGTGACGCGGTGAAAACAGTAAGCGCGGAAAAGCTCATGTCGGGTTACCCGGATAACAGCTTCAAGCCGCAAGATTTTGCCAGCCGGGCGGAAGCAGCCGCCGTTATCGTTAAATTAATGCAGGAGCAAAATCAATAAAGGGGGAGGGTTTGCTATCAGCCTGCAGGGGATTCAACTGTCCAGCGTAACCAAAGAATATGCCGGCGTTCAGAATAGCAAAACCCGCGCTTTAAAGGAAATCAGTTTGCACATAAAGCCGGGCGAGTTCGTGGGGCTTGCCGGTAAAAACGGCTCCGGCAAAACGACCCTGGCCCGTCTATTAAACGGCCTGATCCTCCCTACCGCCGGCAGGGTGACGGTCAACGGCATGGATACCCGGGAGCGGCGGCACATCAGGGAGATACGCCGGCTGGTGGCTATGGTTTTTCAAAATCCGGATAACCAGCTGGTCAGTCCGGTCATTGAGGAGGAAATTGCCTTTGGTCCGGAAAACCTTAACCTGCCTGAGGATGAGATCGAGCGCCGGGTTGAAGAGGTCTTGCAGATTGTAGGACTGAGCGAACTGCGGCATATGTCGCCGCACATGCTGTCCGGGGGGCAAAAGCAGCGGGTGGCCATAGCGGCGGCCCTGGCCATGCGGCCTGCTTACCTGGTGTTGGACGAACCGACCTCTATGCTGGACCAGACCGGAAGGCAGGGAATTCTTGACTATCTGCGGGAACTGAACCAGCGGCAGGGGATTACCATCATCCTGATTTCACACAACATGGAAGACCTGGCCGGGGCGGACCGGATCATTCTGCTGCAGGCAGGAAGTATTGTCTGTGACGCCCCGCCCTGGGAAGCTTTCAGCCGGGAGGGAAAGCCCCTTGACTTAAAGCCGCCGAACATCGTTCTTCTGGCTCAAATGCTGAGAAAACGCGGTTACCTGCTGGATAAGCAAATTACTACTTTGGAGCAAATGGAGAACAGCATATGCCGGTTATTGAAATCAACAACTTGAGCTATGTATACAATAGCGGGACGTCAAACGAGAAGAAGGCTCTTGATAATATCACCTTATCGGTGGAAAAAGGCGAATTTCTGGGGATTGTCGGCGCCAACGGTTCCGGCAAGTCAACCTTAATTCAGCATTTTAACGGACTTTTATCCCCGCAATCCGGAAGCATATCCGTATTGGGTTCCGATCTGCGGGACAAGCGCAACGGAATGCAGTTATGGAGGTCCGTGGGGCTGGTGTTTCAATTCCCCGAACAGCAGATTTTTGAAGCGACAGTATTTGAGGAACTGGCCTATGGGCTGAATAACATTAAGTTGGACAAGGCGGAAATTGCGGTCCGGGTCGATGAAGCCCTGGCAAGTGTGGGGCTGGCCCCTGAAGAGGTGCGGGATCTGCCGCCGCTGTGCCTGAGCGGGGGGATGCGGCGCCGCGTCGCGGTGGCCAGCATCCTGGCCATGAAACCGGATATTCTGATCCTGGATGAACCGACGGCAGGCCTGGATCCGGAGGGTTGCGCCCATATCCTGGCTACCGTCAAAAGATATCAGCGGGAACAGAAAGTGACTGTCATTATGGTTTCGCATTACATTAACGAACTGATTATCCTGGCGGATCGTGTCGCTCTGCTTGATCAAGGCCGCCTAAAGGCCTGGGGTCCGACCAGAAAGGTCTTAGAGCGTGATGATTTGCCTTACGGGGACCTGTTGCTGCCTGATTATATGAAACTACTGCATAATTTAAAAATGAGGGGACTGCCGATAAACACCGGTGTGCTGACTGTGGATGAAGCGGCCGTTGAAATCGACAGGTTATTGAAAGCATGAAAATGATGAAAAGAATGAAGTTGGGAAGTTACCTGCCCGGCGCCTCAATAATTCATCAATTGGACCCGCGGACCAAACTCCTGGGCTGGCTGGCCATGGTGACCGCCATATTGGTCAGTTATAGCTGGCCGGTGCTCCTGCTCAACACAGGGCTGATTCTTATGGTGATTTACCTGTCGAAAACAAGCCTGTCTTCAGTCATGCATGGGATTAAATGGCTGTGGATAATTTTTATCTGCAGTTTCCTGGCCCAGTGCGTCTATACCCAGGGCGTTCCCCTGTTCAGCCTGGGGCCGCTGACTGTGACTGTGGAAGGCGTATACCGGGGCTTGTCAACTTTTTTGCGCCTGCTCATTCTATTTTTGAGTTCCACTATCCTGACCATGACCACTTCTCCCATGAAGCTGGCGGGAGGGCTGGAAGCCCTGTTCGCGCCTCTGGCCCGCCTGGGGGCGCCGGTAAACCAGTTTGCCATGTTGATTACCATTTCTCTGAGGTTTATCCCCACCCTGCTGGAGGAGGCGGAGACCATCACCAGGGCCCAGAAGTCCCGCGGCGCGCCATTTACATCACCAAAGAAGCTGGTGTGTTTGAAAACTTCTCTGGCGGTGCTTATACCTCTGGTGGTGGGTTCGCTGCAGCGGGCCACCGATCTGGCCGCGGCGATGGAAAGCAGGTGCTACACGGGCGGCCCGCACCACAGCCGGACCAAAAAACTGCGCTTTTGCCGCTGTGATCTGGCGGCGCTATGCGTAAGTATAACGGTAAGTATTTTGCCGTTAATATACATCTATGGCCTGAGCCTGCAGGTTCAGTCGCTGCAGAATTTACGTTAGACCAGCCGGGCGCCGGAAACAGCCGCCTGACGCAAGGCCACAGGAAAGGGAAGGAGCATTATGAGGCTTAGAAATACATGGCAAAGAGCGGGGTTGTTCATGCTGCTGCTCAGCATCCTTTTAGTCGTGCCGCCTTTTGCCGCTTATGGTGAGGGGGGTGACGGCACGGGCAATTCCCAGGGTGTTTTTAAGCCCCTGGGTTTGGTGTCAGCCACTCTTGAGGATGGAACCAGTATTATGGATGCGGAGAATGTGCCGCTGCAGCCAAAAATAACTTTGCATTTCGACAAGAATGTTGTCTATTTGATCTACTGGGAAAGAAACAAACGGTGTTTTCACCTTTATGATGAAAACGGCCAAGATCTGGCGCTTAACTTAAGCAAAATTGATGATACCGTTGATTTTTCCAAAAGGCAATATATCTGGGCGGAACCGGCAGAGCCGCTTGCTCCGGGCACCAGCTACAAGTTATATATTGCGCCGGAGATGCTGGCCAAAAATGGCGGTTCTACGCTTTCCATGACCACCAACAACCAGGGGGTAACGATCAAGTTCAAAACGGCCGGTGCAAGAACAGTTCAAATTGCCCCGTCAGCTTTGCCAGAGGGAAACACTCCGGCTGTCGCCGTTGATAGTACTCCTCCTGAAGCTAACCCAGCCACAGATAATATCTCCCTGACCAGTGATAGCCCGGCAACAAGTAAACCTGACGCTGAAACCACCGCAGATCAGAATGAAATATCCCCAAGCGAGCCAGCGGCGACGGGCGAGGCGGATGCGGCAAAGTTTGCGGCGTTGCAGCAAGGCCGGAGGATGCAAAACTATGTGGCTGTTGCAGCCGGAATTCTGTTGGCGGGATGGGTGGCTGTAGAAGTTTTAAGGAGAAAAAAGCAGATAGCGAGGGGAGCAAGAGATGATTAACAGGCGCGTTGGGATAGGGCTTTTGCTGCTTATCCTCGTGGTCGGGGGGGCTTTTCTTTTTGAAAAGGCTGTCAAAGTTCAAGGAAGCCAAAATGGCAAACTTGTACCCGTCGTTCAAAACGATAAAACCATAGCCTATTTGGACGCTGGTGTGATCAGGCAATTGAGCTGTCAGGAACGGGAGTTGAAGCAAGGCCAGGGCGGTTCCGGCGGCGATAATGAAGTATCACTCAGCTTTGCGCTTGGCTCAGCGGGAATTGTTGATTATAAATACATCGAGGTAAGCGGGGTAGGCGACAGCGAAAATTTCACGTTGAAATCCGGGGAAATTGAAGGTATTGCCCTGTCTTCAAATAGTAACAGTACCTTTGCAATGATCAATAAAGCGAACGGAAATCGCGTCATGATTAAAGAAGTAGCCAGGTTTTATGCAGCCGATTAATGTGAAGAGGGGGCATTGGTACATAAATGGGAGAATTGAAAAGCGAAGAAATATCAACTAACTTGGAAAACCCGGTTGACAACTTTATCTTCAACATAGGTCTGGCCGACGTGATCAGGCTGACTATGTTCGGAACTTTGATCAGCGTCAGCAGGTTTGTGTTCCAGATGCCCATAGGAGTGCCGGGTCATACCAGCGTGTACTGGATGGGCCTGCTGATGTTGGGGAAAGGCTTGATCCCGAAGTTCGGTGCCGGAACTATCATGGGTATCGTCTCGGGGATTTTGGCCATTGTCTTCGGTTTGGGTAAAGAAGGCCCGTTGATGGCTTTCAAGTGTATTGTACCGGGGGTGTTGCTGGATATCCTGGCCATTTTATTTTTCAACAAGCTGGAATCAATATGGGTGGGAATCATTATCGGGTCCTTAATCAGTTGGTCCAAACTGATGGCCAGCATTGCCCTGGGCATTATCCTTGATATTCCAATGGTTTTCCTGGCGATGGGGTTTGGTTATGCTACCTTGCTGCACGTAGTTTTCGGCGCTGCCGGGGGAGTGCTGGCCGCGGTATTAATCAAGCGATTGAAACCTCGCCTGAGCGCCTCCTGGCAAAACTGACCTCTGACGCGCCTGCCGGGAATATTCTATCAACAAGAAAGGGACGTAGTTGGGATGAAAATATATGTAGGTATTGATGACACGGACAGTATCGACCAGGGAGCGACCGGGGAGTCAGCTAATCAGATAATCAAGTTTATTGAAAACCAGAGATGGGGAAGCTGTCAGGGGCTTACCCGCCATCAACTGCTATTGCACCCGGATATAGCCTATACTTCTCACAATAGTTCCATGTGTTTTACCGCTGATATTGCAGCAGTATATCTGAATTCTCTGATCGAAGAAGCAGGCAAATTTTTGGAGAGAGACAGCGCACCCGGCTCCGACCCCGGACTTTGCGTAGTGGCGGCGGAACAACTGCAGGGTGCGGAGGAACTGATAGCTTATGGTTATGAAACTAAGAAAAGGATCATTACCAAAGAAGAAGCCTATGAACTGGCAAGGAAGCTGGGCGTACACCTTTCTGAGCATGGTGGTACGGGTCTCGGTGTAATCGGGGCGCTGGCGGGAGTAGGCTTAAGAATGACCAATAATGACGGTCGTTTCCAGGGCAAGCTGAAGCTAAAAAAGCCGGGAGCAACCATTAGTGTGGCCGAGATTAAAAGCAGCGGTTTGGTGGAAAGAGTACAGAGTTTGGATGGTTATATTCTGCAGGAGGATGAAGAGGTACGGCTGGGAGAAAAGTTAAAGACAGTACTCCTGGATGGAATGCGCAACCTGCTGGTATACCGGCGGGAGAGTGGGCTGGAGTGGGAAACCTGTACCAATGCTCACCTGGAAAACTATTGAGGTGATAGACATGGATTATTGGAGCAAAAATGAAAGAGGCCAGGACCAGTTCAAAGGCGGCCGGCATGACTGGTCGCAGGCCGTCGCTATAGCCGGCAACTGTACGCAATTCTTACTGGATGACGAGGATGAACTGGTGGCGGAAGAGGAACGGTCGTGCTACAACTGCCGGTATCGGCGCTGGACCGAGCGCTCCTTCATATGCATGAAGCGCTGAATGCAGTTTAAGTTTTCATATTTTTAGGATTCCGCTTGGGCGGGAAGTAAGTTATGTAAGGAATGGTGTAGTGGAAAAAATATTATTTTTTACCGTTTTGTCCGGATCGTGCGTTTATTTCTTTTACAAACTATACCGGCGCGTTTGTTATATCCGCCTGGGCAGACCGGCGCGGCACACCGACCGGACGCTTGAGCGCTTGAAATATCTTGCCGTCAACGTATTAGGCCAAAAAAAGATCCGTCGTTATCCGCTCTTTGGCTTATGTCACGCTTACATCATGTATGGTTTTGTGATCCTGCTGCCGGGTGTTCCTAATATGGCCGCCGAAAGGCTCTTTAACACCGGCATCCCTTTCGTGGGAAACAACGCGCTGTACCTCTTTGTTAAAGATCTGTTTATCATATTGGTTATTGTCGGCGTAATTGGCTGTCTTCTGCGGCGGACGGTCAGAAAGCCGGAATGGCTGAAAAACAATACCGAAGCGGTAGGGCTCCTGTTGCTCATTTTTACTATCGTCTTAACTGAAGCGCTGTATCACGGGACTAACCAGGCGTTGCGGTCAGGCGGCGGTACGCTCTGGCCCGCTCCCCTGGCCGGCGCGCTCTCCGGCTTTTTTTTTAACAAGCCGGCTGAGGTCATCGGGACGTCTGCGTCCATTTTCTGGTGGGCGCACTTCCTGGCCATCTTTTCTTTGCTTTGGATTATCCCCAACTCCAAACACCTGCACATGATCTTTGCTCCTTTCAACACTTACTGGCACTCTCTGGAGCACAGGGGGGCAATTAAGCCAATTGATCCGGGCGGTGCGGCGGGCGAGACGTTCGGGGTAAATAAGATGGAGGACTTTACCTGGAAACAGATTTCTGAGGCTTACACCTGCACGAAGTGTGGTCGCTGCAACGACCAGTGCCCGGCCCACCAGAGCGGCGAGCCGGTAAAACCCAAGCCGTTACAGGGCCGTTTCCGCAAACACATTGAAGAGAGAGCGCCGCTTCTGCTCAAGCAGAGGTCAAGGAGGTATATCAAGCAGGGTGCTTCCGAGCAGGCGCAGGCAATCTTAAAGAAAAAAATCATCGGCGATGTCTATAAAAAAGACTTTATCTGGGGCTGCGCCATGTGCGGCAGCTGCGAGGAGGCCTGCCCGGTCTCGGTTGAGCATACGCCCAAGATTATCGAAATGCGACGTCACCTGGTCCTGGCTAAAAAGGATTACCCTGACCAGATGCGAAAGTTTTTTAGTAACATCGAGTCGTATGGCAATCCCTGGGGAGCAACCCGCAAAGATAATGACAACCGGTTGGCAGGCTCCGGCAGCAAGGAGCTAGCAGGGGGCAATGCTGCGGAGTATGTTTTTTTTGCAGGCTGCGCCGCTTCATGTGACGCCAGAGCCGGGAGCGCGGCTGCAGCCCTGAGCAAAATCTTGAAAAAAGCCGGTGTATCTTTTGCCACGCTCGGCGCGGACGAGTGGTGCTGTGGTGAAACAGCCCGCAGGATGGGCAACGAAGCGCTCTTTCAGCAGATTGCGAAAAACAACATCAGGCAGTGGCAGGCATTGGGTATTCGGAAAATTATCGTTTCTTGCGCCCATTGCTACAATACTATTAAAAATGAGTATCCCCAGTTTGGCGGCAGTTGGGAAGTCATCCACCATTCCGTCTTACTGGCAAACCTGTTAAAAGAAGGCCGGCTGCAGCCTCTCAAAAAAAATAATGTGACGCTAACCTACCATGATCCTTGTTATCTCGGGCGTTACAACGACATCTACCGTGAGCCGCGCGAATTTCTAGGGGTGTTGCCGGGTGTCCGGCTGGTAGAGATGCAGCGTGCAGAGAACTGGTCGTTTTGCTGCGGGGCGGGCGGCGGCCGGTTCTGGACCAAGGATGTGAAAGAAAATCTGATCGCTGCCAGCCGGGTACAGCAGGTGGCTGCTACCGGGGCCTCTGTGCTGTGCACCGCCTGTCCGTACTGCAAGCTGCTGCTGGAGGAGACGGTTGCCTGCCAGGGGACGCAGGGTCAATTTAAGGTCCTGGACATCGCCGAGCTCATAGAAATGGCCGTGTAATCGGAATAGTCAGGGGTGTGCAGACACAATTTCGCATGACAGTATACACCCTTTTATTATTGCTCTGGGACTCTTTTTGTTTCACTTGTGGATTGTTTTTTTCGCTCTGGTTTATATGTATACGCGAATAATAGTAAAAGTGCTAATACTATAGGGAGTCTCCTGTAAGTGTAAAGCAGGCTGTAAATCATATTTTCACTTAAACCTATACTGCCAGGCAGATGATATTTTAGAAAAATCGAAACAGCGTAGGCAGCCGATTCTATGAGAATGAGAAGGATTGAGCTCCAGAGCAATATTCTTTGCACGCTACCAACTCCTGGTTTTTTCCCATATTATCATAGATTAACACAGATGGGTACTTTGGGATAACAATATTCTCCGTGAACACCTGGCCTTTACATTACAGAAATTTCAATAAGTTTATGGTTTTTAAAGTTTCTGCTATTGTCGAAAAGTCCGGAATGAAGAATTAATCCGTATGCAAGAGTTTGCTGGCGCCAGGGATTTTCGCCGGGCTTGACTTTGAAGGAGTAAGCCTTATATAGTCATAATATGCCAATGATTATAAATTCAAGAGGTGTTATGTCAGGAAATGAACGGCCTGGAACAAAAATACGATCGATTGAAACGAATCTTGAAGGAATACGAGAGTGTTGTCGTCGCTTTTTCAGGCGGCGTTGACAGTACTTTTTTACTGCAAGCGGCTGTTGAGACGCTTAAAGAAAGAGCAGTGGCGGTGACCATTACCGGAGAGTTATATTCGCCGAATGAGACAGAGGAAGCTGTGCAGCTGGCCCGGGCTATAGGCGCGGAGCACCTGACGGTTGCTAGCCGGGACCTGAAAAATCCGGTATTTGCCGGCAACCCGCCTGACCGCTGTTACCTGTGCCGGCGCCGGCTCTATGAGGAACTCGA
>CAZJGV010000018.1:15553-24912 GCA_964545615.1 uncultured Pelotomaculum sp.
GGATCCTGGAGATAGCCCGTGCACGGGGCATTAAAGTCATGGTTGACGGAGTTAACACTGATGACCTGAGCGACTACAGGCCCGGTATCCGCGCCGGGGAGGAACTGGGTGTGCGCAGCCCGCTAAAAGAGGTGGGTCTGACCAAAGAGGAAATACGTGCGCTGTCAAGAAAATTAGGTCTGCCAACGGCTGAAAAGCCGGCCAACCCCTGTCTGGCCTCGCGCTTTCCTTACGGAACAGAGATTACTTTGGCAGGCTTAAAACAGGTGGGCGCGGCGGAAGCGGTAATCCGGAAGGCTGGTGTGGCGCTGGTAAGGGTAAGGCATCACGGCAACCTGGCCAGGATTGAAGTGCCGCCGGAGTGCATCCCGCTGGTAATGGAAAACTCGGCGGAGATTGAAAAAAGCATCAGGGATATCGGGTATAAATATATCACACTTGACCTGCGCGGCTACCGCATGGGAAGCATGAACGAAACATTAGATCTAAAAAGCGCTGACTGAATTTTCATGCTGACAGCGATTTTAGTCTTTACATGGTATAAAGCCAGGGGATATTTCTCCTGGCTTTATTACGCGTGGTATCAAGTATTTAGCCGACAAAAACTGTTGAAGCAGGGCAGCCCACAATGTTATGGTGCTCAGCTGTATTATAAAGTCCAGTTACAACAATCTTGTAGCAAAAAAGAATTTAATACTATAAAACAATATTATTACAGTACAATATATTATAAAAATTTTTAATAAATACGATAGAGGATATTTATATAATTATAATGAAAGGGTAGGGTGGGCTTTATATAAGATCGGAGGAGGATCGACATGCGTCCACAGATGATGAATATTTTCGAAAATATGCGCAATGACAACGCTCTCAGCATCCAAAGCGCCAAAGAAAACGGCTTAAAGGTTGTCGGCATATTTTGCGCTTATTCCCCCATGGAACTGGTATTGGCGGCCGGCGCCCTGCCGGTCGGACTTTGCGGCACGAGGCACGAGCCCATTGCCGCAGCCGAAAAGATATTGCCGCGCAACCTGTGCCCTCTTATTAAATCGAGTTTTGGCTTTGCCGTAACCGATACCTGCCCTTACTTCAGGGCGTCTGATTTTATTATCGCGGAGACGACCTGTGACGGTAAAAAAAAGATGTTTGAGCTTCTCGGGCAGATTAAACCGATGCACGTGCTGCACCTGCCGCAGGGGACCAACCGGAGCGGCGCCCTGCAGTGGTGGCTGGAGGAACTTTATTTACTTAAAAAGCGGTTGGAGGAGCACCTTGATATAACAATCAGCCAGGAGGACCTCAGGGCAGCTGTCAAGCTGTGCAACAGGGAGCGGGCAGCCCTGAAAAACCTGCATGAACTGAACAGGCTTGACCCGGCGCCTATGACCGGGCTGGATATGCTCACCACCATTTTCGTCAAGGGTTTTAACGTGGACAAGGAAGAAGGCACCGGGCTGATAAATCAGCTTGCTGAAGAAGTCAGAAATATTGCCGCTCAGGGGATTTCTCCCTTTGCCAAGGGTACACCCCGCATCCTTCTGACCGGGTGCCCGGTGGGTATTGGTTCAGAAAAGGTGGTGCGACTGCTGGAAGAGTGCGGCGGCAGCGTGGTTTGCTTTGAAAGCTGCAGCGGGATCAAGACGATGGAATACCTGGTGGATGAAGATGAGGAACGAGACCCGATGCAGGCGATCGCTGAAAGGTACCTGCAGATACCCTGTTCCTGCATGTCGCCGAATCCGGGGCGGGTGGAGCTACTCGGCAGGTTGATCGGCGACTACAAGGTGGACGGGGTGGTGGATTTATCCTGGCAGGCCTGCCATACCTATATTGTTGAAGGTGAACTGGTCCGCCGCTATGTAAAGGATAACTTTGGCCTGCCCTACATCCAGCTGGAAACTGATTATTCCACTTCGGATATTGAACAGTTGAAAACAAGAATCTCGGCTTTCATAGAAATGCTCAGCGGGAGTTGATCATAAGATGTTAACTGTGGGAATGGACGTGGGTTCTGTTACCACCAAGGCAGTGCTGGTGAACGGCAAGGACTGGCGGTATGTGATCAGGCCGACCGGGTGCAGTCCCCGTCAAGCCGGCAAGGAAGCTTTTGAGGAACTGCTGGGCCGGGAAGGCCTGGCGCAAGAAGATATTTCCTGCGTGATTGGGACAGGTTACGGTAGGATTTCCCTGCCTTTTATCGACAAGGCGGTGACGGAGATAACCTGCCACGCCAGGGGAGCTCACCACCTGCTGGAAGGGGCCGACATGGTGGTCGACATCGGCGGCCAGGACAGCAAGGTAATCCTGACCGACGGGCGGGGCGGGGTCATAAACTTCGCCATGAACGACAAGTGCGCCGCCGGTACGGGCAGGTTCCTGGAGGTAATAGCCGCCGCCCTGGGCGCGGACGTCAGCGAGCTGGCTGATTTGGCGCGGGGCGCCGATCCTGTGCAGATCAGCAGCATGTGCACCGTTTTCGCCGAGTCGGAAGTTATCAGCCTGCTGGCCCAGGGTGTGGACAAAGGAAAGATTATCGCCGGCATCCACCGTTCGGTTGCCGGCAGGGTGGCTGCCATGGCGGAGCGCCTGGGCCAGGGCGAACTGATTATCTTTACCGGCGGCGTGGCCAAGAATAAGGGGGTTAAAGAATTTCTGTCCAGGGAACTGGGGCGGGATATTGTTGTGGCGCCCGAATCCCAACTTGCCGGCGCACTGGGCGCCGCCCTGCTGGCGCGGGAAAAGCCGGTTAGAAGAGAAAGGTAACCGGCGGGCGTTTTTTAATGGACATTGGTGAAAAAGCCGGTTGTTTTGAACTGGCACGAATACAGAGGGAACTGCGGTTATTTCAAAGAAATATTCTGATGTCTGTGACCCCAGGCTTAATTTTAAGAATAATTAAAACAAAAAATGCTATAATGACCCTGTAAGCTCTGACGCATGACAGAAGTTGAGTAAGGAGATGTAATAAAGTTGTACAGGACCTTTGAAAACCTGGAGCAAAGCAAAAAGGAGCATATCCTGCAGGTCTGTATCGAGGAATTTGCCAGGAACGGCTATGAAAAGACCTCGACAAACACCATCGTCAAGAGGCTGGGTATCTCGAAGGGTTTGCTGTTTCTGTACTTTAAAAGCAAGAAGAATTTATTTCTGTACCTTGTAGAGCATATTTCAAAATCTCTTACCGATGAGTTTCTAAAACGATTTGTCGGCGGGGATATGTTATCTTTAAACGCTTTTGATAATCTGGGAGAATTCTACTATAAGATTTTTCAGGAGAAACCGGACACCTTTTTATTGATGCTGGAAGCATTGCTGATTCCCCAGCCGGAACTCAGGGATGAGATAGATACCAGGCACGCTCTGGCCCACGAGCATATATTGGGAAAAATAAACATGGACAACATCCGGAAGGATGTTGAGCCTCAAATGATTATAGATATGCTGCACATGGTGTCCTATCACGTGGGGCTTATGGTTTTTAAGGACTACAAGCCCGGGGTGGACAACTTACATGAACTTGTGAGCAAGTACGCGGACATATATAATCAATACATCGATATCATCAAGCACGGCATCAACGAAAAGTAAAAAAATTCTGCGGCTGTTTAAAGGCTGGTACGCAGATACCTGGAGCAAGCAACAGCGCTAATAATACTCTCGCGGACACCAACACGGCGGTGATCCAACTTTTTGTTTTACGCCTTAAATTTACGGCCTCTGTATTTAAGTCTGAAACAACGGTTTTAGGAATCATTTTTTGTATAAGTTGGGCTGCAAAAGGAATGAGGACTATATCGTCTGTCTCCTTGACACAGATTTAATCTTTAAGCGTGCCGACTACTGGTAATCTTTTTAAAACCCCGGAACCATGGCGAAAAAGCTTGGTTAAATCAGCCCCGGCCACAGTTGAACCGCATTCATTATGTACTCCGTTTGTAAAATGCGGAGAGTTTGCAACATCATAAACGATTCCTTTGACAGCTATATACGCCGGTCTGCCGTCTTTCCCATCATATTCTTTTAATTCTTCTGATGAAAAAACCCGTTGACTTGTTGCGCTTGTGTTATCAGGCGTCGCTTTGCCGCCGCAGCCTGATAGTATTAATAACGTGCTTAACACAGCTGCGATAATAAATGAACTTTTCATGCAATTACTCCTCTCATTTAATTTCTAAGCCTGACATTAAAATATTCTTAGTACCTGCCACTTTTTTTTCCAAACTAATTTACCCCGACGGCAAATCTGCATCTGCAGTTTTTATTTTCTTTCGATTATTTCTGAACCGGCTGGATACAGACGGAGGCAGATATGACTGCCTGTATCCATTCTATCTTTTACAATCAGTCAGGCCTTTCATTATAAACTCCACCAGGTATTGCATAATCTGCGGAAAATGGTGAATACCGATTGCTTCCTTATGAGTGTCGATATATGCCAAAGATTCAAAAATGGCCATTATCAGCTCATTGTCTATATCGTCCCTTATCTTTCCTTCAGCTCTCCACTTTTTTAATAATTCCGCGAGGGCGTTGTCTATGAAATTATTATTCTTTATCTCTTCTTTATGGTAGTACTCTTCCAGTTCACTGAAGAAATCCCGGTTATACCATTCCTTCAGGATCAGGTTTGTTTTCATGGCATCGTTGAGCCGCTCTATGAATTTTTTTGCTGCTGTTACGGGATCATCATTCAGGTTAATAGAGTCCATCAGGAGCTTTTTAAATTTCTCATTTTCTTTCATGTAAATTTCCAGGAAAAGCTTTTCTTTCGAGGGGTAAAAGTTATAAAAAGTGCCTATCGCGATCCCCGCCAATTTTGTAATGTCCGAAACACTGGTCTCTTTAAATCCTTTTGAGTAAAACAGCTCCCTGCCTGAACTAAAGATTTTTACTTTTTTATCTGGCAATGAGACTAACCTCCTTTGCATGAATGAATATTTTTTTTATTCATTCATATCATATTACAATAATATGTTTCCCGTCAAGTCGGGAGAAATTATTAAGAACGTCCATGACATGGTTGATACAATCGGCATAGGAAGGCATGCTATGTTATAATATACCAAGTTTGCCACACCTGGATTTCCTGGATAATACCGCTTATTCAAAATTAGGCAGAAAGAACATCTTCTTATTTACCTATAACTGGTATAATAATTATATAGCTTGTATGTCATGTTAGCCTATGCCATCCGCCGCCGACAGGATTTGAACTATTTCGCCGGATTGAGAATTTAAAACAATGTAATAGTTTCCGATTTCAGCAAAATCCTCTTGTTTTGTCGGGAATAATGTGACGCACCACACAGGCTGGTCGGGATTCACAACATTAAAGGCTGCATGGACTGAAAACCTGGAAAGTGTGTCATCCGTCAGTGCGAATTTCTCGACAACGGCGTTCTGTGCAATTTTGACAGCTTCCTCTTCAGCCAGATCAACATCTGATGGCGTTCCGGGAACAAACAACTTATTCCCTGATTCGTTTTCGGGCGCTATTTCTCGTAATATATTTCTTAAGGCGATATTTTCCGCTTCTGTCAGGTCCTCAAGCCCTTTCCCAAATTCTTTCAAGACAATATTTTCGATAATTTGCGTGCTGTGAACGTTGGCCAGGGAGCCATCCTTACCAGCTTGAACAACTATTTTCGGAGAGTCCGGACCTTGAAGTAATGCAATATGACCCTGTTCTTCTACGGTATTAACTGACGGTTCTCCACCCGGAACCTTGTCGTCCGCGATAACCGGCATTTTTTGTTCCGCGTCAGCCGCCATGACCATGGAAACCAAGTAGCTGTTGCCGATGACTGCTGTCATTCCGATTGCTAATGTTACGGCAAATATTAAAATCACCTTTGCTCTTTTTGACATTGACCAACCACTCCCGAATATTTATTTTATAAGCGCTTACAAGTCAATCATAGGACATTTATATTTCGGAATCATCATTATATTGTAAGAGAGTTGTAAATCTTATTTCTATTTTTGTGCCGATGTTGGCTCTGGAGGATATGTTTATTTGAGCATGGTGTAAATTGCATATCTGCTTGCATAATGCCAGACCCAGTCCCGCGCCCCCATAAGCCCGGGACCTTGATTGGTCCACCCGGTAAAAGGGCTCGGTAATTTTTTGCAACTCGGCTTCTTCCATGCCAATTCCGTTATCGGAAATGGAAAGCACCAATTCTTTTGCGTCACTATAGCTTTTTACTTCGATTTTGCCGCCGGCCGGCAAAAACCTTATAGCATTTTCCATAATGTTTGATAACAACGATTCGATCAGGTCCCTGTCACCTTGTATTTCCGTACTTTGCAAGTCCTTGTTAACCCGGATTGCTTTTTCATTGATATCTTGTGTTAAGGTTTGTTCAACTTTTTCAATGATCTCCTGTAAATAAATTTTTTCCAGGTGGATCTTCCCGTTGCTGAGACATGCCATATCCATCAGCTTACCGGTCAAGTTTTTCATTCTTTCACTTTGGTGGATAATATAATCAATTGCTTTTACTTTTTCTTCTTTACTGTAATTAGCACATTTTAGAAACTCACCGTAGCCCTTTATGGCGGTTATAGGCGTTCTCATTTCATGGGCCAGGTTGTTAATGAACCTTTGCCGTTCCTCAGTCAACTCGGTAAGTTTTTGAATATGTGCTTCCACGGAATCGGCCATACTGTTAAAGGTGCAGGCGAACTCTCCAATTTCGTCATTGCTCTTCACCTCAACGCGTTTTTGATAATGACCACCGGCAATTTCTTTCGCGGTTTTGTTCAACTTCCATACCGGAGCGGTCAGCCTTAGCAGCATTCCTATGATAGAGGCCGAAAGAAACACAGAAACGATAATACTGATAATGACGGCGTAGTTAATCATATCAGATTTGTATTCCACTAAATCCTGTATATCCTTGATGAAAACAAATTTTAAATCCGAAAAGGGCTCGTCCATATAACCGCTTATAAACAAATAAGAAACCCCGCCCACAGTTCTTATAACCGTACTCTTCTCGCCGGGCCAAATATCTAATTCCGGCCGGTCATCCAGAGTATTATGAAAGTTGGAATAGACGAGGGCGCCCTTCTGATAAAGCTCCATATAAGTGTCCTGGTTCTTATAGTAGTCCCCATAAGGGCTGATATACATTTTCAGGTTGTCCGCGTTTAATTCCGTATACAGACCGGCCATGCCGGAAATTCTGTCAACCAGGGATTTTTGTATAACGCCCCTCTCGTTTTCAGCCGTGGCATACTTGTTTTCCAGGCTCAGGGAATAGCTTTTTCCCACAATAAGAAAAGCCGTCACATCAAAGCCAATGAGAAAAACAATAATAATGCAGAGAAAGGCTTTTTGCCAGAACTTCACCTTGGCACCTCCAGCCTGTACCCCACTTTGAATACGGTTTTGAGCCTGTCTTCCAGGCGCAGCTTTTTCCTGAGTTTCTGCACGTGAACGTCAACAGTCCGGGTTTCTCCCATATAGTCATAGCCCCAGACCAATTCCAGCAGTTTTTCTCTTGAAAGGGCAATGTTTTTATTTCGGATCAAGACCTCCAGTAGCGTAAATTCTTTGGTGGTCAACTCTATTTGTCTGTTATCCAGCCAAACAACATGCTCGTCCAAACGGACTTCCAAACTATCTAAAATAAAAACATTCCCGTTTGCTTTATACCGCTTCAAAACCGCCTCAATTCTCGCCAGCAGCTCGATGGTCGCAAAGGGCTTAACCATGTAATCGTCCGCTCCAAGCTGGAGCCCCTTGACTTTGTCCATTAATTCTTCTTTTGCCGTCAAAAAGATCACCGGGATACCATGTGGTTCTATTTCCTTCATCAGCTCGAAGCCGTCTTTCCCGGGCAGCATAACGTCTAATATAATCAAATCAGGCTTTTGTATGTTAATCAGGCCTATTGCCTCATTGCCGTCGCCGGCGTGAAAACCGTTATGTCCCACCATCTTTAAATTCATTAAAACCAGATCGGCAATTGCCGTTTCATCTTCAACAACCATTATGTTCGCCATAATTTATCACCCCGACATCACTATAACAAAAATATAAATAAAAGATGTAATAAAGTTGTAAAAAGAGAAAACTTGAACGTCCTTATAAAACCAAAAGGGAGGCAGGCCCGTTGTCTCCTCTGAGAATGTTTATGAACCTGCCTGATATTTGCGACGTCATATATTTAAATAAATGAAAGAAGGACAGTTCCATGGAAGATACTTTGGAGACATTATTATACATCGCTTATAACCTTGAAAACCAGGACCAGGCCATTACCGTCGATGCAATCAGGCGGCAGTTGGAATGGATGCAGGGCCAGGGGTTCGCCATTGAAGAAAGAATTGAAAGGCTGGCAGTGGACGGGTTCCTGGCCGGGTATGGTAATAATGAATTCAGACTGACAGACAAGGGGAGGAATGAATCTTTTAAGATAAACAAAACCAGGGCGAAAGAAGAATATAACCGCCTGATGGACCGTTCCACGGACAGTGCCGCCTATTTGGACTATTGCGAAGAAATTTACGGCTACCGGATGTACCTTTTCAACATGATGGACAAATCCCAACTGGATTATCTATTTAATTCAGTTCCGGTTTTGAGCAGTGACACAGTTTTGGACCTTGGCTGCGGACCGGGGAGTATACTTGACTGCCTGGTCAGGAAATATGGCTGCCACGGCATCGGAATCGACCAGATAAACCATTCTATTGTCGAAAAATACGGCAAAGCGATCTCGTATATTAACGGTGACATAGATGAGTTGCTTTCATATGATTTAAAGCCGGATATCACACTGTCAATCGACAGCCTTTATTTCAGCAATGATTTGGACGGGCTGATCAGACAATTAAAAAGCTTTAAAAACAACCGGTTGTATTTATACAGCTCGCAATATATATTCGACGAGACGAGAAAAGACGAGATTTCCCTGCATCGTGACAATACCAGAATAGCCCGTGTTCTACAAAAGAACAGGATGCTGTATAAAACGGTGGATTACAGCGAGAATGAATATTTACTCTACGAAAAAAACCTGAAAGTTCTGCCTCATTATAAAGATGACTTTGAACGCGAGGGAAATATTGATCTGTACGAAGCTAAATTGAGAGAAGGCAAAAGCGGCAAGGAACTGTATGACAAGGACCTGGCGCGCAGATATTTATACATTGTGGAATTATAAAAATTATTATGAAAGGCTGGCGCAGTTATGAGACGTGACAAGAAGAAATCCCGTGTTTTATGGACGATTATGTTTTTAGCAACAGTGTTAGCGTGCGCGGTTTTGTTGGGCGCATGCAACAACAAACCCAACCAGGACGTTGTTTATGAAAATGAAAAGTACGGTTTTTCTTTAGAGTTA
>CAZJGV010000018.1:24922-25617 GCA_964545615.1 uncultured Pelotomaculum sp.
ACCCGGTGATTTCGCGCAGAAAGTTGATATAAGGGAAGAAGAGAACTCCATTTATTTTGTTGATAAAGAGGTGCAGGCGAAGCACCCGGAACAGGTCTTCGGCGTGGTTGGAAGAGTTGAAACTTATGACAAAAAAGAACTCTCGCGGGAAAATTTAATAGAGCTGGAGGAAGCGTATGGTCTCAGGTACCTGGGGGAATCAGGCAAATATTATTACGGCTGGGCCCACGCCACTGATGTCCAGGTCCCGGCGGACGCCTCAGAAAAAACCATAAAGAGATTCAGGGCTCTGGAAAAAGAATTCGACGCGGTTATCGGCAGTTTTACGATGAAGAAAGCCGCTGACGGAGAAGCTGCTAGCGCAGCCGGGCAGCAAGACCAGCAAAACGGGACCAGCGAGTATTCATTGATGGCGGACAACCAGCCAATAACTTTGAAAAGCTGGTATAAAGAAGCGGACCTGAGCGCTCTCCTTGGCAAGCTTGTTTCAGAGAACAACGAGGTGCTAGGCAGCACAGCTGACACATACTCAGGATCTCACATAAAAACACTTAAATATGAGGGCCTCGTCGTGAAGCTGTTTTCACCCAAAGACAACGGGAAAGATTTCTGGCTGATGAGCATGGATCTAACGAGCTCTAAACTGCAGACGCCCGGGGGAATTACAGTCGGGTCCACCCTGGCCCAGCTGAAAG